>DATFQY010000172.1:0-37832 GCA_035263845.1 Thermoanaerobaculia bacterium | reverse complement strand
GGAGGATCGCCGGCCCCGTCGAGCCCAGGTCCACGTCGCCGCTCTCGAGGCTGGCGTAATTCGTCGGCGTGTAGCTGTCCAGCGGCCCGCCGTTGATCCCCGATCCGTCCGGCGCCAGCGCGAACACGCTGTCGCCCCAGTTGTGACCCCCGGTGTTGGCGTCGAATGGGCCGTTGCCGGTCGCGGCGTAGATCCGGTCGGTGACGTCGTCGTAAAGCACTCCGTCCTTGGCCCAGATCGCGGAGCGCCGCTGGGCGCAATCCGGAGAGCCGGTCGAGATGACGAAGTGCACGGTCTGGTCGCTGCAGAGTGTGTTGAAGAGCTTCTGCGCGCCGTTGGCCAGGTCGATCGCGGTCAGGTGGCCCTGGTAGTCGCCGCCGTCGCCGTTGTAGCCGCCGTGGGCGGCATAGAGATACGTATGGCCGTTTCCGGCCGTCGCGATCGCGAGCGCGCCGGTGCACTTCTCGACGCTGCCCTTCAACGTCGTCAGCTCCGGCCAGCCGCCCCCGGTGATCTCGACACCGTCGCCGACCTGGTGCTTGTGAACGTAGCCGTCGAGGCCGTAGCTGTAGACGTAGAGGCGGTTGGGATCGATCGCGGGGGAGGAGCTGGTCAGGTTGCCCTGGACCCCGTGCGCCTGCGACCAGATGATCGCGCCCGTGTCAGCGGCGACCGCGACGAGGGTGCCGGACTTCGTTGTCGAGTAGAGCAGGTCCATCGTTCCCTGTGGCGTGACCACGTTGGTCAGGTAGACGGGCGCGCCGTCGGCGGCCGACGGCAGAGCTGCCTGCCAGAGGAACTGGAGATTGGGGACGTTACCCGCGGAAAGGATCGTCTCCGAGGTGTTGTTGCCGCTGTGCTGCGGATTCCCGTTCATCTGGGTCCAGTCGTACGGAGCCGCGGGCGCGGTCGGAACCCGGATCGAAGCCAGCGGGAAACGAAATCCAGGAAGGAAAGCAAGGCCGACGCCCGTGGCAAGGAGCGGCAGGATCCCGATGAAGTGGGCCCTCGAGCCCCTCTTCATTGAGGAGATTTCTCCACCAGCGCGCGGAATGTCGCGCTGAAGTAATACGTCTGCCCTCGCGATTCTTCGAACGTCTCCATCCAGGCCTTCCCGCTGACGATGTCCGGACCGAACTTATCCAGCTCGAAGACCGGCTGGATCAGGACGACGCGAATGGCTTCCGGGTCGAAGCCGTCGTTGTTCAACGTGACGCCGGTGGCCCGCTTCTCCGCCGAGATCGCGAACTGGATGAAGTGAATGGTCCCGGCCCGGACCCTGCGAAGGAGGTCCGGCTCGTTGGGGTTCCACGGCACGTCGGAGACGGTGACCTCGTAGCCCTTCTTCGACGGGTCGGTCGAATCCGGCAGCTCGCGCGCATAGGCGTACTGGAGCTTGGAGGTCTTTCCTTCGACGGTGAACTCGCCGGCCGCCTTCCCGGGAGCCACGCTCGCCGGGATCTTCGGGAGAGCGGGCGCCGGGGAGCCGTTCCAGTCATCGCGGGCGACCTTGAACTGCCCGTCCTCGACGATCATCTTCGCCCACCCGTGGATCGTGAGCTCGCCGCGATGGCCTTCCAGGTCGAGGATCGTCGATCCGCCGAGGCGTCTTTCGGCCAGAACCTTGACGCGGGAGACCGACTTCTTGCGCGACTGGGAGATCATCTGCGCCTGCATGTCCCTCGGAATTCGGCCCAGGACCTCTCCCATCGCCCGAGGAAGGTAGGGCTTGAGCTCCGTGAGGTTCGACAGGCTGGCGCAGACGTCCAGGTAGGTCAGGTAGGTCTCGCCGGCGGACCTCGCCGGGGCCGGCGACGGGGAAGCCGCGGCGCCGGCAACCGCCGCGAGAAGCAGCGCGGCCAATCCGCTCCGGCGCGATGTTTTATGAATGGACGACATGGATGCCCGGACGCAACGCGGCGAAGTTATCACGCCGAACGCGCTCCGATCCGCCCGGGCGTGCCCCATCCACGGCCGGGGAAGATTCCCCGGGCGAGCGCAACGCGCAGGTATTCGATGCCGAGGCGCACGGCCTCCTCGAGACCGCGGCCGAGAGCGAGGTTGGCCGCGATGGCCGAGGAGAGCGTGCATCCCAGGCCGTGCGTCGCTCTCGTCTTTCGCCGCCGGCCCGGGATCTCGAGAAATCGGCGGCCGTCGAAGAGAAGGTCCGTGATCCCGTCGCCTCGAGAATGCCCGCCCTTGACGAGCACGGCCCCCGCGCCCTTCGCGGCGAGTGCCCTGGCGGCTTCGCGGCGATCGGCGTCGCTGCGGATCCGGATTCCCGAAAGCGCCTCGGCCTCGGGGAGGTTCGGGGTCACGAGGTCGCAGAGGGGAAAGAGGGAATTCACGAGGGCCGCTCGAGCGGATGACGCCAGCAGCCTCCGGCCGCCCTTGGAGACGAGGACGGGATCGAGGACCACGTTTTTCGCGCGGTGGCGGGTCAGCCCCGAGACGACCGCCCGAATTCGAGCCGCGTCGTAGAGGGCACCGATCTTGGCCGCGCGGGGGCGCAGGTCGCCGAAGACTGCGTCCATCTGCTTGTGGATGATTCCAGCGGAGAGCGGCTCAATGGCGTGGATCCGGGACGTGTCCTGCGCGGTCACGGCGACGAGAACGGCCGCGCCGTGGACGCCGTGCGCCGCGAAGGTCAGCAGGTCCGCGGGGACGCCCGCGCCGCCGCCGGAGTCCGAGGACGCGATCGTGACCGCGGTAATGGTTTTCATCGGCTGCGTGAAAGAATAGTGCCGCTTTCTTCGAACTAAAGGAGGGGAACCCATGCGCCGATGCCGAGCCTGGACGGGGACCTGCCTCCTCTGGATGGGCGCGGCCCTGCCGCTGGCGGCGTCCGACAAGCTCACTCCGTTTGATGTAGCGAGGTTGAAGACCGTGACGTCGGTGGCGGTTTCTCCCGACGGCACGCGCATCGCCTACATCCTGTCGGTGCCGAGGCGCGTCCCGGAGGAAGACGACGGCCCGGCTTGGGCCGAGCTTCACGTGATCGGCCGCGACGGCGTCTCGCGCGGCTTCGTAACCGGAGCGGTGACGGCGGGCGACATCGCGTGGACTCGGGACGGAACCGAAGTCTTCTTTCTCGCCAAACGGGGGAAGGAGGAAAACCGGTGCCTTTTCGCGATCCCGGCCGACGGCGGGGAGAGCCGCCGGATCCTCTGCCACGGCGCGGAGATCTCCGGCTTCAGCCTCGCTCCGGACGGCAGGGGGGTGGCCTACCTCGCGCCCGAGGCGACGCCCCAGAGAGTCAAGGACCTCGAGAAGAAGGGGCTCAACCAGCAGGTCTACGAGGAGAGCGCGAGGCCGGTCCGGATCTGGATCGCCTCGACGGTGGACGCTGCCGCGAAACCCAGGGCGCTGGACGTCGCCGGGTCGGCCTCGGAGCCGAAGTGGAGTCCAGCTGGGACACTCCTGGCGTTCGCCCTCGCGCCCACCTCGCTGGTGGACGACTCCTACATGAAGCGGCGCGTCACGATCGCGGACGTCGAGACCGGCCGGATCGTCGCCCGGATCGAGAACCCCGGCAAGCTCGGGACGCTAGCGTGGAGCCCGGACGGGAAAAACCTCGCCTACATCGCCGGCGCCGACGCCAACGACCCCTCCGCCGGCAGGCTGATGGCGGCCCCGGCGTCCGGCGGCCCGGCCACGGACCTGCTGCCCGGCTACGAGGGCAACGTGACGCGGATCGCGTGGCGCGACCCGCAGACCGTGATGTTCGTCGGCGCCGAGGGTGTCGAGACCATCCTCGGGGACGTTTCGCTCGCCAATCCCGGGCGCGCGAACCAGCACCGGGGAGGACCGACGATCGCGGAGCTCGACGTCTCCCGCGACGGCAAGACCGTGGCCATGGCGGTTCAGACGGCCTCGCACCCCAACGAGGTCTACCGGTGGGCGCCGCCCGACAAAGAGCCGCGCCGACTCACGACCAGCAATCCCTGGCTCTCCGGCAAGCGCCTCGCTCCCCAGGAAGTCGTCAGCTTCAAGGCCCGCGACGGCCTCGCGCTCCAGGGCGTCCTGATCCGGCCGCTCGACGAGAAGAAAGGAGAGCGCTATCCGCTGATCCTCTACGTGCACGGAGGCCCGGAGGGGCATCACGTCAACGGGTGGCTGACGAACTACAGCGAGCCGGGACAGGTCGGCGCCGCGGCGGGATACGCGGTCTTCTATCCGAATTACCGCGGCTCGACGGGGCGCGGCGTGGCCTTCTCCAAGATGGGGCAGGGCGATCCGGCCGGCAAGGAGTTCGACGACCTCGTGGACGCCGTGGATCACCTGGTCGCGGCGGGTCGGGTGGACAAGGCGAAGGTCGGGATCACGGGCGGGTCCTACGGCGGCTACGCGACGGCGTGGTGCTCGACGAAGTACTCGGACCGGTTCGCGGCCGGCGTCATGTTCGTCGGCATCAGCGATCTCGTCTCGAAAGCCGGCACGACCGACATCCCGATGGAGGAGGCGGCCGTCCACGCGATGCGGTGGCCGTGGGACGACTGGAAGCTCGCCCTGGAGCGAAGCCCGATCTTCTACGCCGATCAGTCGCGCACGCCCCTGCTCATCCTCGACGGCAAGGAGGACCCGCGCGTTCACCCGAGCCAGTCGCTCGTCTTCTACCGGTACTTGAAGATGCGGAGCAAGGCGCCGGTTCGCCTGGTGCTCTACCCGGGCGAGGGTCACGGCAACCGCAACTGCGGGCACCGCCTCGATTACAGCCTCCGGCTGATGCAGTGGTTCGACCACTACCTTCAGGGCCCGGGCGGAGAGCCTCCGCGCTACGAGATCGGCTATGAGGAGAAGAATTAGACCGGCCTGCCTCGTTCTAATTCTCTGCGCGGCGGCGGCCGGGCTATGGGCGGAGGAGCGGCCGCGCCTGAGGGATCTTGGCGTGAAGCCCGGGATCCTGCCGGCGGGGAAGTGGAACGCGATCACGGACGTGCCGGGCGTCCGCGTCGGCCACAGGACGATCGTCGAAGGGGAGTCGATCCGCACCGGCGTCACGGTGGTGCTCCCGCACGGAGGCAACCTCTTCCAGAAGAAGGCCCCCGCGTCGGTCTACGTCGGAAACGGGTTCGGTAAGGCGGCCGGTTTCCTGCAGGTGCGCGAGCTCGGCAACCTCGAGACGCCGATCGTGCTGACGAACACGCTGGCCGTCGGGATCGCGGTGGACGCGGTCGTCGGCTGGACGCTGGCTCAGCCCGGCAACGAGCAGGTGCGGTCGGTCAACGCGGTGGTGGGCGAAACCAACGACGGATTCTTGAACGACATCCGGGCGCGTCGGGTGACCGGAAAGGACGTAATCGCCGCGATCGAGGCCGCGACAGCCTCGCCCTCCGGGCCGGTCGCCGAGGGGAGCGTCGGCGCGGGGACCGGGACGTCCGCGCTCGGCTGGAAGGGCGGCATCGGGACCTCCTCACGGGTCCTGCCGGAGAAGCTGGGCGGCTACACCGTGGGGGCCATCGTGCAGTCCAACTTCGGCGGAGTCCTCACGATCGATGGGGCGCGGGTGGGGGAGGCGCTGGGCCGCTACGACTTCAAGACGGACGTGGCGCCCGGTCCCTCGGGCGACGGGTCCTGCATGGTCGTGATCGCCACGGATGCGCCACTTTCGGCGCGGAACCTGGAGCGCCTGGCGAAACGCGCGGTGATGGGTCTCGCGCGGGCGGGTTCCTACATGAGCAACGGGTCGGGAGACTTCGTCATCGCGTTCTCGACGAGGAACCTCGAGGACCACGGGCCGACAAAGCCTCTCCGGCAGGTCGAGGAGCTCCAGAACGACTTCGTGAGCCCGCTCTTCCTCGCCGCCGTCGAGTCGGTCGAGGAGGCGGTTGACAACTCGCTGCTAAAAGCGACGACGGTGACCGGGTACCAGGGCCGCACCATGGAGGGCATCCCGATCGACCGGCTGAAGGAGATTCTCGCGAAACGAGGGACAGCGTCCCCTCCAAGGTAGGTCCCTCGGTCGCTACGCTTACCTCGGGATGACAGGGGGAAGAGTTTCGCCTTTGTCACTGAATCCCCCTTGTCATCTGAGCGAACAGTGAAGGACCCGCTTTGTTACGTTCGATGCGGTCTCTCGGTTTTTCGGTAGTCGAGAAGGGCTCGAGTCGCGGGATGGGTGGGTGACGCCAGGAGGGACGGAGGGCCCTCCTCCGCCACGACTCCCTCGGCGAGGATGATGACGCGGTCGGCGAAGTCCGACGCGAAGTCCGTGTCGTGAGTCGCGATCAAGAGCCCCCGTCCCTCGCGCGAGAGCGCCTCGAGAGTCTCCCCGAGCGATCCCCGGCGCGCCGGGTCGAGCGACGCGGTCGGCTCGTCCATCAGGAGGAGCGGCGGATCCATCGCGAGCGCCCTCGCGATCGCCACTCGCTGCGCCTCTCCGCCCGACAGCTCCCTGGGATACGCCGTGGCGCGATGCCCGACGCCCAGCGAATCGAGAAGCAGGCTTCCGCGCTCCCTCGACTCCGCCTCGGGCTGGCCCAGGACCCGGATGGGCGCCAGGGCGACGTTCTCGATCGCCGTCAGGTGCTCGAAGAGGGCGTGGGACTGGAAGACCATCCCGGCTTTCCGCCGCAGAGGCGCCAGCCGCGACTCCGTCGGAACGGGACCGGCCGACAGCGCGAAGCCGTCCACCTCGATCCGCCCGGCATCGAACGCCTCGAGCGCGACCGTGGCGCGGAGCGCGGTCGTCTTCCCCGACCCCGATAGCCCCATCAGCGCGGCGACCTGCCCGCGCGGGACCGACAGCGAGATCCCTTTCAGCACCTCGCGCCCCGCGCGCGAGAGCCGCAGCCCCTCGATCTGGAGGAGCTCGGTCACGCGGTGGCGCTCCAGCGCCGCTCCAGCCTGCGCGCCAGCCGCGAGAGGGGAAGCGACATCGCCAGGTAGATCGCGGCGCAGAGGATCCCCGGCAGGACCCAGCTTCCGATGTTCGTCGCGAAGATGGAGGTCTGCTTCGTCAGCTCGACGACCGTGATGACGGAGACGAGCGAGGAGTCCTTCAGCAGCGCCACGAAATCGTTGGTCATCGGGGCGAGCGCGAGCCGGAACGCCTGGGGGCCGCGCACCAGCCGGAGGATCAGCCATTCCGAGAAGCCGAGCGTGCGCGCGGCCTCGAGCTGGACGCGGGAGACCGCCTCCAGCGCCCCGCGGTAGATCTCGCTCTCGTAGGCCGCGTAGTTCAGGCCCAGGCCCAGCAGCGCCGCCGCGAAGGCCGGCAGCCGGACGACCGAGGAGAGGCCGTAATAGAGGACGAAGAGCTGGAGGAGCACCGGCGTTCCCCGCACCAGCTCGACGTACCCGGTCAGGAGCGCCCTCGCGGCGCCCGGCCCGTAGATCCGTCCGGCGGCGATCCCGATGCCGAGGAGGACCGCCAGCGCCATCGCGGCGCAGGAGAGGAGGAGCGTGATCAGCGCCGCGCGCAGCAGGGAAGGGACGTAGCGGATCGCGGAAGCCCAGCGCGAGGACGAAACCGCCAAGGAGCCGGCGTCGGCGGGATTCCTGGAAAGGGTTGAGAGAGATGCCTGGAAGAACGCCGCCTGCGAGGCGTCCCAGATGTCCCAGCGCCTGTAGATCCGCTCGAGGGTCCCGTCGCGCATCGCCGCGGCGAGGACTTCGTTGACCCTGTCGCGAAGCCGCGTGTTCTCCTTCGCAAGGACGCCGATGTAATGGCCGGTCGCGACGGGATCGGGCTCGACGACGAGGCCGGGGACGCGTTTCAAGGACCGCGCGGCGATGATGTGGTCCAGGAGGACCGCGTCGAGCCGGCCGGCGGCGAGGTCCGAATAGGGGTGGACGTCGTCGTCGTAGCTCACCGGCAGGTAGCCGTGCCGTTCCCGGCCGGCGAGCAGGATGTCGTAGGCGATCGTCCCGCCCAGCGTTCCGACGCGGCGGCCGAGCAGGTCGGACAGGCCGCGGTAGTTTCCGGCGTCGGCCTGCCGCACCGCCAGGACCTCGCGGAACTCGAAGTAGGGCATCGTCGCCGCGAGCATCGCGCGCCGCGCCGGCGTGTCCTCGACGCCGCTCAACCCGATGTCGAAGTCGCCGCGGGCGACCGACGCGTCGATCGAGGAGAACGCGACCTGGACGAACCGGGGCTCGCGGCCCAGGCCCCGGGCGATCGTCTCCGCGACTTCGACGTCGAACCCGCGGACCTTCGACGGGTCCGCCGGATCCGCTTCGACGAAAGGAGCGCCGCCCTCCGCGTCCCCTCCCCATCGCAGGGCGGGCGCCGGGCCGGTCTGCGCTGCCGCGCAGGCGGCGGCGCCGAACATCAGGCCGAGGAGGAGCCGGGATCCCGCCGGCCGCCGGCTCACGTGAAGCCGACGGGGACTGCCGGCCGCGGCTCTTGCCGGCGCAGGAAGATCCAGTAGGTCAGAAGGCCCGCGCCGAATCCGCCGACGTGCGCCCACCAGGCGATGCCTCCGACTTCCTTGTGCGTCGCGATGGCCAGCGTCCCGCTGAAGAACTGCATCAGGAACCAGAAGCCCAGGTAGATCCAGGCGGGCACCTGGAAGAAGACGGGGTAGAAGACGATCGGGAACATCGCGATGATCCTCGCTCGCGGGAAGAGGACGAAGTACGCGGCCATGACTCCGGCGATCGCTCCGGAGGCGCCAACCGCCGGGACCGTGGAGTTGCGGTTCGTCACGACGTGCACGATCCCCGCCGACAGTCCGCAGAGAAGGTAGAACACGAGAAAACGGAAGGGCCCCATCCGGTCCTCGACGTTGTCGCCGAAGATCCAGAGGACCCACATGTTCCCGATGATGTGGAGCCAGCCGCCGTGGAGGAACATGGTGCTGAAGAAAGGGAGATACGTGTGAGGGAATCCGATCGACGCCGCCCAGTGCAGGTTGGTGAAGCGGGCCGGCACGAGGCCGAAGAGGTAGAGGAACTCTTCTGCCTTGTCGCTGGGAAGCGAGAGTTCCCGGATGAACACGAAGAGGTTGATGGCGATCAGCGTCCAGACGGCGTAGGGAAAGTGTCGCCGCGGGATCGTGTCGCGGATCGGAAACATCGGCTGGTCGAGGCCTAGCGGGAGACCCGGCTCGCCTCGGCGACCGGGCGGATCCTCAGCAGCTCGTTGACCAGGAAGAGGGGTCCCACCATCAGGTGAGCGAGGTTCTTCAGGAAGGCCGGCCGGTTCTTCTCGTAGCGGGCGTGACCGATCCCCTGGAAGACCCAGCCCAGGACGAACGCCGCGAGGCCGATGCGCCAGTCGCCCGCCGCCCGGCCGGCGAGATCGAGCAGCACGAGCTCGGCGCCGATGGCGACTCCCAGCGCGACGTCGAGCGAGAGATAGAAGACGAGCGCGACGCCGATGAGGATCTCGGCCGCCGTCAGGGAAGGCTTTCCCGGAAGGCGGACCGCGAGCAGCATGGACACGATCCCGAAGACGATCAGGGTGATCCCGAACGCGTGGCAGACGAGGTTGCCGCGCGTGCGGTGGTGGGAGGCGTAGTCGGCCAGCAGCGCGTCCACTCTCTTCATTCGGGGACCCCACGCCGATTATGCATCCGCCGGGGGAAAATGCCGGCGTGAGGGCGATGAGGGTCGAGCGCGCCGGTCCCGTCGAGACGGCGCGCCTCGAAGCGAGAGACGTCCCGCTCCCCGCTCCGGGGCCCGGAGAGGTCTCGATCGAGATCGAAGCGTGCGGCGTCTGCCGGACGGACCTTCACATCCTGGAGGGAGAAGTCTCGGCCCGGCTTCCCGTCACGCCCGGGCACCAGGCCGCCGGCAGGATCACGGCGCTGGGCGAAGGAGTCACGGGGTTCGCGCCGGGAGACGCCGTCGGGGTGGGATGGATCGCCTCGACCTGCGGCGTCTGCCGCTTCTGCCGGTCCGGACGGGAAAACCTCTGCGAGAAGGGGACGTTCACGGGAAGGGACCGCGACGGCGGGTACGCGGAGGCGATGACGGCGAGAGCGGAGTGGGTCTACCCGCTGCCGGCGGGCTTCTCGCCCGGCGACGCCGCGCCGCTTCTCTGCGCCGGGATCATCGGCTACCGCTCCCTGCGCCTCTCGGGGATCCGCCCCGGCGGACGGCTCGGCCTCCTCGGCTTCGGGGCCTCGGCGCACCTGGCGATCCAGGTCGCGCTCCACTGGAACTGCGAGGTGTACGTCCTGACCCGGGAGGAGCGGCACCGCGACCTCGCGCGCCGCATGGGCGCCGCCTGGGCGGGGGCGTCGGAGGACGATCCCGGCGTGCTCCTCGACGCCGCGGTCACCTTCGCTCCCGCCGGCGAGCTCGTCCCGGTCGCTCTCTCGAGGCTGGATCGGGGTGCGACGCTCGCGATCAACGCGATCCACATGAGCCCGATCCCGTCTTTCTCCTATGACCGGCTCTACGGAGAGCGCCGGGTCCTCGGGGTCATGAACTACACGCGCCGGGACGCCGAAGAGCTCCTCGAGCTGGCGGCGAAGATCCCGATCCGCGTCTCGACCGAGGTCTTCCCCCTGGAAGAGGCCGGCGAAGCGCTCGGGCGAATCAAACGGGGAGAGGTCGTCGGAGCGGCGGTGCTGCAGGTCCGGTAGCGGCTATTCGACGCGGAGCAGGAGCCGCCGCGGGCGGTCACCCGGCCGGAAGCGCAGCTTCCAGACCGCGTCGGGGGCCTTCGCCGTCTCGATCGTCCCGGCGGACGCCCGCGAGCGCGAGGACATCGCCGGAGGCTTCGGCTGGTCGAGTCGCGCCTCTCGAACCCGGCCGCTCGCTTCGACCAGCAGGAGGTAGCGGCGCCCGCGCAGCTCGGAGAGCGTCTCGGCGGCGTCCGGGTTCAGGACGTAAGGAGCCTCGCCTTCTCCGTCGAGCGCCTGGATGACCAGGCGGGCCGGAGCGCCGGGCTCCGCTGAAGCGAGCGAGGAAACGTGGCTTCCCTCTCCGCCGGCCTCGCGGCGGGCGGGCGCGGACAGGGCCAACTCCTTCGGACGAGACGAGGCGATGTCGCCGGCGTCGGAGGCCACCTCCCGGCTCTCCTGCGGAGAGACGCGGGCCTTCTTTTCGAGCTTCTTCCCGGCGAGGAGTCCCGGCTGCGGCGCGGCGGCCTCCGCCTCCGGTTTCGCCTGGGGAGCCTCTGGGGCAAAGGCGTCCGTTCGCTTCCCGGCGGCGGCCTCGCCGGCGGTCCGAGCGGGGATATTCCGGGGCGCCGCGGTCTTCGCCGGAGGCGCCGCCCCCCTCTGAAGGACGACGGGGATCGCCGGCGTCTCGCGAAGCGCGACGCGCTTGGCCGACTCCCTCTCGACGACGATCGAGAAGCCGATGACCGTCGCGATGATCGCCACGGCGAACCCGGCCGCCCACTTCAGGTTGATCCCGTGGACGATGCCGAACCTCTGCCGGACCGGCGTCTTGGACTGGAGCCGGCGCAGGATGCGGGCGGACAAGTCCGAGGCGGGCGGCGTGGTGCGGCTGGCGCGGTACATCGAGAGCGCGGTCTCGAATTCGGCGGCGGCGCGCCGGCATTCGGAGCAGTGGGCCCGGTGCGATTCGAAGTGCGCCCGCTCCGCCGGGTCGAGCTCCCCGTCGTGAAGACGGGAGAGGAACTCGGCGGAGCGCGCCGGGTGCGGGGAATTGTCATTCATACGACTGTCTTTCCGGAATCCATCAGGGGAGCGAGGATGACCCTCAGCTGCCCTCGCCCCCGGGAGATTCTCGATTTGACGGTCCCGACCGGAAGGTCGAGAGACGTCGCGATCTCCTCGTAACTCCATTCCTCCAGGTCTCGCAGGACGACCGGCATCCGGAACTCCGCCGGCAGCAGCTTCAGGGCCTCCGCCACGAACCTCCGAGCCTCGCCCGCGCTCGCGTCCCCCTCCGGCCCGCGCTCGTCGCGCGTTGGCTCCGGGCTCTCGGGGGAATCCGTCGAGCCCGCGAAGATCCGCCGGAACCTCCCACGGGCCCGGTAGCGGTTCTTGACCGCGTTGTCGGCGATCGAAGCCAGCCACGCCCGCGGGGGCGCCT
Organism: Thermoanaerobaculia bacterium; assembly: GCA_035263845.1. Classification (GTDB taxonomy): domain Bacteria; phylum Acidobacteriota; class Thermoanaerobaculia; order UBA5066; family Gp7-AA6; genus JAWOLE01. Next base: position 25,874 of record DATFQY010000172.1, on the reverse strand, counting down.
CCCCCCGGAACCGCGCCAGGCCGCGGTACGCCTTGAGAAAGACCTCCTGAGCCATGTCGTCGGCCTCCTGTTCGCCGACGGCGCGCGCCATCCATCGGTGGACGGCGGGCGTGTGGCGCCGGACGAACTCTCCGAAGGCCTCCTCCTCGCCCTCCTGGGAGAGGAGGATCAGCTCTTCGTCGGGAAGATCCGTCAGGCTCGAGTGCAGGTCGCGCCGCCTCTTGGGGGTCGGCGCGATTGTAACGGGCCTAGCGTCGTCGGTCGGGTTCGGGAGCGTACTCGCGCTCGAAGCCGCGTCCCCGGTCTCGGGCATACAGATCTCCCTCGCCGGAAAGAACTCCCAACCGGATCAACTCCCGGCGATATTCGTAACGAAACGAAATCGACGCGGCGGGGACCGGGTCCTCCTCGAAGGAGACCCACCGCACCGGGAACCTCGTCCGATCCCCGATTCCCGTCGCGGCGTAGGCCTCCCGGAGGGGAGCGTCGTCCCTCAGTGTCCCGCCGGCCTCGCCGGCCGCGGAGGATTGCTCCTGGGCGGAAGGCGCCGAATCCTTCGCCCTCGGCTCCTCGCGGTAGGAGTACGCCTTCGGCTCGCGGGTGATCGGCTGCGGAGCGCACGCCCTCTCGCGGAAGAACACAGCCTCGATCGTTCCGACGTTGCGCGTGTCGCCGATCCACTTCGCGTAGGAGCGGGCGGTGTCGGTGAAGAAGAAGCGGCGGGAGGTCTCGCCGGAGACCTGCCATCCCGGGATCTCGACCGTCTGGCCGGGGGAGAGGATCCACTTGGTGGCTTCGCCCGCGGTCGTGCGCTTCGCGTTGATGACGTTCAACCCGTCCACCGAGAGGGCGACCGCGATGCGCTCGGAGGTGGGGTTGTGGAGCCGGAGGGTGAAGCTCCTGCCTCGGATCGCTTCGATGTAGGTCCGTTCCCGGAACGGGTATTCCGCGGATACGGCGCCGTCCACGATCACCGAAAGCTCGAACCTCTGCCGCTCGAGGGCGAAGACGCAGAGGGCCGGCAGGGCGAGGGCGACAGCCGCGGCGAGGGTCAGTTTTCTGGACACGCTCGTTCACCTCCGCCTGATGGGACACCGCAGGGGGAGCCGGGTTCCCGAGGTATAGGCTCTCGGCCCGATGGCGGGGGAGAGGCCCGAGCGCAACGTCCTGGCGCTGGACGGCGGCGGAGTCCGCGGCGTGGTCACGCTCCACCTGATCGACTCGCTCGAAAAGCGCCTGGGCCGGCCCGCCTGCGAGTTTTTCGACATGTTCGCCGGGACGAGCACCGGCGCGATCATCGCGGCCCTCCTGGCCTTCCGGCGGATGACGGCGGCCGAGATCCTGGATCTCTATCGAAAGCTGATCCCTCGCGTTTTCCGTCCCGGATGGAGAAAGCTCTTCCGGCTTTTCGTTCCGCGGATCTACTCGACCGATTTCGTCCTGGGGCAGCTCGAGGAGTTCTTCGCGGACCGGAAGCTGGGCGATCTCGCCGCGCTGCGCCCGTCGTCCCCGCAGGCGATCCTCCTCACGACGCACGACCTGGTCCGCAACGAGGAGATCTTTCTTTCGAACTACCCGTTCGAGACGGGCAAGGTCAACTTCGGGCCGACCTGGATGGTTCGCGACGCGGTGGCCGCCAGCGCGTTCTCCGCTCCCTGGTACTTCGGGCCTTACCAGGGCCGGTTCATCGACGGTGGCGTCTCGATCTTCAACACGCCGGCCCGGCAGGCCGCCATCGAGGCGCTCGACTACTGCGCCTCGCCGGAGTTCGAGTCGGGGAAGACCGTCGTCTGGAGCTTCGGGTCGGGAGCGTTCTCTTCCGAGTTTCAGAAATGGTCCGCCGACGACTACTTCCCCTGGCAGTGGGCGGGCCGGCTCTACTCCGACATCCAGAGCGACGCCGAGGCCGACCAGATCTTCGGGGCGATCCGGATGGCGAGGCATCGCGAGATCCGATTCCGGCGCTACCAGGCGACGATCGCCTCGGAAACGGTCTCGTCGCTGCGGGTCCCGGTGCCCACGCCGGATTTGCCAATCGAGCTCGACCGCGCGGACGCGCTGGACTTCCTCGACGATTTCGGCCGCCGGTTTGCGGCGACCGTCGACTGGGACAAGCCGGAGGGTGTGATCCTGCGCCCCGCTCTCAACGACCCCCTCGCCGACCCGGATCTCTGGAGATCCTCTGAGTCACCTCCGTCAAGCCCCGAAGGTTCGGCTTCGGCCCGCCTTTCCTGACAACCGCTTTCCTGTTAACCTGAAATCCATCAGTGAATTGAAACTGAGGGGTCAGAGCTTGAAGGAGATCACCAGATGACGAGGCCGTTGCGATTGGATTACCCCGGAGCGACCTGCCTCGTCACCGGGCGGGCGAAAGGGCGAAACGCCGTTTTTCGCGACGCGACCGACCGGAAGAGATTCCTTTCCCTTCTCGGGACGATCGCCGAGGAGGATCGCTGGCGAATCCACGGATACGCCCTTCTGCGCGCGCGATACGAGCTCTTGGTCGAACTTCCTGTCGGCGGCCTGTCCCACGGAATGCGATCCCTGACGGGGCGCTACACGCAGTGGTTCAACCGCCGCCATGGCCGCTCGGGGTCCCTCTACGACTCCCGGTTCAAGGCGGTCTTCATGCAGAAGGACGACTACCTTCTCGATTTGTCGCGCCATGTCGCCTGGAGTCCGGTCCGCGACGGCCTCGCCCGCAAGCCCGAGGCGTGGCCGTGGAGTCACTACAAGGCGATGTCGGGCGAAGCCCCGGCGCCGGCCTGGCTGGAGACGAACTGGACGCTTTCGAAGCTCGGCCGTGGCGCCGCCGCCCGAAAAGCTTGGCGGCGGTTCGTGGCCGAGGGTCGGGAAGCCGCTTCTCCGCTGGAGAACGTGCGGCGGCAGGCCTACCTCGGGGACAACCGCTTCGTGGAGCGGGCCCGGACGCTGCTCGCCTCGCGAGAGCCGGGCCAGCGCGTCCAGCGCCGCCGCCGCGGAACCGGGGACACCACGCTGACCAGGATCCAGCGCCTGGTGGCCGACGAGTGGGGAGTCTCGGTTTCCCGGCTCAGGCGCCACGGCGGGGAATCGAAGGTCGCGGGCCTTTACCTGGCGCGGAAGCTCACGCCGCTCTCCAACCGGGAGATCGGGGATGCGTTCGGAGTCGGCGAGGCCCGGGTCTCCAGCGCCAAGCGGGAAGTCGAGGAGGGCGCCCGGCAGATGCTTCTGACCCGGCTCGACAGGCTTCGTCGCCGGTTGTCTTCGGCGGGTTGATCCGAACGAGCGCTACAGCACGTTCAGGGTGAACCCGACAGCCGGGTCGTTGGTCCGGTTGTCGGCCGTCGCTCCGTAGAGAAAGAGGCTGCCCGAGACGACGTCCACCGTCACGGTCTGGTTGGCGCCGATCGCCACTCCGCCCAGGAACGAGGCCACGTCGGTCTGCTGGAAGAAGTTCGCCGCGTAGCTCCTGGGGATCGTTCGCAGCACGCTGCCGTTGATGTCTCTCACCGTGATGATGATGGAGGCCCCGTCGCCGAGCGTCCGCACGCCGACGTTCAACCGGAAAAAGAGCAGGTCGAAGGGAGAAATGATAATCCCGCGCCCACCGGCCTGGAGGGCGTCTCCCGGTTTGAACGACTGCTCGGTAAAGCCCAGCGTGCCGAGGGCGCCGAGGTCGTTGTAGATGCGCACCGAGGCGAACGGCGTTGGCCCGGCCGACGGCACGATGTCGAGGCTCCCGATCCCGGTCTGTCCGAGAGTGGCCACGATGTCGCCGAGGAACAGCGTCTGGCCGGGATTGAGCGTGTAGGTCGTCGAGGGATCCGTCGAGACGCCGGCGACTCCGTTCGGGTGGAAGACGAGGCGGCCGGTGGCGAGCGTCTGGCCCGGGTTGTAGATCTGCAGGGCGGTCCGGAAGTTCGCTCCCTGGAGGCCGGGCTGCGAGATGACGACGGGCACTACCGCCGCCGGATTGTTTCCTCCGCCTCCCGACGCCGTTCCCATCGCCTGCACTGCGAGGGTGCTGTTGGCAGCCGAGGTCCCTGAGCTGATCGAGACGTTCGTCGAGATGTCGCCGCCGAACGCGACGAGGCCGTTCGCCGCGCCCGGGTTCTGACCCGTCGGGCTTCCGCAGTTGGCGACGCGGGTGATGCCGACCAGGTCGCCGGGCTGAACGGGGACCGACGGGATCAGCGCCACCGCCTGCGAGGTCGCGTTCACGTCGAAGGGGCCGCGCTCGGCGAGGAAGATCAGGGTGTCGCCCGAGCGGCGGAAGAACTTGATCTTCACGGTCGCGGCGCAGGGAGCGCTCGACCAGGTGAAGGCGGCCGACGTCATCTCGCCCGCCCCGGTCGCCGGGAAGGAGAGATCCACGGCCGTGAGGGCCACCGGAGCCGGGTTGAAGCCGAAGTTCACATTGGGCGGCACGCTGCCGGCGGTGATCGTCTGGGCCGGGGCGGCTGCCGCCAGGCTGACGAGGAAGAGCGCAACGGCGAGCGGGCGGATTCGGTGCATGGACATTGGACCTCCAGAGTGAAAGGAGGGGCCCGTGGCCCCGGGCAGGGTTTTTCCCGCCGCCCGAAGCCTGCTCTGCCAGATTCGTGCCGTCCGGGGCCTACCGGGCGAAGACGTCGTCCACCGGCGTGATCCGGATGTTCTCCGCCTTGATCCCAAGCTTCCTCGCTCCGATGACCTTGTCTTCCTCCAGAAGCGCGGCCGGCTTCTCGGCGTCGTACTTGATGGTCGACGGCTCGTCGGAGGCGAGCTTCTCCTTCAGGCCCTTCGCGTCCTTCGTGATGATGACGACGGAGAGGTCCTTTGCCGAAAGGTATTTGCGGATCGCCGCGTTGACGTCGTCCAGGGTCAGCCTCTTCAGGGCGTCCCGCATGGTGGAGGTGAACTCGCCGATCCCGTACCACTTGGAATCCATGGCGTAGCCGAGCTGCTGGTTTTGAGTGGCGGTCATCACGAAGACGTTCTTCATCAGGTAGTCGCGGGTGCTCTCGAAGTCCTCCTTGGACATGCCGTCGCGGATCAGTTTGTCGAGCTCGTAGACAGCGATCCGGAGCGCCATGTGCGCGTTGACGGGGACGACCGGGCGGATCCAGACCTCGAAGATCTGGGAGCGCCGGGGAATGTTGGGGTCGGGGAAGAACTGGAACATGCCGCGGGGGAAAGCCTCGATGTAGGCGTAGTCGCCGTAGTTCATCCCGCGGGTCTCGCGGATGCGCTGGTAGAGGTGGGAGACGGACGAGCGGTGCTCGCCGAGCCACGCGCGGGCGACCGAGAGCGCGGCGAAGTCCGGGTGCGAGCGGGTCACCGCGATCGGGAGCCCGAAGGAGATGGCGGTCGCGCGGGTCTCCTTCTCGATAATCTCGACCTCGATCCCGTCGGGGCGCTTGCCGGCGATGTTCTGCGAGGCCGCGAGGCCCATCCCCGGGGGCAGCGAGGCGATCGCGGACTTCAGCGACGCGAGCATCGGCTCCGGCGCGTCGCCCGAGACTCCGACGGTCAGGGCGCCTCGGGTATATGCGCCGTGGATGAAGTTGCGGACGTCCTCGAGTGTGACGGCCTCGATCCCGGCGACGGTGCCGAGGACCGGATGCCCGTAGGGCGTGCCGGAGAAGACGTTGGTCTGGAGCCGCTCCTTGCCGAGCTCCTCCTCGTTGCTGTTGCGGAGGTCCTCCTTGAGGGCGTTGGCGTGCGCGTCCTTGACCCGCTTGAAGTCGTCCTCGCGCAGGCCGGGGTCGGTCAGCATCGGCAAAACGATCTCGAGGAACGGCTTCCAGTTGTCGCGGTGGATCGAAGCCGTGAAGGTCGTGACCTCCTTATCCACCTGGGCCCGGAAGACGCCGGCCATTGGGAAGAGCGCCTTGTTGATCTCGTCGATGCGCCGGTCCTTCGACCCCGCGTCGGCGACCATGGCGGCGGAGAGCGACGCCAGCCCCTCCTTTCCTTTCGGGTCGTGCGCGGAGCCGGCCGCAAAGACGAGCTTGACGTTGACCTGGGGAAGCGCGTTCTTCTGGATTAGGAGATTCAGGTTGCCGGCCTCGGCCGCCGACAGCGGCGCCGGCGTCAGCGAGGCGAGGCCGGGAAGCTGCGCGACCTTCTCGGGCAGCGGGTCCTTCGAGAGCGTCGTGACGACCAGGTTCGAATCCGTGAAGTACTTCTTCGCGACCGCCTGCAGGTCCGCGGGCGTGACCGAGCCGTGCACGTGGTAGAGGCGGTTGAGCGTCTGGGCGGACCGGCCGTAGCGGACGAACCGGGCGAAGATGGCCGCGATCGTCTCGGTGTTGTCGAACCGCCGCGCGAGGCTGTAGCGGGCGTTGGATTTGGCGTCCGCCAGGCGCTTGGAGTCCGCCGCCTCGGCGGCGGCCTTCGCGTAGGTCTTCAGGATCTCATCGCGGACGTAAACCGCGTCCTCGGGTTTCTTCACTCGGGCATAGACAGTGGCGAGGTCCGGGTCCTGGTTGCTGCCGCTGTCGGCGAACATCTGGTCCACCTTCTGCTCGTCCTCGACCAGCTTCTTGTGGAGATCGGAGGTTTCGCCGAAGTACAGGTCGAAGAGCAGGTCCATCGCCGCGAAGTCCTTGTCCGTGTCGGAGAAGGCGGGTCCGTGGAAGGCGACCGTGACCCAGGGGAGGGTCGGGCTCGACCACGTCACGTGAGCGTAGACGGCCTGCTTCGCCGGGGGCTCCTGGGGAATCTCGACCGTGTAGCTGCCGCGCTTCCAGCCGGACCAGTACTTCTCGACGAGCGCGAGGACCTCGGCCTGCTTGACGTCGCCGGCCACGATGATGGTCGTGTTCTCCGGTCGGTACCACCGCGAGAAGAAGGTCTTCGAGTACTCGAGCTGGTTGGGCATGTCCTCGATGTCCTTGATGAAGCCCATCGTCGTGTGCTTGTAGGTGTGGGTCGTGAAGGCCTTCTCGTGCTGGACCTCGTCGAGCTTGAAGATGGGGGTCGCGCTGTTCTTGTTGTACTCGCCCAGGACCGCCCGGGCCTCGGTCTTGAAGCCCTCCGGCGAGTAGTCCAGGTTCATGAACCGGTCCGCCTCGACCTTCAGCATCAGCTCGAGGTCCTCCTTGGAGAAGGTCGTGTGGTAGTTGGTGAAGTCGTTGGTGGTGAAGGCGTTCTGCCTGGCTCCGACCTTCGTCAGGATTTCCTGGTACTTCTCGGGCGGATAGGCCTTCGTTCCCCGGAACATCATGTGCTCGAAGAAATGGGCGAACCCCGACTTGCCGGGCTCAACCTCGTTTCGGGAGCCGGTCTGGACGGGGATCTGGATCGAAACGATGTTGGGGAAGCCCGTCTGGACGACCATCACCTTCAGGCCGTTGGGCAGGGTCTTCTCGGTCACGGGAAACGGGAAAATCTCACCCGCAGCGGTCGGAGTGGCCGTCGGTCGGGGCTTCTGCGGGGCGGTCTTCGCCGGGCTCTTTTTCTGGGCCATTGTGACGGCCGGCGCGAGGGCCAGCAGGATCGTTGCCAGGACGCGGAATCGTGTCATGAAATCTCCTCTCCCAAGCTTCGTGGCCTCGATTCTATCTTCGTGAGCCGACAGGAGAAGTTGATCCCTTTTCCCCGGTTTTGACGCTTACTTAGACAGGGGGTGAATTCTCCTTGACTTTGGCGGGAAGGGGGCTTTTCATAGACCCATCTTTTTCTGCTCGGATCCCCCGAGCGATTGATTCTTTCTTTTGCGAAAGGAGTAACTCCCATGAAGTCTGCCCAGCTCCCCGCCAGAGCCCCCGAACGCCTCCCCGAACCAGCCCCGGCTCCGCGCGCCGCGTGGCCGCGTCCGGCGAAGAAACCGACCCGCTTCGTCATCAAGATCGTCGGCCAGGTCCCGTTCTAAGAGGAAGTCGAGAGGTACAATTGTTGTTCACCAAAAGAACTGGATGACGATCGCCGAGGGCATCGGATGACTGGAAGAGTCCTCCACTTTCGTCGGCCGCCGACGCTGTCCGTGGAGAGCCACGAGGCTGCCTGCCGCGTCCTGGAAACGCCGCTCGAGGACCGAGAGGCGAAGGTCGCGGAGCTTGGACTCGAGTCGCCCGACATCCTCCTTGGCATCTGTGACTTGCTTCGGGAACAGGGCGAGACCTCGCCGCGGACCGTTCGAGACGAAGCCCGTTTCCTCTACGGCTTCCTGAACAAACCCGAGAGGAAGATCGGTCTTTTCGACGAGCGCCATTACTTCCTGGGTGAGACGGCCCTTCTCGCCGGCGCAGCCTGCAGGATGCTCTTCCGCCGAACCGAAGCGAGGCGGTGGTTCGACCGTGCCGATTCTTCGTTCCGCCACACGATCAATGCCGTCGCAGACTGGTCCCGCGTCAGCTATCAACGGTTGGCTCTGAAGGTGGAGGAGCGCGAGTTCGACGAAGTTCTCGAGCTCGTTCCGTCGCTGATGGCCAATTTCCAGAAGCTCGGAATGTCGGAAGACGCGCTCAAGACGCGCTTCCTCGAGGGCGTGGCTCTCATCAACACGGATCGGCTGCAGGAAGCGGCCCAGGTCTTCCGCTCGATCTGCGAGGAGGCGCGGAAGGCCAAGAACGAGAAGCTCCTCGCCATCGCCACTAACAACCTGGTCCAGATCCACGGCCTGCTCGGTCAAACGGGCGATGCGCTGGCGGACGCCGAAGAAACCCTGCATGTTTTTCGCCGTCTGGACAACCGGGTTGGAATCGCGAAACTGCAGTGGGGTATCGGCACTCTCTTCCGGACCCAGGGGCAGATCTCGGCGGCGATCGAGGCGTACCGCGCCTCGCTCGCGGAGTTCTCCGAGATCGGGATGCGGTCCGACGTCGCGGCTTTGCATTTGATTCTCGGAGACCTCCTGCTCGATGCCGGCCAGGAGACGGCTGCGACGATCGAAATCCTAGCTGCCCTTCCCATCATCGAGGAAGAGCGGATGGTCCCCGAAGGGATGGCGGCCTACTCTCTTCTCCGGGACTCCCTCCGGCAGCGCCGCATCAACCGCCAGGCACTGCGCGACCTTCACGGCTACTTCGAAGAAACCCAGAAATAAGGGAGCCCCTTTTCTGCCGCGTTAGCATCGCCGGATGCCGCGGGTGTTGCTGCTATTGCCGACGAGGAGTTACCGGACTCCGGACTTTCTGGAGGCCGCGGAGAGGGTGGGTGCCGAGGTCACGGTGGCTTCGGAGGAAGCCAGCGCGGTCGAGGCGGTCAATCCCGCCGGCTTGCTGACGCTGGATTTTCGGGACCCGGCGGCGTCCGCGAGACGCGTCGAAGAGTTCGCTCGCAAACACCCGGTCCAGGCGGTCGTCGGGGTGGACGACGACACGTCGGTGCTTGCCGCGATTCTCGCCAGAGATCTCGGGCTGCCGGCGAACCCGGTGCACGCGGTGGCGGCGGCGCGGCACAAGCCGACGATGCGGGGTCTCCTCGCCGAGGCGGCGGTGCCGTCTCCCGCGTACAAGGTGTTCGACCGAGAGCGCGACAGCGCGGAGGCGGCCTCCAAGCAGGTGCGCTACCCCTGTGTTCTGAAGCCGACGTTCCTGGCGGCGAGCCGCGGAGTGATCCGGGCGGACGACCGCGGTGGATTTGCCCGCGCCTGGGAGCGGATCGAGAGGATCCTCGGCGAGCCCGAGGTGGCCGGGCGCGGCGGCGAGGCGGCCAGCGAGATCCTGGTCGAGGACTTCGTGCCCGGGTTCGAGGTCGCGCTCGAGGGACTGCTTCGGGAAGGGGAGCTCAAGGTCCTCGCCCTCTTCGACAAGCCCGATCCGCTCGAGGGCCCCTTCTTCGAGGAAACGATCTACGTCACGCCCTCGCGCCTGCCTGCCGAGGTTCAGGACCGGGTTGCGCAGGTGGCCGCGCACGGCGCGCTCGCGCTGGGGTTACGGGACGGGCCGGTCCACGCGGAGCTTCGCGTGAACGAATCGGGCGCCTGGCTGATCGAAATCGCAGCGAGGTCTATCGGGGGGCTCTGCTCGCGCACGCTTCGGTTCGGAATGGGGATGTCCCTGGAAGAGATCCTGCTCCGCCATGCCCTGCGGATGGAGATGCCCGAGCCGGAACGGGAGAAGCGGGCGGCCGGCGTATTGATGATCCCGATCCCGCGCGGCGGAATGCTCGAGGGGGTCCGGGGCCTGGAGGAGGCGCGATCGGTCCCGGGTATCGAGGACGTCACGATCTCGATCCGCCTCGGGCAGCGCGTGGTGCCGCTTCCCGAAGGTTCGCGCTACCTCGGGTTCGTGTTCAGCCGGGCGGAGACGCCCCAGCGCGCGGAATCGGCCCTTCGGCAGGCGCACTCGCGCCTTCGTTTTGAGATCTCGGGGGCGCCGGAGAGCTAGGCTGACGGAGTCGGGCCGGGCAGGAAACCGGGTCTCGGCGAAGAAGCCGGCAGCTGCGACAGCTTCTTGGTGAAGGTGTCCTTCCACTCGCCGACGCAGCCGGGATGCCGGAGGCCCCGATCCAGCGCCGTTCGCGCCCCGGGAATGGTGCGGCGGACTTCGTCTTCGTCGAGGCCGACCGGGATGATCATCGCCGGCGAGAATCAGTCGTCACGCGGCCGGCTGAAGAAGATCCTTCGCTTCGCTCAGGATGACAGCGCGGGCTTCGCTCGCGCTGTCACTTCGCCGGCGAGTAGTACGGGTTCCGCCCCGCGGCGTGGTCGGTCGTGTCCAGGATCTCGCCGACGCGGGGAACGAGCTCTCGGATCGCCTTCTCGATTCCCTGTTTCAGCGTGATGTCCGCGGCGCCGCATCCCTGGCAGCCGCCGCCCAGCCGGATGTAGACGTTGTTCTTTCGAACGTCGATCAACTCGACGAAGCCGCCGTGCGAAGCGACCGCGGGGTTGATTTCCCGGTCGAGGAGGTCGCCGATGGCCCACTTCAGGTCCTTCTCCGAGGGGATGTCGTCGAAGTAATCCGCCCGCACGATCGGCTGGCCGGTCCGGATGTGTTTGCGGATGACGTTGCCGATGCCCAGCGCCGGCCAGTCCGCGGGGTGAACCGAGCTCACCGTAACGGTGTTGTCGGCGATCAGCGCGGACTCGATACCCGGCAGCGCGAGAATTTCCGCGGCGAGCGGAGACTGGCGAGCATCCTCGGCGCTGGCGAAAAAGGCCGATTCGTCCGGCAGAAGCGGCCGGTCCACGACGAACTTGCACCGTTCGCCCGAATTGGAAGGCTCGCCGGTGATCCGGATCTCGTCCATTTCCAGGCAAGTATACCGGGACGGTGAGGAGGGAGCACGGGGCCGGGCCCGAGTCCTGAGATGATAGCGAGGGATTCCGAGCAACAACACAACCTGGTCGAACATGGCAAGGGCAAGAAAGCCGGCCGCCCGGCTCTCGAGACGCGCCGTCGAAGCGATGGTCGCCGTCGTCGTGGCGAGCCTCGTGTGCCTCCTCGCCGGTCCGTATCTCTATCGTCTCTACCAGCGGGAGCGGTTGAGGCAGGGGGCCCAGGAGATCTCGACGATGCTGCTGGCGGCGCGGCTCACCTCGTTGAAGCTCAACCGGCAGATCGTCCTCTGGTTCGACCCGGTCAATCGTGTCGTCACCGGGTGGGCGGACGATCCGCCCTACAACTTCATCCAGGATCCCGACGAGAACACGCTCCTGCGATTCAAGATTCGCTCGGGCATTCACTTCCGCTACGCCCCGGGCGGAGACCGCGTCAACGGGCCAGACGCGATCTCCTTCGACGGATACGAGGGGAACCCGGACCTCGTGGACCGGGTCGTTTTTCGTCCCGACGGGACCCTCTTCGCTCCGCAGAGTCCCAACAGCAAGCCGCCCCGGCGTCCGAGAGCGGTCACGGCGGCGGTCCCCTTCGGCTCGATCGACTGCAACCCCGACGACTCCTGCCGCGGGATCTACATTTCTGACCGGCCCGACGGAGGTTACGAGGCCAACCGCAACACGTTCCGGATCAGCGTCAACGACTTCGGGCCGACGGGCCGGGTGACGATCCTCAAGTGGCTCCCGGCCTCGGAGGGCGCCAACCCGCGGGAGACCAACTACGTGCCCCCTCCGTGGAAGTGGGTGGACTGAGTATGGAGACGCATTCGCGGGAGATCGTCCAGCGGAGGCAGTACGACCGCCGCACGGGCGCGGCCTTCCTGTGCCTCATCGCCGGGACCAACGTGATTCCGTGGATGGAGCTGCTCCTGGGAGAGACCTCGACCTCCGAGCTCCTCGCTCCCTCGGAAGTTCGCATCGCGGTCGGGACTTGTGTCCTGGCGTCCCTTCTCCTGATCGGCACGTGGCTGTCGGGTCGCTACAGCGCGATCCCCGAGAAGCCGTGGATCCGCCGGCCCCGCAGGGCGGGGCTGCAGTTCTCCATCGCCGCGGCGGCAGGCAATCTCCTCCTGGGCGGGATCGTCCGGTTCCTGGGATCCGGCGCCCTCTACGGATTTCCCGCCGCGCTCGCCCTGTTCGCCGCGGCCTGGTATCTGATCGTCCTTCCCCTGGGAGTCCTCGCCGCGTTCTCGCTGGGGCGGGCCGGCCGCGCGCCTGGACGGAGAAAAGAGCCGGACTCGCTATAATCCGCCCGCAATGGCAAGAAAGATCACTCGTAAGGACTTGAAGCGCAACGAGCTCGTCGAGACGATGGGCAAGACGGTGGACTACGTCAACCTCCATCGTCGGGGCGTGACCGAAGGGCTGTTGGCCGCGGCGATCGTCCTGGCCCTGGCGGCGGGGTTCCTCCTGCTCCGAATCTATCGGCAGAACCAGGCGGGCAACGAGCTGTCGGCGGGATTGGCCGCCCTGGACGTGCCGATCGCGGGGACTCCGGCGGCAGCCGGCGCCCAGAAAACCTTCGCCAGCGACGCCGAGAGGGAGAAGCAGGCGGTCGGCCACCTCCAGAAGGCAGCGTCCCACGATTCGACGCCGGCCGGCCGCGCCGCGGCCCTGGTCCTCGCGGCCCGGGCCCCGTCGGCCTCCTCCGGCGACACCTTCACGAAGACGGCCCGCGAGGGGAAGGCGGAGGTCGCCGCCTCGGCGGAGCTCGACGCGGCCCGCTACCTGGCCTCCCAGGGGAAGAAGACGGAGGCGATCGAGCGGTTGAAACGCGCGATCGAGTCGCCGGCGTCTCCCGCTCCCAAGGACGCCCTGCTCTTCGCCCTGGGCGAGATCTACGAGGAGGCCGGCTCCGCGTCCGACGCGAAGGCGACCTTCCAGAGACTCGTCAGCGACTACCCCAATTCTCCCTACCGCAACGACGCTCGCCAGAAGATTCCCGGGTCCTAGGTCGCTTCAGGCTTCAGAGTAGTTCCGTGGCGCGCCGAGCGGTCATTCTCGTCTGCGATGGCCTCGGAGTCGGCGAGGCGCCGGACGCCGAGGCCTACGGCGACGCGGGGAGCAACACGCTCGCTCACGTCCTCGAGAAACACCCAACGCCCCTGCCGAACCTCGAGAAGCTGGGCCTGCTCTCCCTCATCGGCGGACGGGAGTCGGGATGCCGGGGCAAGGCGATGGAGCTCTCGGCCGGCAAGGACACGACGACCGGACACTGGGAAATGATGGGGCTCGTCGTCGAGCGCCCGTTCCCCCTCTATCCCGACGGATTCCCGCCGGAGGTGGTCGAGCCGTTCGAGCGCTACGCGGGAAAGAATGTCCTCGGCAACAAGGCGGCCTCCGGGACCGAGATCCTGAAGGAGCTCGGGCCAGAGCACCTGGCGACGGGATCGCCGATCCTGTACACGTCGGGCGATTCGGTCTTCCAGGTCGCGGCGCACGAGGAAATCTGGCCGCCCGAGAAGCTCTGGGACCTCTGCCGGTTCGCTCGCGGGGTCCTGAAAGGCGAGCACTCCGTGGGCCGCGTCATCGCGCGTCCCTTCACGGGCAAGCCGGGGGCCTTCATTCGCACCGCCAACCGGCGGGACTTCACCGTGGAGCCGGTCGGGAAGACCTGGCTCGACCGCGCCGTCGCCGCCGGCAAGTCCGTTTTCGGAGTCGGCAAGATCGTGGACATCTTCTCGGGGCGCGGCATCACGGAGTCCGTCCACACGGGTTCGGACGGGGAGGGGATGCACGTGACGGCCGATGCTCTCCGGGGCCGCCGCGCCGACATCGTCTTCACCAACCTAGTGGACTTCGACAGCAAGTACGGCCACCGCAACGACTCCGCCGGCTACGCGAAGAACCTCGCCTCCCTCGACTCGCTCCTGCCCGGGCTCCTTGCGGAGCTCCAGGAGGGCGATCTTCTTTTCCTCACCGCCGATCACGGCTGCGAAGCGACCGACGTTTCGACCGACCACACCCGCGAATACGTCCCGCTGCTCGCGGCGGGCCCCGCCGCGCGTTCCAGGGCCGACTTCGGAGTCCGGCGAGGCTTCTGCGACCTCGCCGCGACCGCTGGGGAGTGGCTCGACGTCCCCTCGCCGCGCGGCGCAAGCTTTCTCGCCGACGTGCTTGCGTAACCCCTTGCTCTCGGCTCTCCCTTGATCTCGTGGATCCTGGCCGCCGCGGTCGTGCTGTCGGCGGTTCTGCTCCTCTGCCTGCTCGTCAACCTCGCCGTCATCCCGCGTCTGTCCGGCAGCCGGCCGCCGGCAACCCGGTTCGGGCGGGTCTCCCTCGTCGTTCCAGGGCGCAACGAGGAACGCGAGGTCGGCCACGCCGTCGCGTCCCTCCTCGCACAGGACTATCCCGATTTCGAGGTGATCTTCGTCAACGATCGCTCGACCGATCGAACAAGCGAGATCCTCGCCGCGCTCCCCGATCCACGCGGGCGGCTCCGGGTCTTGGACGGCGCCGACCCACCGCCCGGCTGGCTGGGAAAGCCGCACGCCCTCTGGCAGGGCGCCCGGTTGGCGACCGGAGATCTCCTTCTCTTCGTGGACGCCGATGTTCACTACCACCCGAGCACGGTCTCGGAAGCCGTCTCGGCTCTCGAGAACTTCGGAGCCGACCTCCTGTGCATCCTGCCCCGCTTCGAGGCCGAGGGATTCTGGGAGAACGTCCTGATGCCCAACGTGCCCGCATCCTTCTTCCTGGGTCTCGGTTTTCTCGCCAACTGGGACAGGCCGCGGTGGCTTGCGGCGGGCGGCGGCGCCGGGAACCTGATACAGCGAAGGGTCTATAACGCCCTGGGGGGCCACGAGGCGCTCAAGGACTCGGTCGTGGACGACGTCCGGCTGGCTTTCGCCTCCAAGCGCCGCGGATTCCGCACCCGGGTGGTCCGGGCGGAGAACCGCGCGTCCGTCCGGATGTACCGCGGGTTCCGGGAAGTCTGGGACGGCTTCACGAAGAACACGTCCTACATCTTCCAGGGAGCCGTCGGCGTGCTTCTCCTGTTCCTGGCGTACCTTCTGGTCTTCCTCGCCGTCGGGCCATTCTTGGTGCTGCTGGCCGCCCTTGCGGGTGCCCCGTTCCACCCCGCCGACATCCGGCTGGCCGGGGCCGCCACGGGGATTCTTATCCTCGCGCGCCTGGTCCTCGCGGCCTCGCTCGGCGACCCGCTGTGGCCCGCCCTGACCCACCCTTTCATGTCGGCCGTGTGGGCGGGTATCATCGGGCGCTCCTTCTTCTATCGAATCGTTCGACGGAGGCTGTCCTGGCGGGGCCGGGACTTCGACGCGCGCGGCGCGCGCTTTTGAGAGCCGGGAGGAAGAATGCGCTGGATCGGCCTCGTCGGGATGGTCGTCATCGTGGGGGTCGCGTTCCTGCTTTCCCGCAACCGCGCCGCGATCCGCTGGAGGACGATCGGGTGGGCCTTCGCCCTACAGCTCACGTTCGCGGCCATCGTTCTCTACTGGGACAAGGGGAAGGAGGGCCTCGAAGCCTTCTCCAACAAGGTCTCGAGCGCGATCGGCTACGCGGACAAGGGATCGTCCTTCCTCTTCGGCTGGCTGGCTGGACCGATGGACGACCTCGGAGCGAAAACCGGTTTGCCGCTGCGAGGATTCATCTTCGCTTTCAAGGTCCTGCCGATCATCATCTTCATCTGCGCTTTCTTCTCGCTGCTCTACTACTTCGGCGTCATCCAGGTCCTGGTCAAGGCGATGGCCTGGGTGATGCAGAAGACGATGCGGGTCTCGGGGGCGGAAGCCCTGTGCGTCGCGGCCAACGTCTTCATCGGGCAAACCGAGGCGCCGGTGCTGATCGCGCCATACATCCCGGCGATGACGACCTCGGAGCTGCTGACGATGATGACCGGGGGCATGGCCCACGTCTCCGGCGCGGTGATGCTCGCCTACGTGACGATGGGCGCGCCGCTGAAGTACCTCATCACGGCGTCGGTCATGGCGGCGCCCGGGACGTTCCTGATCGCCAAGATCCTCTGGCCCGAGACCCAGGTTCCCACGACCATGGGCACCGTCAAGATGCAGGTCGAGAAGACGAGCGCCAACTTCATTGACGCGACCGCCAGCGGGGCGACGCAGGGAATGACGCTCGTGCTGAACATCTCGGCGATGCTGATCGCGTTCGTCGCGCTGATCGCGATGCTGAACGGCTTCCTCGGGTGGGTCGGAGGCTTCTGGGGCAACCCGGACTTCTCGCTTCAGACGGTCTTCGGATGGGTGCTCGGTCCACTGGCGATCCTCCTCGGCGCCCCGAAGGAGGACGCCGCGATCGTGGGGAACCTGATCGCGAACAAGACCGTCATCAACGAGTTCTTCGCCTTCTCGATGATGAAGGATGTCGTGGGGCAGCTCTCCGAGAAGGGAAAACTGATCGCGACCTTCGCGCTCTGCGGCTTCGCCAACTTCTCCTCGATCGGCATCCAGATCGGCGGCATCGGCGGCCTCGCCCCGACGCGCAAGTCCGACCTGGCGAAGCTGGGTTTCCGGGCGCTCCTCGCGGGATCCCTCGTCTCGTTCATGACGGCGGCGATCGCGGGGCTCATCTGGGAGCTGGGGGTGATCAAGTGAGCGAGGCGGGCGTTCTCGCACAGATCGACGAGGCCGCCGACGCGATCCGGAAGAGATCGAAGAAGCCGCCGAGGGTCGGCCTGGTCCTGGGGTCGGGCCTCGGCGCCTTCGCGGGGGAGCTGGCCGCGCGGGTCGCGATCCCGTTCGGGGACCTTCCGAACTTTCCCGTCTCGAGCGGCGTCGTCGGTCATGCCGGAGAGGTCGTCCTGGGCGAGGTCGCAGGCATTCCGGTCGTCGTGCTCTCGGGCAGGATTCACTTCTACGAGGGGCGCCCGATGCAGGACGTCGTCTTCCCGGCGAGGGTCTTCGGGAGGCTTGGGGTCCGGGCCGTCGTCCTGACCAACGCGGCCGGCGGCGTGAAGCTTTCGTTTCGCGCGGGGGACCTCATGCTGATCTCCGACCATATCAACGCCCTTGGGACGAATCCCCTGGTCGGTGGAAACGAAGAGGCTCTGGGCCCGCGTTTCCCGGACATGAGCGTCGTGTACGACGCGAAGCTGCGGGGAATCGTACGGGGAGAGGCCCGTCGGCTTCGGATCCCGCTGCGCGAGGGCGTTTACGTGGGTCTTCACGGCCCTTCCTACGAGACGCCGGCCGAGATCCGGATGTGGCGAAAGCTCGGCGCGGACGCCGTCGGGATGTCCACCGTTCCCGAGGCGATCGCGCTCCGGCACATGGGGGTCCGGGTGGTCGGCATCTCGACCATCACCAACATGGCTGCGGGGATCCTCAAGAAACCCCTGAATCACGTCGAAGTGCTCGAAACGACGAAGAGGGTCGGGGCGCGGTTCGTGAAGCTCCTCCAGGCCTCCGTGCCGAAAATCGCCGCGGCGGTTGAGCGGTAGCGGCATGATCGAGAAGGAAGACGCGCTGGTCGAGGCGGCGGCGAAGTACCGCGGCAACGCGATCTCCGGGAGGAGCGGGTTCTCCGTCGGCGCCGCGATCGAGGACGAGACGGGCCGGATCTGGGGTGGGTGCAATGTCGAGAACTCGACTTACGGGCTCACGGTCTGCGCCGAGAGGGTCGCCATCTGGAAAGCCCTGTCCGAGGGTGTCCGGAAGTTCCGGGCGGTCGCGGTGGTCACCGGCGCCGAGGAACCCACTGCGCCCTGCGGGGCCTGCCGTCAGATCCTCTGGGAATTCGCCGGAGACGTTCCGATCGTCTCGGCAACCTCCGGAGGCAAGAAGAAGCGCTATACCCTGCGCGAGATCTTCCCCGAACCGTTCGACTTCTGATCCCGTGACAGCTCCGCGGAGACTTCGGACCGTCCTCCTGGCGCTGGCCACGGGCCTCGCCCTTCTGGCCGTCTCGCCGGCGGAGGCCGAGAAGGCGGACCTTCTGATCGTCAACGCCCGGGTGGTGACGATGGACTCGAAGTTCTCCGTCTTCGATCCGGGGGCCGTCGCCGTTCGGGCGGGGAGGATCGTTGCGGTCGGGGAGTCCTCCGAGATCGCGAAGCGTTACACCTCCGCCTCCACCGTGAGCGCCCGAGGCGGGATCGTGATGCCCGGCCTCGTCAACACGCACACCCACGCCGCGATGACCCTGCTGCGGGGGATCGCCGACGACCTTCCGCTGGACCGCTGGCTGACCGAGCACATCTTCCCCGCGGAGGCAAAGAACGTCTCCGCCGGGTTCGTCTACGACGGAACGCTGCTGGCGGCCCTCGAGATGGTCCACGGCGGGACGACGACGTTCGCAGACATGTACTACTTCGAGTCCGAGGCCGCGCGCGCGGTGGATAAGGCGGGCCTTCGCGGCGTCCTGGGAGAGACCTTCATCGATTTCCCGGTGCCCGATCACAAGGACCTCCCGGCGACTCTCGCCTTGATGGCCGACTTCGTCAAGCGGTGGAAGGGGCATCCCCGGATCACGCCGGCCGCGGCGCCGCACTCGACCTACACGTGCTCGAAGGAGACGCTCCTGGCGGCGAGGGACCTCGCGTTGTCCGAGGGGATCCCGATCCTCATCCACCTGAGGGAGACGAAGAAGGAGCTGGCGGATTCGAAGAACGCCTCGCCCGAAAGCCCGGTGGTGCACCTGGCCCAGATCGGCTTCTTCGACCCTTCTCCTTCGGGCAAGCGGGTCCCGATCGTCGCCGCCCACGGGGTCTGGATGGACGCGCAGGACCGGGCGCTGATCAAGCAGTACGGCGTCGCGGTTTCACACAACCCCGAGTCCAACATGAAGCTCGGCTCGGGAATCGCGGACGTCACCGGCTGGCAGAAAGAAGGACTCACCTGGGGGCTCGGGACCGACGGCCCGGCGGGCTCGAACAACGACCTGAACATGTTCGAGGCGATGGACTTCGCCGGCAAGCTGGCGAAGGTCTCGAAGGAGGACCCGACGGTGCTTCCCGCCCGCGACCTCGTGGCCGCGGCCACGATCGGGGGCGCCCGGGCCCTGGGGCTGGGGGAGAAGACCGGCTCGCTCGAGGCTGGCAAGCAGGCGGACCTGATCCTGGTGGACGTCGCCAACGCGCACGTCCAGCCCCTGGAGAGAACCAACGATTCCGACTGGATCTACTCCACGATCGTCTACACCGCGAAGTCCTCCGACGTCACCGATGTCTGGGTCGACGGGAAGGCGGTGCTTCGCCAGCGGCGCCCCACGACCCTGGACGAGCGAAGCATCCTGGACAAGGCGAGATCGTGGCGGCAGAAGGTCCGGGAGTCTCTCGCGAGGTGAGCCGATGAGAACCGTCTACGAGATCCTGCGCGCTAAGCGCGAAGGCAAGGAGCTGCCGAAGGAAGAGATCGCGTACCTCGTCTCCGGCGTGGTCTCCGGGGACGTCCCCGAGTACCAGGCCGCGGCGTTCCTGATGGCGGCGGTCATCCTCGGCCTCTCGACCGCCGAGACGGCGGCGCTGACCGAAGCGATGCGGGACTCGGGCGACTGCTGGGACCTCTCGGACCTGGCCCCCGTCGTGGACAAGCACTCGACGGGCGGCGTCGGCGACAAGGTCACGTTGATCCTCGCTCCGCTCGTCGCCGCGGCGGGAGCGCGGGTGGGGATGATGTCAGGACGCGGCCTCGGCCACACGGGCGGCACTCTCGACAAGCTGGCCTCGATCCCCGGTTTCCGCACGGACCTCGACCTGCCGCGCGTTCGCGAGGCGCTGACGAAGGTCGGGGCCGCGCTCTTCGCCCAGACCGACGCGATCGCTCCCGCGGACCGGATCCTCTACGCGCTGCGCGACGTCACGGGCACCGTCGAGAACCTCTCGCTGATCGTCGCTTCGATCCTCTCCAAGAAGCTCGCCTCGGGAACGACCGGGATCGTTTTCGACGTCAAGACCGGCGACGGGGCGTTCATGAAGTCCGTCGAGGACTCCCGGGCGCTCGGCCGGGCGCTGGTTGACACCTCGCGCGCCGCCGGGCGGCAGGCCGCGGGGTGGATCACGGACATGAGCCGGCCGCTCGGGCGCGCGGTCGGAAACTCGCTCGAGGCGGAGGAATCGATCCGCGTGCTCCGCAGCGAGGGCCCTCCGATCCTCCGGGAGATCTCGATCCTTCTTGGCGTGGACATGCTGCGCTTCGCGGACCCGTCGCTCTCGGAGGCGGCGGCTCGGGAGAAGCTGGAGAAGGCCTTCGACTCGGGCGCCGCGGCGCGGAAGTTCCAGGATCTGATCGAGTTCCAGGGAGGAAACCCGGCGGTAGTGGACGACCCGACGCTCCTGCCGGCGCCCTCGCAGCGCATTCCGGCCCTCGCCCTGACGCCGGGCTACGTGCGGTCCATCTCGACGGAGAAGATGGGGTTCCTCTCGATCGACATCGGCTGCGGCCGCCGCAAGCGCGAGGACACCATCGACTTCGCGGCGGGGTTCCTCATCGAGAAGACCGTCGGCGACAAGGTCGGCCGCGGCGAGCCCCTCGGCTACCTCTGTCTCGGAGAGCGCCCGGCCCCCCGGCCGAACATGGAACGCGAGCTCGGCGCCCTTTTCCGGATCGGCGAGGAGCCGGTCGAGCCTCCGCCCCTCGCGGTCGAAAAGCTCTAGCTCCTCTAAAATGCCTCGGTGCTCTACCGGTTCGAGTCGGTCAGCAAATCCTATGGTCCGAAGGAGGTGCTGCGGGAGGTCACGTGGCAGCACAACCCGGGCGAAAAGGTCGGGCTCGTCGGGCGAAATGGAGCGGGCAAGACGACGCTCCTCAGGATCGCCCTGGGCCGGGAGGAGCCGGACTCGGGCCAGTTCCTGAAGGCCAGCGCGGTCCGGATCGCCACGGTTGACCAGGCCCTTCCGGGCGACCTGACCGAATCTCTCCACGACTACGCCGCGGGGGCTTTCGAGGCGCTCCACCGCATCGAGGCCGAGATGCGGCGGCTCGAGCACGCGATGGCCGACGGCGACAGCTCGCCCTCGATCCACGACCGCTACGACGCCCTCACGCACCGGTTCGAGAACGAGGGCGGCTACGAGATGGTCGCCGAGGTCGAGAAGGCGCTCTCGGGCCTCGGGTTCGACAAGGCGGACTTCGGACGTCCGCTGGCCGAGCTCTCCGGCGGCCAGAAGAACCGGGCGATGCTCGCGCGGGCGATCCTGTCGGCGCCCGACGTCCTGCTGCTGGACGAGCCGACGAACCACCTCGACTTCAACGCGGTCGAGTTCCTCGAGGAGTACCTCGCGCGCTCGAAGGGCGCGTACCTGGTCGTCACGCACGACCGGCGTTTCCTCGACGTGGTCGCCCAGGAGATCGTGGATCTGGAGAACGGGCGGCTCACCGCCTACACCGGCGGTTACACCGCGTACCGGCGGCAGAAGGCTGAGCGCATCCTCGCGGCGACCCGCGCCTTCGAAAAGCAACAGGAGTTCATCGAGAAGGAGAGGGAATATATCCGCCGCAACATCGCCGGGGTCAACTCCCGGCAGGCCAAGGGGCGGCGAACGAGGCTGGCTCGGGTCGAGAGGCTCGAGAAGCCGGTCGAGGACACGACCTCCGTCGCGTTCGAATTCGACGCCGCGCGGATCGGCGGCCGGAGCTTCCTGCGGGCGAGGCACCTCGACGCGGGTTACGAGCCCGGCGGCCCAATCGTCCGGGACGTCTCCTTCGAGCTGCTTCGGGGCGAGCGCCTCGCGATCCTCGGCGAAAACGGGACCGGCAAGACGACGCTCTTGAAGACCATGGCCGGCCGGCTGGCTCCGCTCTCGGGGAGCGTTCAAACGGGGCACGACGTCTCGATCGGCTACTACGACCAGGAGCTGCGCGACCTCGATCCGGCCCGCCGCGCCATCGACGCCGTCTGGGACGAGCATCCGCACGAGACGGAAGAGGCGATGCGCTCCTACCTCGCGCTCTTCGCCTTTCGAGGCGACGAGGTCTTCGCGAAGATCGGCGATCTGTCCGGAGGAGAGAAGGGGAGGCTGACGCTCGCCGTGGTGATGCGGCAGCGCCACAACCTGCTGCTCCTGGACGAGCCGACGAACCACCTGGACCTGGACTCGCGGGAGGCGCTGGAAGAGTCGCTCGACGACTTTCCCGGCTCGATCGTCTTCGTCTCCCACGACCGCGCCTTCATCGATCGCCTCGCCACCCGGGTCCTGGACATCCGCGGCGGCCGGGCGGTCGGCTTCGACGGCAACTACACGGAAACTGCGGATGCCCGCGCGGAGCGGCGCCGCCGGCCCGAACCTGCCTTCGCGCCGGCGGGAGCCCCGCCCGTCGAGACGCGCCCGGTTCCGCCGGCCGCTCCGGCGAAGACCGCGAGGCGCGCCGAGTCGGTCGAGCAGAAGGAGGCGTCTCGCCGGCGTCGAAGGATCGCCTCCCTCGAGGAGCGGATCGCGGGCCTGGAAACCGAGGTCGAGACCCTCGAGTCACGGCTCTGGGAGGAGGCGCTGACGCTCGGTCCCGTGGCCTCGCGGGACCTGGCCGCGAAGAAGGCCGCGAAGAAAGCGGAGCTCGACGAGCTCGTCGAGCAGTGGGCGGCCCTGTCGGAGGAGGAAAACCGGGCCGCGGCGGAGCGGGCCCCGTGAGCTCCGTATCGCCGGGCCGCTCGGCCGCCATCATCGCGATCGGGACCGAGATGCTGTCGTACCTGCGGCAGGACACCAACTCGCTCTGGCTGACCGAGAAGCTCGAGGAGATCGGGATCACGGTGGTGCGCAAGTCCATCGTCCCGGACGACCCCGAGGCGATCGGGGACGAGATCGACTTCTCCGCGCGCTCCGCCGCGCTGATCCTCACGACGGGCGGCCTGGGGCCGACCGCGGACGACCTGACGGTCGCGGCGATCGCGAAGCGCCTGCGCCTGACGTTGAAGCGCAACGAGGAGTACCTCGAGAAGATGCGGGAGCGGTTCGCGCGGCGCGGCATCCGGATGGCGGCCACCAACGAGAAGCAGGCCGACTTCATCGTCGAGGCGAGGCTGCTCGAGAATCCCCGCGGGACGGCGCCGGGTTTCTGGATCGAAAAGGACGGTACGGAGTACATCATCCTGCCCGGGGTGCCGCTGGAAATGCGGGAGATCATGGAGGCCAAGGTCCTCCCCGTCCTTCGGGAGCGAACCGGCCGGTCCGTCGCGAGGCGCCGGGTGCTTCGGATCAGCGGGATGGGGGAGTCCACGGTCGAAGAGATGGTGACCCCGGTTTACGCGAGGTGGAAGGAGCATCCGGTCACGATCCTCGCCTCCCCCGGCGAAGTGCAGCTTCACCTGCGCGTCGTCGGAGAGCCGGAAGAGAGCGCTCGGCGCCTGGACGACATGGAGGCGGACTTTCGGGGCGTGCTGGGCTCGCGGATCTTCAGCCGCGAGGGGGAGGAGCTGGCTGCGAGCGTCGGGCGGCTGCTGCGCGAGCGCGGCCGGACCCTGGCGGTCGCGGAGTCGTGCACCGGCGGCCTGATTTCCAAGCTGCTGACGGACGTGCCTGGATCGAGCCACTACTTCCTGGGAGGCGTCGTGTCGTACGCCGATTCCGCGAAGGAGCAGATCCTCTCGGTGTCGCCGGACACGCTCGCCGCACGCGGCGCGGTCTCCGGGGAGACAGCGCTGGAGATGGCGCGAGGGGCGCGGGAGCGGTTCGGCTCGGACCTGGCGGTCGCGGTCACCGGGATCGCCGGCCCCGAGGGAGGCACCCCGACGAAGCCGGTCGGGACCGTGCACTTCGCGCTCGTCGGCGGCGGCGGCGGCGAGGTCGAGAAGAAGAGAGAGTTCCTCGGCGACCGGGCGGCCGTCCGGCAGGCGGCCGCGCAGTTTGCGCTGGAGTTGGTGCGGCGGAGCGTGCAGGATGCCTGAGGAGACGCTGCGGGCCTTCCTCGCGATTCCCACGGACGGGTTGTGGGTGGAGAGCGTGCGCGGGCTCGTGGCGAGGCTCCAGGAGTCGTCGCCGAAGGCGTCGTGGACAAAGCCCTCCACGTGGCACCTGACGCTGAAGTTCTTCGAGCAGATCTCGAGGGAGACCGCCGCCACCTTCGCGGCGGAGATCGCGCCGGTCGCCGCCGGGATTGTCCCGGGAGAGATCCGCGCCGGAGGCGCCGCCGTTTTTCCTTCACGCGGGCCGGCGCGCGTCCTCTCCGTGGCCCTCGCTCCCTCGCCGGCCGAGGAGGAGATCCGGCGCCTGGCCTTCGAGGCAGAGGCGATCGCGCGAAGGCTGGGACTGGAAGGGGAGAAGCGGCCATTCCATCCCCACGTGACATTGGCCCGGCTTCGAGCCCCGTGGCCTCCGGCGAAGGTCGAAGCTTTCCGAAAGGAAGTCGCGGAGTGGCCGTTCCCCGCATGGCAGGTCCGATCCTGCGTGCTCTACGAGAGCCGACTGCTGCGCGAAGGGGCCGTCCACATTCCGCTGGAGGAGTGGTCCTTCATCGGCGGGCCGAGGGGCGTGCGCGCTTGAACTGGCCGGCCGCGGCGCTTGTCGCCGCCGGATATCTCCTGGGCTCCATTTCCTTCGCTCTCTGGATCGTTCGCTGGAAGACCGGCATGGACATCCGGACTTCCGGTTCGGGCAACGCCGGGGCGACCAATGTCCTGCGCACGCACGGAAAGGGCCTGGCCATCGCCGTGGCCATGCTCGACGTGGCGAAGGGAGCGGCGGCGGTCCTTCTCCTCCGGCTCGTCACCGCCGACCCGGCTTACGCGGCGGCGGCCGGCTTCGCCGCGATCCTCGGACACGTCTTCCCGATCTTCTCCGGGTTCCGGGGAGGCAAGGGCGTCGCGACCGCCGTCGGGGCCTTCCTCGTTCTCGCGCCGCTGGCGATGGCGGTCTGCCTGGCCGTCTTCGTCGCGGTCGTCGCCCTGACGAGGTACGTCTCCCTCGGATCCATGATCGCGGTGGTGCTTCTTCCGCCCCTCGCCCGGGTCCTGTCGCACGCCCCGATGCCGGTCGTGCTCGCCGCCGCGGCCACGGCGGTTTTGGTCGTCCTGAAGCACCTCGAGAACTTGAAGCGGCTCGCCCGCGGCGAAGAGAGGAAGCTGGGAAGCCGGTGAAGGTCGCTGTCCTTGGAGCCGGATCGTGGGGAACGAGCCTCGCCGTTCATCTCGGAAGGGGAGGCCACGACGTCCTCCTCTGGGCGCGAAACGAGGAGATTTGCCTGGCGATCGACCGGACCCGCCGGCATCCGAAGAGGCTGGCCGGGATCGAGATCCCGCCGGGCGTCCGGGCGACGAGCGACCTGGAGGCCGCCGCCGCGCACTCGGAGACGGCGGTGCTCGCGATTCCCTGCGCCTCCTTCCGGGATGTCCTGGGGCGCCTGCCTCGCCGGAGGACTTCGTTGCGCTTCCTGTCGGCCGCCAAGGGAATCGAGCCGGAGAGCCTCAAGCGGATGACCGAAATCGTGCTCGAGCTTCATCCGGACTCCCAGGCGGCGGCGCTCTCGGGCCCGACCTTCGCCGACGGAGTCGCTCGCGGCGATCCGACGGCGGCCGTCGTCGCGGGCGGCGCGCTCGCCCGGGAGCTGCAGAAGGAGTTCTCTAGCCCTCTCTTTCGCCTCTACAGCTCCGAGGATCTGGCAGGGGTCGAGCTTTGCGGCGCTCTGAAGAACGTCGTGGCGATCGCCGCAGGCATCGTGTCGGGACTGGGCTACGGGCACAACACCCTGGCCGCCCTGGTGACCCGCGGCCT
>DATFQY010000171.1:0-43719 GCA_035263845.1 Thermoanaerobaculia bacterium | reverse complement strand
CGCGCTTTTCGTGCGCTTCCAAAGCGGCCGCGGATCCATCGCGCTGGCCCCGCAGCTCAAGGCGGCGGCGAAGAAGCTGCTGGCCACGGGCGCCCGCGTCGTCGCCATCTCTTTCGGCTCTCCCTATGTCCTGCGCGAGGTGCCGGAGCTCGAGACCTATCTCTGCGCGTGGGGGGCGCAGACCGACATGCAGGTCGCCGCCGCCCGCGCGCTCCTGGGCGAAACCGCGATCACCGGCCGTCTTCCGATCACGATCCCGGACCTCGCTCCGCGGGGCTCCGGCCTCCAGAAGCCCGCGAGGGGAGTTTGATCGTTCCCCTCCTCATCGCTGCGGTCCTGGCCGCCCGGGCGCCGCGCACGAGCATGGCGCCGGAGCGCCTCGCCCGGATCGACAGCGTCGTGGCCGACGCGATCTCGCGCCGCGAGCTTCCGGGCGCTGTCGTCCTCGTGGGCCACGGCAGGAAGGTCGCCTTCCGAAAGGCCTACGGCAACCGCGCCGTCGAGCCGTTCGCGGAGCCGATGACGCTCGACACCGTCTTCGACGTCGCGTCGCTGACGAAGATCGTCGCCACGACGACCTCGGTTCTCATCCTCATCGAGGAAGGCAAGCTCCTCCTCTCCGATCCGGTCGTCCGCTACATCCCGGAGTTCGCGGCGGGAGGCGGAGACCGCTCCAAGGTCACGATCGAGCACCTCCTGACCCACCGGGC
The DNA here is from genome assembly GCA_035263845.1 of Thermoanaerobaculia bacterium. Classification (GTDB taxonomy): domain Bacteria; phylum Acidobacteriota; class Thermoanaerobaculia; order UBA5066; family Gp7-AA6; genus JAWOLE01. The sequence goes on along the minus strand of DATFQY010000171.1, from coordinate 43,009 downwards.
GGGATTTCCTCCGGACGATCCGCTGGACCTTTACGAGGGAACCCCCGAGGCAATCTTCCTCCGCAAGTACCAGCAGCCGCTGAAGTCCGCTCCGGGCTCGCAGTTCGTCTATTCCGACGTGAGCTACGAGGTCCTCGGCGAAGTCGTCCGGAAAGTCTCCGGAGAGACGCTCGACCGGTTTGCCGAGCAGCGCATCTTCCGTCCGCTGGGGATGAAGGACACCTTCTTCGTGCCGCGGGGATCCTCGCTCCCGCGCGGAATCACCCCCTCGCGCATTGCCCCCACCGAACGTCGCGGAGATCATTGGATGCGCGGCGAGGTCCACGACCCGCGCGCCTGGGCGCTCGGCGGAGTGGCGGGGCACGCCGGCCTCTTCTCGACCGCCGCGGACCTCTCGAAGTTCTGCCAGATGATCCTCGAGGGCGGCTCGCTCGGCCGGGCGAGGGTCCTCTCGCCGCTCTCCGTCGAAGCGATGACCCGGCCGCGCTTCTTCGGGGACGGCGACATTCGCGGCCTGGGCTGGGACGTCGCGAGCGGCTTCTCGCGCAACCGGGGCGACCTCTTCCCGCCCGGCTCCTTCGGCCACACGGGATTCACCGGTACGTCGCTGTGGATCGATCCGTCCTCGGGCACGTTCGTGGTCTTCCTTTCCAACCGCGTCCATCCCGACGGCAAGGGCGACGTCGTCAGGTTGCGGGCCCTCGTCGCCACGCTCGTCGGAGCGGCCGTCACGGGCGACGTCCGCACGCCGGCGCGGGCTCTTTCGGCGCGAATGCCCCGGCCCTCCCGGGAGGTCGCGGCGGGGATCGACGTCCTGATCGCCGAGGGTTTCCGGTCGCTTTCCGGGATGCGGGTCGGCCTCGTCACGAACGCGACCGGACGGGCCCGCGACGGCCGGTCGACGGTGGACGCGCTTCTCTCTCCCGAGGCGAAGAAGGCGGGAGTCTCGCTCGTCCGGCTCTTTTCGCCAGAGCACGGCCCGCGGACGGACGTCGATGACGCGGTGCCGGACCAGACCGACGCGGCGACGGGCCTGCCGGTCGTTTCGCTCTTCGGCGAGCGCCGCCGGCCCCGGCTCGAGGAGCTAGCGGACCTGGACGCGCTCGTCCTCGACGTCCAGGACGTCGGGACACGCTTCTACACGTACATCACGACTGGTGGTTACCTCGTCGAGGAAGCCGCGAGGGCCAGGCGTCCCCTCATCGTTCTCGACCGCCCCGACCCGATCGGAGGGGTCCGCGTCGAGGGGCCGCTGGCGGACGCGGACAAGCTTTCCTTCATCGCGTATCACGACGTGCCGGTGCGCTACGGAATGACGCCGGGAGAGATGGCGCTCCTGGTCAACGCCGAGAAGAAGCTCGGCGCGGACGTGCGGGTCGTCAAGATGCGGGGTTGGTCGCGGGAGCTCTGGTACGACGAGACCGGCCTGGAGTGGGTCAACCCGTCGCCCAACATGCGGTCGCTTTCGGCGGCGGCGCTCTACCCGGGCATCGGGCTTCTCGAAACGACGAACGTCTCGGTCGGCCGCGGAACCGACACACCGTTCGAGGTGCTGGGCGCTCCCTGGCTCGACGGGCACCCCCTCGCGCAGTTCTTAAACGCCCGCTCGATCCCGGGAGTGCGGTTTTCGCCGGTCCACTTCACGCCGGCGTCGTCGGTCTTCTCGGGGCAGCGCTGCGGCGGGATCCGGATGGACGTGGTGGATCGCGACGCGCTGCGCCCGGTCTCCCTCGGTGTCGAGATCGCCGTCGCGCTGCGCGACCTCTATCCCGTGGACTGGCAGAGGAAGGACTTCGTCAAGCTCCTCGCCAACGGAGACGCCTTCCGCCGCCTCGAGAAGGGCGAGAACGCCCCCTCGATCATCGCCTCCTGGCAGAAGGCCCTGGAAGACTTCGAGAAGCGGCGCGCGAAGTACCTTCTTTATTGATCGAGCTCGTTACGAGGAAACGATCGCTTCGGCTTCGATTTCCACCAACATCTCCGGCGAGATCAGGCGGCTGACCTCCACCATCGAGGTGGCGGGACGGATCTCGCCGAAGAACTCCCCGTGCGCCTTGCCGACCTTCTCCCAGTCGCCGGCGATGTCCGTGACGTACATGCGCGTCCGCACCACGTCGGAGAGCTTCGCCCCCGCCTTCTCGAGGGCGCTCTGGATGTTCTTCAGCGTCTGGATCGCCTGGGCGTAGGCGTCGCCGGCACCGACGAGCTTCCCATCCGACCCCGTCGCCGTCGTCCCCGAGACGTGGACGACGTTTCCCACCCGCACCGCCCGCGAATAGCCCACCACCGGCTCCCACGGAGTCCCGGAGGAAACGTTTTTTCTCAGGACTACCTCTCCAGGTAGGTGTAGCGGGGGAAGACGGACTCGAACTCGCGGTAGATCGCCTGGATTTCGTCCTTCTTGACGGGGCGGTTGGCGACGCGGCGGAGCTGCTTGCCGATCGAGTCGAGGATCTCCGTCTTGTCGTAGTTCATGTACTCGAGGACCCGCTCGCAACTCTCGCCCGGCAGGACGTCCTCGATGTGCGGCTTGCCGTCCTCATCCACGGTGACCAGGACCTCGTGCGCCTCGCCGAACAGGTTGTGCAGGTCGCCGAGGACATCCTGGTAGGCGCCCATAAGGCAGAACGCGATGTAGTACGGCTCGTCGCGCCGGAACGTGTGGAGCGGCAGCGTCTCCTTGATGTCGCGCAGGTCGATGAACTTGTCGATCTTGCCGTCGGAGTCGCACGTGATGTCGGCGAGCGTCCCGACCTCGCCCGGCCGCTCGTTCAACCGGTGGATCGGGAGGATCGGGAAGAGCTGGTCGATCGCCCAGGAGTCCGGCAGCGACTGGAAGACGGAGAAGTTGCCGACGTAGGTGTCCGCCAGCATCTTCTCCATGTCCTCGAATTCCTCGGGGATCTCCTTCATGGTCTTCAGGTCCTTGTGGATTCGCTCGCAGATGTGCCAGAAGAGAATCTCCCCCTTCGACCGGTCCTCGAGCGACAGGTGACCCAGGTTGAAGAGCGTGAAGAGCTCCTCCTTGTACTGCACGGCGTCGTGGTAGCTCTCGCGCAAGTTCTTGGCGTTGGTCGAGGCGAGGATGGACGCGAGCTCCTGGATGACGGGAGCGTCGGTCGCCGTCACCCGGACGCGGCGCTCCTGCTCGATGCGATCGGCGACGTCCAGCACGTTGGTGACGAGGATGGAATGGTAGGCCGTCACGGCGCGGCCGGACTCGGTCACGAGGGTCGGCGTCGGGACGTTCTCCTCGTCGCAGATCTGCTTGACCGTGTAGACGACGTCATTGGCGTACTCCTGGACGGAGTAGTTCATCGAGGAGTCGAAGGCCGTCTTGGAGCCGTCGTAGTCCACTCCGAGGCCGCCCCCGAGGTTGAGGTACTGGATCGGGACGCCGAGGGCTCGCAGCTTCGCGTACACGCGGCCGGCCTCGCGGATCGCCAGCTTGACCTTGCGGATGTCGGTGATCTGCGAGCCGATGTGGAAGTGGAGCATGACCATCGAGTCGAGCATCCGCCGCGATTTGAGGATCTTGACGGCCTCCAACATCTCCGGCGTCGTCAGGCCGAACTTGGCCGCCTCGCCGCCGGACTTAGCCCACTTTCCCGAGCCGCGGGCGTAGAGCTTGGCCCGCATCCCGAGAAGCGGCCGCACGCCCCGCTCCTTGGCGACGGTCAGGATGCGCTCGAGCTCGGAGACTTTCTCGAGGACCAGGACGACCTTCTTCTTCATCCGGACCGCGTTCAGCGCCATCCGGACGAAGACCTCGTCCTTGTATCCGTTGCAGGTGATGAGGCACTCCGGCGAGAGGTCCGCGGCGATCGCCGCCAGCAGCTCCGGCTTGGAGCCGGCCTCCAGGCCGTAGCCGTACTGCCGGCCCGCCTCGATGATCTTCTCGACGACGACCCGCTTCTGGTTGACCTTGATGGGGAAGACCCCACGGAAGACGTTGCCGTACTCGAACTCCTCGATGGCGCGGCCGAACGCTTCGTTCAAGTTGGCCACGGACGAGGCGAGGATCTGGGGGAAGCGGATGACCATGGGCGTCGTGATGCCGCGAAGGGCGACCTCGTCCACGATCTGCTTGACCGCGACGCCGCGGGCCGCTTCGCGCGTCGGCCGCACGACCAGGTCCCCCTCGTCGGAGACACTGAAGAACCCCTTGCCCCAGTAGGGGATCCCGTAGAGAGCCGCCGCCTCATCGTAGTTTTCCCTCGGCCGCGGCCTCGCCGACGGCGCCGCCGCCATCCTCCTCACCGGTCTCGCGCTAGCCATCGTGTCCGAATTATTGACGAACCCTCCTGCTCCTCCAACAAGAAAAGTCCCTTCTGATGCGTTGCGGCGGAAAAGGCGCCCCGGAGCCGGCTGCGTGGCTTTCGGCCGCGGCGTTCGCTTCGCGAACAGGCGGCACGAGAGAGTCCAAGCCGAGGCTCTCCCTGAGGCGATCCGACCTCTTCCTCAGATAACCGCCGGCGCCGGGGGCGGATGTTGAGCCACACTCGAAAAAAAGCCCGCGGTGTCCCGCGGGCTTGGATCGGAAGGTCACTCGAGGACAGGGTCTTCGGTGGCCACTCTATTTCTAGCTTCAGGCGTCCGGGCTCATCGGCCCTCCGACCCGAAGCGCTGCATCTTTCGTGCCGCCTCGGGGTCGTCCGGCGGCGAGGGCAGGATCTTCTCGAGGCCGGTGGCCGAGCGGATGTGGAGGTCGCGCTGGGGGAAAGGGAGCTCGATGCCGCGGCGAGTGAGCTCCTCGTGGATCAGGAAGTTCAGCTCGCTCTGGAACGAGGCGCGGCGGTGCAGCATGACCGCCGTCCAGCAGGTCAGCTCGAATTCGAGCGAGGACTCTCCGAAGCCGCGAAAAAGGACCGACGGCGCCGGCTCCTTCAGGGCGTGCTCGGACCGGCCGGCGGCGGCGACCAGCGCCTCCTCGACGGCCCGCGGGTCGCTGCCGTACCCGACGCCCACGGGGAAGTGGAAGCGCACCCGCGGAGTCCGGAAGCTCCAGTTCGTGACGACGTCCGTGATGAAACGGGAGTTGGGGACGATCGTGTAGATGTCATCGTTGGTGCGCAGCACCGTCGCCCGCGCGCGGATCTCGACGACATCCCCCCCGACCTTCTCCATCTCGATGCGGTCGCCGACCTTGATCGGCCGCTCGATCAGGATGATCAGCCCTGCGATGAAGTTCTTGGCGATGTCCTGGAGCCCGAAGCCGATGCCCACGCCGATCGCGCCTCCGAAGACCGCCAGGGTCGTCGCGTTGACGCCCAGCGGCTGCAGCGCGACGATGAGCCCGAGGACCCAGACCAGGTATGAGATGACTCGGCCGATCGCGTAGCGGACGCCGGGATCCATCCGCGTGTGGCCGAGGAGCCTCTCGGCGACGAGCCTGCGGAGGAGCCTCGCGGCGATCCACGTGATCGCCACGATCGCGACCGAAACGAACAGGCTGGCGAGGGTGACCTGGGTTTGTCCGATCCGGAAGAGCTGATAGTCCAGAATATTTCCCACCAACCCCCAATGGTGCAGGAACGGTGCCGGAAAACGGCCCTGTCACGGTTTCCCGAGCACCTCCAGCGCGGCCGCGGTCAGCGAGATGACTGAGGTCTTGATCGTTGGTTGGGGGTCCGGCGCGAACTCGGAGGAATGGAGGGAGGGAAGGGAAGTCCGATCCTTCTTCGAGGCCTCGTACTTGGCGACGTTGACGGCGCCCACGTTGTACTGGAGAGACGGGATCCCAGCGCGGGCGAACTCGGAGAAGTCTTCGGATCCCATGACGGGCTCGGCCACTTCGACGTTGGATGCGCCGAGCGTCCTGGCCAGCGCCTCGGAGATCCTCTTCGTCAGGGCCGGGTCGTTGTAGACCGCGCTGGTTCCCTCGGAGAGCTCCATCTTCGGCGGCTTCGGCGCGTCGGCCGCGAGCGCTTCGGCCTTCGCGATCCTGTCGATCGCCGCGAGGATCTTCTCGCGAACGTCTGTCTTGTAGGTCCTCACGGTGATCATCAGCTTCGCCTCATCCGGGATGATGTTGTGCTTGGTGCCGGCGTGGATCGCGCCGACGGTGACGACGGCCGGGTCGGTCGGCTTGATTTCCCGCGATACGATCGTCTGGAGCGCCACGACCGTCCGCGCCGCAATCACGATCGGATCCACGGTCGTGTGCGGGTACGCTCCGTGGCCTCCTCGCCCGTAGATCGTCAGGTCCACGGAGTCCACGTTCGCGTTCGCGTATCCGCCGACGAGCGTGACCTTGCCCGCCGGCACCATCGCGCTGTCGTGGAAGGAGATCGCGAAGTCCGGCTTGGGAAACTTCGTGAAGAGGCCGTCCTTGATCATCGCGGTCGCGCCGTTGCCCTTCTCCTCGGCCGGCTGGGCGACCAAGATGAGCGTCCCGCGCCAGCGGTCCTTCGCCTTCACTAGCAGCGTCGCCGCGCCGATCAGCCCGGTCATGTGAATGTCGTGGCCGCAGGCGTGCATGACTGAGACCGTCGCGCCCGAATCGTCCTTCGTCGTGACCTTGCTCGCGTAAGCGAGGCCGGTGCGCTCCTGGACCGGGAGCGCGTCCATGTCCTCGCGCAGCAGGACCGTCGGCCCCTGGCCGTTCTTCAGGATCGCGACGACGCCGAAGCCGCCGACACCGGTCGTGACCTCGTAGCCGAGCGTCTTCAGGCGCGCCGCGAGCTTCGCCGAGGTCTTCTCCTCGTGGTTGGAGAGCTCCGGTGTCTGGTGCAGGTCCAGGTACAGTTTCTCGAGGTCCGGGTAGAGCGAGTCGGCGGCTGCCAGCGCCGGGTTCGAAGCGCCTTCGGGAGAGGCCGCGCGGGCCACGAGCGGCAGCATGAGAGCGACGGCGGCGAGAACGCGGCGCATGAGTCCTCCTGTTTCGGCTCAACAGATCAGACCGGGCGCCGCTCTGTCAAGAAACCCGGTTGCGGTGTGCGACACTGACGGCGATGTCGAGCGCCGCCGCGGGGAAGACCAAGCGCGCCGGGACGCTCGCCAGCCTGCGCGCGGCCATGTCATCGCGGCGGATCGGCGTGGTCACGCTCCAGTCCTTCTCCTCGGGGCTTCCGCTGGGGCTCGTCTGGATCTCGCTTCCGGCATGGCTGACGTACCGCGGCGTGGACATCCGGACGGTCGGCCTCTTCTCGCTGGCGCAGGCGCCGTGGACCTTCAAGTTCCTCTGGGCGCCGCTGATGGACCGCTACAGCCCCCGTTTCCTCGGCCGGAGGCGTTCCTGGATGATCCTCTGCCAGGTCTTCCTGATCGTCGGGCTGCTGGGGCTGGCCGCGCAGGGCGCAGCGCCGGAGGTCGGCGCCGTAGCGGCCGTCGCGACCTTCATCGCGTTCTGGTCCGCGTCCCAGGACATCGCCATCGACGCCTACGCGGTCGAGGTCCTGGAGCGGTCCGAGCAGGGCCTCGCCGTCGGCGCCCGCGTCGCACTCTACCGGGCGGCCACGTTGATCTCCGGCGCCGTCGCGATCACGTTCGGCGAAAGGATCGGCTGGAGCACCGTGTTTGTCATCCTCGCGGCGCTCCTCCTGCCGATGATGGCGGTGGTCGCCTGGTCTCCCGAGCCCTCGGGCGAGTCGAAGGCGCCCCGCACGCTGCGCGACGCGGTCTTCGACCCGCTGGTGGACATCTTCCGGCGCTCCACGGCCCTCCAGATCATCGGCTTTCTCCTGCTCTACAAGTTCGGCGAGAACCTCGCGACCGCGCTGACGCGGCCCTTTCTGATCCAGAAGTGCTTCGCCGCGGAAGACGTCGGGCTCGCTACGGCCACGATCGGCCTCTTCGCAATCATCGGAGGGACCTTCTTCGGCGGCTGGATGACCGAGCGCATCGGCCTGGGCCGGGCGCTCTGGATCTTCGGCGCGATCCAGGCGGTCGGGTTTCTCGGCTACATCGTCGTGGACCGCATGACCCCTGGAACTCCGTGCGCGGCGGGGGGCGCGCCGGCAATCGCGCAGCCTCTCTTCGCCCGCCTCGTGATGTACGTCGCGGTCGGTGTCGAGAATGCCTGCCAGGGGATGGCGACCGGCGCATTCGGCGTCCTCCTGCTCCGGATCACGCAGAAGCAGTTCTCGGCCACGCAGTACGCGCTCTTCTCGAGCGTCTTCTCGCTCGGCCGCACGCTCGCCGGGCCGCCGGCGGGCTTCCTCGTGGACGCGATCGGCTGGACTCCCTTCTTCGTGGTTTCGACCGCCGCCTCGGTCCCCGGCCTCGTCCTTCTGCGGCGCTTCGTCCCGCTGGGCTCGCGGGAGCCGGTCCTCGAAGACCAGGCGCCCGTCGAGCGGCGCCCCGTCTCGGCGGTGCGCCTCGCCGCCACCAGCCTCGCCGTCGGGATTGCGGGCTTCCTGGCCGCGGCGTTCTCCTCGGCGCTTCTCGCGGCGCTCAAGGCGGTGCGCGGCAAGCCCGGCGCCTCTCTCGACCTGAGCGCAGCGATCGCGCGCCTCTTCTCGCCGGCCGCGCCCGCCGACTGGATCCGGATCGGAGGTCTCGCCGCCGTCGCTCTCGTCTGCGCGGGCGCGGCGGCCGCCTACGTCGCGGCCCGGCACGGCCTCATCGGGCGGCGCGCATAGACCGGATCGAGCGGGAGAGAGCGGCGAACGTCGGCAGGTCCAGCGACTGCTGGCCGTCGGAAAGCGCGTGGTCCGGGTCGGGATGGACTTCGACCAGGATCCCGTGTGCGCCGGCGGCGAGGCCGGCCAGCGCCAGCGCCGGGACGATCGAGCGGAGGCCGGCGGCGTGGCTCGGGTCCACGATCACCGGCAGGTGCGTGCGCTCGCGCGCCAGTGCGACCCCGTTCAAGTCCAGCGTGTGCCTCGTGGCCCGCTCGAACGTGCGGATGCCCCGCTCGCAGAGGATGACGTTCTCGTTGCCGTCGGCGAGGATGTACTCCGCGGCGAGCAGCCACTCGTCCAGCGTCGCTCCCCCGCCGCGCTTCAAGAGGATCGGCTTGCCGCTCCGCCCGGCCGCGCGAAGCAGCGCGAAGTTCTGCATGTTGCGCGCGCCGATCTGGAGCACGTCGGCGTAGCGCGCGACGATCGGCACCTCCTCCCACGAGAGGACCTCGGTGACGACCGGCAGCCCGGTCGCCTCCCGCGCCTCGGCCAGGAACTTCAACCCGCGTGCGCCTAGTCCCTGGAAGTCGTAAGGCGACGTCCGAGGCTTGAAGGCTCCGCCCCGGAGCATCTGCGCCCCAGCCTCCGCGACCGCGCGGGCGCAATCGAGCAGCATCTCGCGGCTCTCGACCGAGCAGGGCCCCGCCATAAGCACCGGCTCGGGGCCGCCGATCGCGATCTTGCCGACCTGGACCACGGTTCCTTCCGGCCGCTGCCGTCTGTCGTGCAGCGAGATGTTGGGCCTCGGCCGCCGGTGGGCGAGTTCGGGCACGGGAGGCGGCGACGGGGCGGTCCCGTCGTTCCACTCCCGGTAGCTTCCGAGGACGACGAGCTTCGAGGCAATGGTCTCGAGGGCGTCGAGCGCCTCGGCGACCCTCCCGTCTTCGGCGGCGCCCTCGATGTCTATGTAGATGCGGTACGTCCAGGGAACCGTCCTCTCCGGGCGGGACTGGAGCGAGGTCAGGTTGATTCCGCGGGAGGCGAACGCCTGAAGGGCCGACGCCAGCATGCCCGGCTGATGGTCGAGCCAGACGAGGAGCGACGTCTTGCGACGAACGGGGGCGGTCTCGCCGTTGCCGAACCCCTCGCGGGCGAAGGTCAGGAACCGCGTCTGGTTGCTCGGGTCGTCCTCGATGCGCTCGGCCAGCGCCGCCAGGCCCCAGCGGCCGACGGCGTGGAGAGGCACGACGGCCGCCTGGTCCGGCCTCGCGTCGCGCGCGACGATCTCGCCGCTGCCGGCCGTGTCCCACTCGTTGACGAGCTCCGCCTGCGGAAGGTGGGAAGCGAGCCACTGCCGGCACTGGCCCAGCGCCACCGGGTGGGAGAGCACCCGCCGGATGCCGCGAAGCTGCGCTCCGGAGACGCCGAGCAGCGCGTGGTGGACCGGAAGGAGGATCTCGTCCTGCAGGTGGAGCGAGCCGTCGCCGAAGGCCTCGTGGAGGAGGTCGTAGGTCGCCGTGACCGAGCCGAAGAGGGAGTTCTCGATCGGCAGGCACCCGCCGTCCGCATGGCCCTCGCGCACGGCCGCCACGACCTGCGCGACTTCGCGGCAGGGGACGAGCTGCATCTGCGGCCAGCGCCACCGCGCCGCCGCCTCGCTGAAGGATCCGGGTCCGCCCTGGATCGCCACTCGCATGGGATTGCTCCTTCACAAAAAGAAAAGCCCCGCCGGTCTCGGCGGGGCTTTCGAGGTTGCCGTTTCGATGGGTGCTGCTAGATCACTCCTCCGAACCGGGCGTGCTCAAAGGCCGCGCCGGAGCCGGTATAGAAGGGCCACACCCGGTATCGCTTCACGTTCCTAAGAGTATGGGTGGGAGCGCCCGACGTCAAGACTCCGACGCCCTGGGGGCGATTCTTTTCCGCGCCTCGCCGCCCCTCCGGAAGAAGGCGTCGAGGGCGGCTTCGTCTCCCCGGCGAAGCGCTTCCGCCGCCGCCTTCAGCTCGGAGGCGACATCATCGATCGCCTGCGCGAGAGCCGGCGGATCCGCCAGCGCAAGCTCCCGCAGGAGCGACGGGGCCATCTCGGCAAGCCGGGTCGTGTCGAGGAGCCCGGGCCCGGCCAGGCGCGTCGCGCCGGAATCCGCATGGACCGCGGCCGCCGCCAGCGCCGCGGCGACGACGTGGGGAAGGTGCGAGACGCGGGTCATCGCGGCGTCATGGCCCGCGGCCTCGAAGACGACCGGCGCAGCACCCAGGGACTCCACCAGGGCGGTCATCCTCGTGATCGAAGCCTCGTCGCTTCGCGCGGTCGGAACGAGGACCCACGGGCGTCCCTGGAAGATCGCCGGGTCCGCTCCGGCGAGCCCGAGCGACCCGGACCCTGCCATCGGGTGCCCGCCGACGAAGCGGACCGGCTCGGGCAGCGAAGCCGCGGCGCGCGCGATCGGGACCTTGATCGAGGCGCAGTCGGACAAGAGCGCGCCCGGGGCGAGCGACGCGCTCCGCTGGAGGAGCGCCGGCACTTCCGACGTCGGGACGGCGAGCAGGACGACTTCCGCGTCCCGCAATGCCTCTTCGAGGCTCTCGCGAGCGTCGATTCCCTTCGAGCGGGCCAACTCTCGGGCGCGCCCGTCCCGGTCCCAGCCGCGCGCCCGCAGTCCGAGCGCGGCGGAGCCGCCGATCAGCCCCAAGCCGACGACGGCCGCGCGCATCAAGTTCTCCGGGCTTCGAGGACGACGGCCTCCTCGTCCTCGTCGCCGGGAACGCGCAGGGCCCACTGCGGGCGCAGCCCGCGCGCCGCCCGCACGTAGACGTGGCGGACCTCATCCTGCCGGCGATCGGTGTTCCAGTGGATGAGGATCCGGATGCAGTGGCCGAGCGAGCCCGGCACCGGGATCTCCCGGGCGCAGGAGAGAGGCACGTCCTTCCAGTCGGGGAGATCCCGCGCGGCCACCGCCGGGAACGCAGCGTCCAGGTCGTCGGTCACCGTGAAGATGGCGCTGGCGATGTCGGAGGCCTTCATCCCGTTGGCCTCGACGAGCAGCCGGATCAGCTCTCGCGTCCGGTCCGCGATCTGGAGCGCATCGTTGGCCGACACCGTCGTCGCCCCACGAACCCCCCGAATCATCCGCCGCGTCTCATCGCGCTCGGATTATCGCCCGAGCAGGACCGGAGTCCCGACTAGTGATAGAGAAGGCGCCCATGGCGAGGGGTCATGTGCTGGGGATCGACGCGGGAGGCACCAAGACGCGGGCGATCCTGGCGGATGAGACCGGCAGGATGGTCGCCGGGTCGTGGGGAGGCGGGGCCAACCTGCGCACACACGGCGAGCTCGAGGTCGAGAAAGTCCTGCACTCCGTCATCGAGCAGGCGCAGGCCCAGGGCGGAGCGCGCGCTCAAGCGATCGCCATCGGGATCGCCGGAGCGGATCGGCCCGACGACCACGCGGTGCTGCGCGACATCCTTCGCCGGCTCGGGTTCCCGGAGCGGGTCGTGGTGGCCAACGACGCGCGCGTCGCGTTCGTGGCCGGCTCGGAACGCCGCGTCGGGCTCGCCCTGATCTGCGGCACCGGTTCGATCGCGTGGGGACGAAACGCGGCCGGCGAGATCGCGCGCGCGGGAGGGTGGGGCTGGCACCTCGGCGACGAGGGATCCGGGTTCTGGATCGGGGAGCGAGCGATCCGGGAGGTACTGCGCGGCTTCGACGGCCGGGGCCCCGCAACCTCGCTGGAGAAGCCTCTCTTCGACCATTTCCAGATCTCGTCGCCCGAGGAGATCGTCCGCGTCCTTTACGACCGCGAGTATCCGCGCCACCACGTCGCGACCTTCTCGACGCAGGTCGAGCGGGCCGCACACGCCGGCGACGCCGTGGCCGGCGGGATCCTGGCGGACGCCTCGGCGGAGCTGGTCCTCGCCGCGAAGACCGTCATCCGGCGCCTCCGGCTGAAGGAGTCGGACTACGACGTCGTCCTCTCCGGAGGAACGTTCCACGCCCTTCCGTCCCTCGAGGCCGCCGTCGCCGCGTCGCTCTTCGGGGACCGCGCCCGGGTCTTCCGGCTCGAAGCCGAGCCCGCAATCGGCGCGGTGAAGCTGGCGCTGGAAGAGCTCGAGCGACGGTAGACTGTTGACTTCCCAATGAAGCGTCTCATCGTCAACGCCGACGACTTCGGCCGCACCCCGGGCGTCAACGACGGGACGCTCGAGGCCTATATGAAGGGAATCGTCACCTCGGCGACGGTCATGGTCCTGGAGCCCGCGGCGGAGGAGGGGATCCGGCTCGCCGCGGCAGCCGCGCCGGGCCTGGCCCTGGGCCTTCACTTCGCGGTGACGGGCGGCGGACCCTGCGCCAGCCCGGCGCCGTCGCTGCCGACGCTCGCCCCCGGCGGGCGCTTCGTGCGAAACGTCGAGGAGCTTCCGCAGCGCATCCCGGACGCCGAGATCCGGCGCGAATTGGAGGCCCAGATCGCGCTCTTCGAGAAGATGGCGGGAAGGCCTCCGACGCACATCGATTCCCACCACCACTCGGCCCTCCACGTGTCCATCCAGCCCGTCTTCGGAGACGTCGCGGCCGAGCACGGCCTGCCGGTCCGCGCTTCCAACGTCCGGGCCGCCGCTCAGCTGCGTGAGGCGGGCGTGCGGGTTCCCGACCGCTTCATCGAGTCCTTCTTCGGCTCGGGGGCGACTTCGGCCAACCTGAAGCTCCTCCTGGGGCACTTGCGGGACGGAGTCAGCGAGCTGATGTGCCACCCCGGCTATCCGGACGAGGCCCTGCTCAGCGGCTCTTCCTACGCGAAGGAGCGGGAGCAGGAGATCGCTGCGCTCTGCGATCCGTCGGTCCGCGAGGTCCTCGCCGCCTCGGAGATCGAGCTCGTCACGTTCCGGGAACTGCCGGCTTGAAGCTCCAAGTCCTGTCCACACCGCGGGCCGCGGCGCGGCTCGCGGCGGAGGAGATTTCCCGGCTGCTTCGCCGGAGGGAAAGGACCCGCCTGATCCTGGCCTCCGGCAAGACGATGGTCCCCGTCTACTCGGAGCTCGCAAAGCTCCACCGGTCCGGCAAAGCCCCTTTCCGCCGGGCCGAGACCTTCAACCTCGACGAGCTTCGCCTGCCGGCGGACGATCCCGCAAGCTTCCGGTCGTTCATGGAGCGTCGCCTCTTCTCGAAGGTGGACCTGCCGCGGCGGCGGATCCACTTCCTCGTCGGAGACGCGAAGGATCCCGCGGCAGAGTCCCGGCGTTTCGAAGAGGAGCTCGCCCGCGCCGGACCGGCGGACCTGGCGCTCGTCGGGATCGGCGTCAACGGCCACGTGGCCTACGTCGAGCCGGGCTCTTCGCTCATCCCGCGTACCTCGCTCGTCCGGCTCTCCGCTTCGACCGTGGCGGAGCTTCGCGCGCAGGGACTGCGGCCCGTTCCCCGCCGCGCACTGACGATGGGAATCGAGACGATCCTTCAGTCGCGCCGGATCCTCCTCGTGGCAACGGGGAAGAGGAAGGCCGGAGTCGTCGCCGCGGCGCTCTCGGGACCCGTGACGCCGCGCTGCCCGGCGTCGTTTCTGTCGCTCCACCCGGCGCTGACGGTGGTCCTGGACCGCGCGGCGGCGGGCGCGCTTCGCTTCTGACGTCCGGCGGCTATTTCCTCGGCGCCGCGACGGCGACTCCCCAGGGGCCGTCCCCGGCCGGGATCGTCGCGATGACGCGGCGCGTCTTCGTGTCCACCACCGAGACGTCGTTGGACTTGCCGTTGGCGGTGTAGATCTTTCCATCCGGGGTCATGGCGATCCCCCAGGGCCGCTGCCCGACGGGGATCCGCGCGTCGATCCGGTTGGTCGCCGCGTCGATGACGGCGACGCTGTTGCCGTGGCTCGTGGCAACGAAGTAGGACTTGCCGTCGGCCGCGAAGACGATCCCCTCCGGTTTCTCCGGAGCGGTCAGCTCGATTCGAGTGACCCGGGAGCGGCTTGCCGTGTCCACGACGATGACGGTCGCCGCGATCTCGCAGGAGACGTAGGCGCGGCGGCCATCCGCAGAGAAGACCACGACGCGCGGTCGCGACTCGACCTCGACGGTCCCGACGGGAGCGCGCTTTCCCAGGTCGAAGATCGTGACGTTGTTGGCGCTTTCGGCCGTGACCCACGCGAACCGGCCGTCCGGCGTGATGCCGACGCCTTCCGGCTCGGTCCCGACGGGGTGCGTTCCGAGGAGCTTCCCGGCGGCCAGGTCGAGGAACGCCGCGGCGTTGGCGTCCTCGTCGGCGATGACGGCGAGCCTGCCGTCGGGGGAGACCGCGAACTGCTCCGGGTCCACTCCGGAGGCGAGGTGGCCGACGACCTTGCGCGTGGCCGCGTCGATGACGGTGATCGACTCCTTCGACTTGTCGGCGCGGTCGCTAACGGCGACGTAGATCTTCTTTCCGTCGGGGGAGGCCTGGACGCCGCGTGGCCGGGAGCCAACCTTGATCGTTTCCACTGGCTTGTCGGTCGAGCCGTCGATGACCGTGACGTCGCCGGAGCGCTCGTTGGTGACGAAGATGAGGGGTCCCTCACCCCGTCCTTGTCCTCCAAGGAAAGAGAGGAGCATTGCCGCGCAGAGGGCGGCTCTCGTGATGTTCATCGCTTCAGAGTGTAGAGGACGCTGGTGGTAAGAGCCATTAGACTGTCGGCGTGAGGGTTCGACGGCGTTCCAGGACTCCGAGAACGCCGCCTCGCGGTGTCTTGTTTCTCCTGCTGCTTGCGGGAGGGATCGCATCCGGCCAGGGGACCGCCGCTCCGTTGGACGGCGTGGTTCTCGACTCGTCACGGCGTCCGATTGCCGGCGCGACGGTGCGCCTCGAAGGCGAGAACGCCTCCGCGCCGGCCACGAGCGACGCGTCGGGGCGTTTCCAGCTGGAACTTTCGGAGTCCCTCGCGGCGGCGGCGCGCTCGATCCGCGTCGAGGCGAAGGGTTATGCGCCTCGCGTCGTGACCGTTCCGGCGGGCGGGGCGGGCCCGCTCGAAATCGTCCTCCCGCCGGCGGCCTTCTCCGAGAAGGTCGCAGTCATCGGCTCGCGGCGGCCCGAGCGGCTCTCGGAGACGCCCGAGAGCGTCGTCTCCCTCTCTTCCGAAGAGCTCGCGCTCGGCGCGGCGCCGGCCCTCGACCAGACCCTTCGCGAGGTCCCCGGCTTCACCCTCTTCCGGCGCAATGACAGCCGCACCGCCAACCCGACGACCCAGGGGGCGTCGCTCCGCGGCGTCGGCGGCAGCGGGGCCTCGCGCGCGGCGGTTCTCGACGACGGGATCCCCTTGAACGACCCCTTCGGCGGATGGGTCTCTTGGGGACGGGTTCCTCTCGCGGCGCTCGACCGGGTCGAGGTGCTCCGCGGCGGAGGCTCGTCGCTGTACGGAGGGCCGGCGCTCTCCGGCGCGGTCGCCCTCTTTCGCCGCGAGCCGGAGTCCTCCTGGGCGGCGGGGGAGGCCTCGTACGGATCACGCGACACGCCCCAGTTCACGGCGGCGCTCGCCGGGCGAAGCGGCCCCTGGAGCGCGCGGGCCGCCGGCGAGACCTTCCGGACGGACGGCTACGTCGCGGTGCCTCCCGAGGAGCGGGGGCCGGTGGATACGGCCTTCTCGTCCCGTCACGACTCCGTGGACGTGACCCTCGAGCGCGGCGATTCCGCCTCCTCTCGGGTCTTCCTGCGCGGCTCGTACTTCGACGAGTCCCGCGGAAACGGGACGCCGCTCCAGGTCAACGACACCGACATCCGGCAGCTCGCCGCCGGGGCCGACTTCGCGGCTCTCGCCGGGGCGCTGTCCCTGCGCGCCTACGGCATGAGGGAGCGATATCACCAGACCTTCTCCGCCGTCTCCGGGGACCGGAAGACGGAAACGCTCAACCGTCTCCAGAGCGTCCCGTCCGACACCTGGGGGGTGCTCGCCCAGTGGTCCGCGGATCTCACGTCCAACCACGTCGTGGCCGGGCTCGAGGGGCGCGACGTGTCGGGCTCCAGCAACGAGCAGGGCATCGCCGGCAACGCCGTCACGATCACCAGCGTCCACGGGCGGCAGCAGACGGGCGCTCTCTTCGCCGAGGACACGATCCCGCTCTCGACCGCCGTCAGCCTGACGGGCGGGGTCCGCTTCGACGCCTGGCGCAACTTCGACGCGCGCCGGCAGACGGGGCCCGCGTCCGGACCGCTGACGACCGTCGGCCTCGCGGAACGCTCGGAGAACGCGTTCAGCCCGAAGCTGGCGTTGCTCTACGCCGCGGGGGGCGGCTGGACGCTGTCGGCCTCCGCCTACAAGTCCTTCCGCGCCCCGACGCTGAACGAGCTGTACCGGACGTTCCGGGTCGGCAACACGATCACCCAGGCCAACGAGAACCTCGACGCCGAGCGGCTGACGGGAGGCGAGGCGGCCGCCCTCTACTCCTTCGACAACGGCCGCGGGACGGCGCGGGCCTCCTTCTTCTGGATGGAGGTCTCCGATCCGATCGCCAACGTCACGCTCTCGACGACGCCGTCCCTGATCACCCGGCGCCGTCAGAACCTCGGCCGGACGCGCTCGCGGGGCGTCGAAGCGGAGGCCGGCTTCTTCCCGGTGGATTTCCTCGAGGTCACCGTCGCGTACCTCCATACCGACGCCGTCGTCGCCAGCAATCCCGCCAACCTCGCGCTCGAGGGGCTCCGCGTGGCACAGGTGCCGGCCAACCAGGGGAGCGTCCGCCTGTCGTGGAGGCCTTCGCCGGGGTGGATCGCGACGGCGATGGTCCGGGCCGCCGACAACCAGTTCGAGGACGACGAGAACACGCTCCCGCTCGGCCCGATGGCCGTGCTCGACGCGCTGGCGGAAGCCCCGCTCCTGCGCGGCCTGTCCGTCTTCCTCGCGGGCGAGAACCTCCTCGACCGGCGCTACACGATCGCCCGCACGCCCGTGACGAACCTCGGGGCGCCCCGCGTCGTTCGCGGAGGCGTCCGCCTGAGGCTTCCGTGAGGCCTACGGGTAGATCGTGAAGTTCGTCACGCTCGAGTTCACCGACGCGCTCACGGCCGTCGCCACGATCCCGAGCTCTCCGGTCCCGGCGAGGCCCGAGGGGAGCGGCCCGCTGAAGTTCAAGGTCCCTCCCACCTGGGTGCCGAGCGGGCTGCCCGGATCCGACGCGGTCGTGTGCCGGAAGACCGTCGCCGACACCGTCACGTTCGAGCCGCTGACGGCATAGCTCATCGCCAGCCGATACCAGGTGTTCTCCACGATGTTCCCGGCCAGCGAAACCGTCGCGAGAGTCGTAAACAGCCCTGTGGCGGGATCCACCGTGCCGAGGACGAGCGCGTCCGAGTTGCCGGCGTCGTAGAGGATCAGCGAAAGGCCCTTCTGGCCGGGACCCTCGTTGAAGAGCGCCAGCAGGCCGGGACCCTTCTTGTTCGTTGCGTTCTGGATCAGCACGTCGGCCGCAACGCTCGCGGACCCGAAAACCGAGTCCTCGTCCGGAGTCGAGGGAACCGCGTCGTAGACGGTGATCCAGGCGTCTCCCGAGCTTCCGATCATCCCCGTGAAGTTGACGGCCTGGTGGCCGGTTCCTCCCAGGTCGGCGCCCACGTTGATGTCCGCCGCGCGCCGCACATCGCGGAAGTCTGTCAGGGCGGCCGCGATCACGTTGCCTGGCGTCGGTGTCGGCGATGGAGAGACGGGAGTGATTGTGGGAGTGTTCGTCGGCGGGGGAGGATTCGTCGGTGTCTTCGTCGGCGTGTTCGTTCTCGTCGGCGTGGGTGTCCTCGTCTGCGTGGCCGTCCTCGTAGGGGTGAGCGTCCTCGTCAACGTGAGCGTCCTGGTCACTGTCGGCGTCCGGGTGTTCGTCGGTGTCCTGGTCGCCGTTGGAGTCGGGGTGCCCGAAGTCGCGACGGTCACCGTGGCCGTCGGAGTCACGGTCGGCGTGTTCGGGACCGGAGTCACCGTCGCCGTCGCCGTGGGAGTCGTGGGAGGCGGCAGCGCCCAGGCGGTCAGGTGCCCCGAGTCGTCGTGGATGTACAGCTTGCCGTTCAGGACGACCGGGCTCTGCCAGTGGAGCGACCCGCTGTGCCCGGTGTCCGTCCAGAGCACGTCCCCAGTCAGGGGGTCGAGGGCGTAGATCGCGTTGCCGTTGGCGAAGTACAGGACATTGTTGGCGACGAGCGGCGACCGCCCGTTCAGAGACGACTGCCATTGCTTGGTGAGCCATGGAGTCCCGCTGGGAAACTCCAGCCGGAAACCGGCGGAGACCCCGTTGTTCACGATGAAGACCCAGGTCGAGCCGTCGGCCGGGTTGATCCAGACCGCCGGCACCGTGAACAGGTTGTTGGATTGCTTCTCGATCACGATTTCCCCGCCGACGTGGGCGGGGCCGCCCTGGCCGCTCATGTTGGTCAGGTCGATCAGCTTGATGTACTTGTCCTTGCCTCCCTGCACCGCCATCCGGCCCGTGAAGCCCGGTGGAGCCAGGGGCGAGGAGGGGAGCAGGGCGGGCCCGGTGCTTCCGATGTCGCTGTCCTGGATCTCGTAGGTGTCGTAGGCTGTCGGCGTCCAGCTGTCCACCGGGAAGCCGCCGCCGGCGCCGGTGCCGTCGGGATTGAGGCTGAGGACGCTGTCGCCCCACTCGAACCCGCCGGAGTTGGCGTCGAAGTGGCCGTTGCCCGTCGCGAAGTAGATCCGGTCGGTCACGTCGTCGTAGATCACTCCGTCCTTCGCCCAGACCGCCGACCGCCGGTAGGCGCAGTCCGGCGTGTCGAACGTGAAGTGCACCGACTGGTCGCTGCAGAGGGTGTTGAAGAGGTTCTGGCTTGCGTCGGCGAGGTTGATCGTCGTCACGTGCCCCTGGTAGTCGCCCTGGTCGTCGCGGTATCCGCCGTGGGCCACGTAGAGGTAGGTCGCGCCGCTTCCCACGGTGGCGATGGCGAGGGCGCCGGTGCACTTCTCGCGGGAGGGCTTGAGCGTGGTCAGTACCGGCCAGCCGCCGTCGGTGACTTCGGCGCCATCTTCGACGTGGTGCTTGTGCGCGTATCCGTCCAATCCATAGCTGTACACGTACTGGCGGTTGGGATCGATAGCCGGCGACGAATTGGTGTACTGGCCCCCTTCCCCGCTGTAGGGGTGAGCCTTCGACCAGATGAGGGCTCCCGTCGCGGCGTCCGTGGCGAAGAGACTGCCGGCCTTGGACGTCGAGAACAGCAGATCGAAGGTGCCGCCGCTTGTCTGGACGTTGGTGAGAAGGACAGGCGCTCCGTCCGCCGGCTCCGGGAACAACACCTGATAGAAAAACTTCAGGCCCACCACGTTCGAGGGGCCGAGGATCGTTTCCTTCGTGTTGTTACCGCTGTGCTGCGGGTCTCCGTTCATCTGGAGCCAGTCGTACGGCGCGCTTTCCGCCGCCGCCGCGTAGGACTGTCTCGCCGGCACGGGCTGTTTCACGGCGCGCGTGAAGCGCGTGCCCGCCAGAAAAAGGAGCCCGAAACCGAAGCCGAGGAACAGGGAGATAGAAATGGTGCCTCGCCCGCGATGTGGATTCATGCCTCAAACGTACACGCATCCGTCTCCGGGCGACATTGGACGAAGGTCTTACGCGCTTGTCCGGGGCATCGCTTTTGCTTCGCCAATGAACAGAAGAGGAGGATTCATGCCGGACAAAGAAACACGCGAGCGCGCCGAGGAAGACCGGCGCGAGGGAAAGTCTCCGAGCACCCAGGCCGGAGAGTTCGTCCGAGAGGAGATGCACCACGTGCGGGAGGGCAAGCACGGAGCCCGCTCGACCAAGCAGGCGATCGCGATCGGCTTGTCGAAGGCCCGCCGGGCCGGGGTCCGGCTAGGCGCCCCGAAGAAGGGGACGACATCGGCAGAGACTCGCCGCAAGGCTTCGCAGGATTCCCGGCGGGGCCGGAGCCGCCGCAAGCCGTCTCGGACCCGCGCGCGGGCGACCCGCAAGGCGCTCCGCAGAGAAGGACACCGGGCCGCGTCCCGGAAGGCGTTGTCCCGCCAGGCGAGGACAGCCGCGGCTCGCCGCTCCCATGCGTCGCGTTCCCGCGCCGCGAAGAAGGCGGCCATGACCCGCAAGAGGAAATAGCGCTACAAGCGGCCGACCAGGGCTTTCCGAAGATCACCGTCCGCCTCTTCGAGGCGGCGCCGTGCTTCCGGCGCCGAGGCCCGTGCCCGCCCCATCACGATCGCGGTCTTGACCTCGCCGCCCGCGCGCGCGAGAAGCGTCCGCGCCCTGTTCGGAGAAGACTCTGTCGCCGCCGCGACGATCCTCTCGGCGCGGTCCTTCAACTTCGCTGACCCCGCCCTCAGATCCACCATCCAGGGCCCAAACACCTTCCCCGACGACGCGAGCGCCGAGGTCGTGATCTGGTTCAGCGCGAGCTTCGTCGCCGTGCCGGCCTTCAGCCGCGTCGAGCCGGCGACGACCTCCGGCCCGGTGTCGAGCCGCACGAGGATCCTCGCGTTCTTCTCGATCCCGGGCGACCGGCTCGCCGTCACGAGCACCGTCTCCGCGCCATGCTGCCGCGCGCGGTCGAGCGCTCCGCGCACGAACGGCGTCACCGAGCTCGCGGAAACACCGATGACGAGGTCGCCTGGTCTCGAGCGGTTCGCCCGCTCGAACCCGTCCTCGTACCGGTCCTCCGCTCCCTCGCGAGCGCGGAAGACCGCGCCGCGTCCTCCCGCGATCACTGCCTGAACGCTCTTCGGGCTCGTTCCAAACGTCGGCGGCAGCTCGGCCGCCTCCAGGACCGCCAGTCTCCCGCTCGTCCCGGCTCCGAAGAGCCAGCACCTTCCGCCGCCGCGGAACGTCTCGCGAAACGCCTCCGCCGCTAGCACGATCGAGGGCCTCGCCCTCTTCAGCGCTGCGAGAACGCGTCTGTCCTCCGACTGCATGAGGGCCACGACTCTCGCGATTCCCACCCGGTCGAGCTTCGCCGACCTCGGGTTGACCGCCTCCGTGGCCAGACGCTTCCAGACCTTCTGCCGCGTGCGCCGTCTCACACGGCAAGTCTAATCGCCTACCGCGATGCGAGGACCAGGACGCCGCGCTCGAGCGTTGCCATGTAGAGCTTCCCGGCGGATGGATCGAGGGTGAGCGACGTGACCTGAATGTCCGTCTCGGAATCCGGGAAGCGCTTCCAGCTCTTCGCGCCGTCGCGCGATTCGAAAAGGCCGGCGGCTGTTCCGGCGAAGAGGCGGCCCGGCATGGACGGATCGGCCAGGAGCGAGTAAACCGCGGCGCGGGGAAGGCCGGAGCTTCTCCGCTGCCAGCTGGCCGCTCCGTCTGCGGTCGCGAAGACGCCGCCATCCGTTCCCGCGTAGACGAGGTCGCCGTTGGCCGGGTCCGTCACGAGGCACCGCACGACCGTCCGTTCGAGCTCGCGGCCCGCCGGCTTCCAGGATTGGCCTGCGTTGGCGGATTTGAAGACGCCGCTTCCTGCCGTCGCCGCATAGAGGACGTCGGGATTCCGAGGGTCGGCGGCGAGGGAGAACGCGAACGTTTTCTCCATGCCCGCTTCCGAAGGAATCCAGCTCGTGCCGCCGTCGGAAGTCCGGAAGACTCCGCCGCGCGTGGCGGCGAAGGCGATTTCCTTCGACGCGGAAAGAATCGAGAAGACGGCCAGCGTGGGAGCGAATGCCCAGCTCTCCCCGCCGGCGATGCTCCGCCCGATCGCTCCGCTGGATCCGAAGAAGATCTCCTTCTCGCCGCCGGGGAAGGCGACCGCATAGACCTCGCCCTGCTCGACGCCCGTTTTCACCCGAGTCCAGGTCTGGCCGCCGTCTCGTGAGACCTGGAGACCCGCGCGAGTGCCCGCGTAAACGGTTCCGGGCGATCCGGCGTCGGCCGTGACCGTGAAGACCGCATCGGACTCGCGGCTCGCCTTCGGCGGCGCTTTGCGCCCGGCCTCGAAGCTCCCCGCGATCGTGATTCCCGCCGGCAGGCGAGGGCGGAAGTCGCGCGGGTCCACGCGCCCTTCTAGCCAGACGATCCTCTGGCGGTCCAGCTCCCGCCGCAGCTCGCCGATGTTGAACCCGATCTTCGCCACGAGAGGACCCCCTCCGCCGTCCCACTCCTTCGCCGCTCCGGGATCCTTTCGCCAGACGAAGAGCGGGACCCGGGTCTGCCCGAGGTAGGCGCGCGCCTGCTCCGGCGAGAACGTGCTCTCGTCTTCCCGGCCGGCTCCGGCGATCAGGACGACCGCGCGCCGGCGGCTCGATCCGCCCAGGTGATATCCCGCCGCGGCGACCGCGTCCGAGGTTCGCAGCCTGTGGGTTTTGGGAACGCTGCCCGGCGCCTGGAAGAGTCCGCGGATCCACGAGCCGACCGGGTTGCGCGGAGAAAGGCGGAGCGGCGCCCTCGAGCCGTATTGTGAGAGGTCCGAGGCCAGCACGCGCGTCTGGTCGGAGGCGGCCGCGTCATAGAGCAGGAAGGCGGTGAGGCTGTCGTTGGCGAGGATCGCCCGGATCTGCTCCGCATTCCCAAGGGGTTTGCTCTGGTTGGAGAGCCCGAAGCTCGACATCGGCTCCAGCACGCCCGGCTCGACGACGAAGACCACTTCGAATTCGCCGAGCTCGACCGCCCGGACCGGCCACCCCGCCTCTCGGAGGGTTTTCGCGAGGTCCTCGTCAGGAATCTCCTTCTCGACGATCACCGGAACTGCCTGCAGCGAAGCTTCCGCCGCCTCCGGGTAGGAGCCGTGGAGAAGACGCGTGTACGTCGCCCGCCGGCCGTCCGGGAAGACGGCGTCCGCAGTCACGACCTGAGGAGTCGCCTGGGCGGAGAAGGGCGCGCGAATCTTGTTCGTGACCGCGCGGCTGACGGTGGATCCATCGACGGCGACCGTCAGGCTGGCCGGGTCCTGCTTGGCGGGGTGCGCCCACGTCACGGTGAAATCGCAAGAGCGCGACTTCTTCTCGCACGCTCCTCCGACGTGGACCTCGGCCTCCACCCCGGGCTTGTTGACCCAGCGGCTGACCTTCTCCGTCACGTTGCCGGCCCGGTCCTTCCGGACCAGCTCCATCACGTGAATCACCGGATCCGGCCCCAGGTCCACCGTGCAGGCGGGCGCCCGAGCCGTGATCGTGCAGGCGGGCCGGCCGTCGAGCAGCAGCTCGGCGTTCTGCGTGCCGGGCCCCAGGTCCACGATGACCGGGAAAAGGCCGATCAGGAGACCCACCGGGTACGACAGGATCTCCACGGCTACTGCTTCTTCGGCGCGTCGAGCGTGACGACCGCGTGTGCGCCGGTCTGCTCCTCGATGACCGCGACGACGATGCGCGTCGCGCGGTCGGGCCATCGGATCGGGACGCCGAGCGTGACCCGAGTCACCGTGCCGTCAAACGGAATCGTCTGTTCGACACCGCCGGCGTCCACGCGCGACATCGTCGGAGAGTCGGCGGCGACGATCAGCCGGATCTTCGCCTGGCCTTTCTCGGCCAGCGCCTCCCGGATCGATTCGAGCCCGACCGCGGCGTCGAGCCGCGCCGTGAAGAAGCCCTTCGAGATGCGCGTGCCCTGGATCTCCGCTTCGAGCGGGACCTCGGGCCCATCGGCCGTCGCCGGGAGGATCGACTCGGGCGTGCCGGGCAGGGCCTGGAGCCAGCCGGCGCGGATCTTCTCCATCTTCGTTTCCAGGTCGGAGATGCGGAAGACGAGGACTCCCCGGCCGAGCGTGCCGGCGGCCAGCTTCTCCTCGTCCCGATCGAGCGCGAGCGAGCTGATCGGGCTCTCGACATCCGTGAACCGTTTCCATGACCGGCCCGCGGTCTCGCTGACGAAGAGGCCCGACGCGGTGCCGGCGAAGATCCGGTCCTTCTTCTCGTCCACGACGAGCGCGTAGGCGACCGCCCGTGGCAGCCCTGCGCCGGCGAGCTTCCAGTTGCCTCCGTGGTTGGTGCTGGCGAAGACTCCGCCGTCGGTGCCCGCGTAGACCATTCCGGAATGCTTCGAATCGAGGGCGAGACACCGGACGGCCGTGTTCTGCAGCTCCGGCCCCGCGACGCTCCAGCTCTTCCCCTGGTTGTGCGACCGGAAGACTCCGCTTCCAGCCGTGCCAGCGTAGACGGTGGTCGAGTCCTTCGGGTCCACGGCCAGGTCCAGCGCGAAGGACGGGATGTCGCCGGAGATTTCCGACCAGTCGCTTCCGGAATCCGTCGTGCGGAAGATGCGGCCGCGGCCTCCCGCGTAGAGAACCGCGGGATTCGTCGGGTCGGTCGCCAGCGCCATCACGGCCGGCAGATCGAACGCCTTCCACTGCGGCGAGGACGGGCTGCTGCTGACGAGCTCGCCGCTCGCGCCGGCGAAGAGCATCGCGCCGGCTCCGCCGGAGAAAGCGAGCGTGAAGATGCCGCCGGGGCTTCCCGTCTGCGCGCGGCTCCAGGTCTGGCCGCCGTCCGCGCTGTGCAGAAGACCCGTGGCGGTTCCAGCGTAAAGACTCTGAGGATCGCGCGGATCGAATGCGACGCTGTAGACCCAGCGTCCGTCCGGCGCCGAGACGGAGGTTCGGGCCGTCACGGTCAGCCTGGAAGCTTCGTCCAGCTTCGGACGGCCGGCCAGCGTGATCCCGGCGGGCATCGTCGCTTCGAGCGCGTCGAGGTCCACCGCGTCCTCGACCCAGACCAGCCTCTGCCGGTCGATGATCTCGCGCAGGTGCTTGATCGCCTTCGGGAAGTCACGTGTCCCGCGAACCCAGTCCCCCTCGGGCCACTCCGGCCACTTCGCGCCGGCGTTGGATCTCTTTCCCTTCGGCTCCGCCCTCATCGACACCCGCCAGACGACCAGCGGGACTCCGGCCTGCCGCAGGCAGTCGAGGGCCTGGGCGGGGGAGAGCGTGCTGGCGTCCGGTTGAGTGACGTCGTCGGCGCCGAGAACCAGGACGATGATCCGCCGGCGCGGCACTTCTCCAAGCCGGTAGCCCGCGGCAGCGACGGCGTCGGCGATGCGGATCCGCGCGATGCTCGCTCGCGAGGTCATCGCGATCATGCCCTTCAACCAATGCTCGATGCGCTCGCCGACGGCGCGGGGTTGGAGGAGGGCGAGCGATTCGTCCGCCGGCAGGAACCAGAGCGGCCCCTGGCCCTCCAGCGATCCGCCGTAAACCATCGCGTTGTCGGCAATCTCGGTAGCGCTCGGCGCGTAGCGCGAGATCGCCTTGGGCTGGAGGACGAAGAGCATCTCGGCGTCGCCCTCCTCGATCGCGCGGACTTTCCATCCGGCGCCGCGCAGCCGGTCGGCCAGGCCGTCGGCTTCAGAAGGCGAGTCGAGCTCGATCGGGACCGGGTGAAGCGACGCGGACGCCTGCTCCGGGTAGAAGCCGTGGAGGAGCTGCGTGAAGTCCGCGCGCCGGCCGTCGGGAAACTCCGCGTCCACCGTCAGGACCTGCGGCGTCTTGTCTTTCGGGTACGAGTAGCGGACGAGCGGCTTGACGCCTTCGCTGATCCTCTTTCCGTCGAGCGCGACGGTGACCGCGATCGGGTCGAGCTTGGCCGGATGCGCCCACTGGATGTGGAACTCGCACTCGCGCGTCTTCTCGTTGCAGGAGCCGACCGCGCGCACCTTCCCGACCGCGCTCGGCTTGTTGATCCACCGCCGGATGGACTCGACGACCGCGCCCTTCTCGTCCACCCTTTCCAGGTCCAGCGCGTGGATCCGAGGGTCCGGTCCGACGTCCACCAGGCAGGCCGGCGCCTTCGCCGTCACCTCGCAGACCTGCTTGCCGTCCAGCAGCACCCGCGCCGGCCCCGGCTGCCCGGCGAGGTCCACGATCACCGGAAAAAGCCCGATGACCAGCCCGACGGGATACGAAAGGATCTCCACGTTTACTCCGGCTTCGGCAGTTCGGCGATGGCAGCGCCTTGGGTGCCGGTTTTCAGCTCTTCGACGGTGACGGCGACTTTCTGGGCTTCTGGCGGCCACTCGAAGGGGGCTTCGTAGAGCCAGGACGTACCGGGGTCATCGTCTCGGAGATCCATCTCGTCGTGGTGGACGAAGGGCTTCGAGCCGGTTGCCTGGACGGCGAGGGTGATCCGGATGCGGCCGGGGCCCACCTTCGCCAGAGCCGCGGAGACCTCCGCGAGCTCCGCGGAGACCTGGAGGACGCCGACCCGGCGTCCGTTCTTCTTCACCTCGGTCAGCTCAACTCGCGCCACGACCGGAAGGCCGCTTGCCTGCCGAGGAGGCGGCTCGCCGAGGACCTTCAGCGTCTTCTGCGCGGCAGCGGTGAGCTCGGCGGTCCCGGACGTCACCGAGCGCGATGCGCGCAGGAGGACGCCCTCGCGGCGGCTCTTCACCTCGAGGCGGTGCAACAGTCCATCGGGAGGGCGTTCCATCCTGTAAGTGATCGCCACGGCGTTGGAAAGCCGGTCGAGCGCTTCGAGGAGAACAGCTTCCCGGGTCA
The DNA here is from genome assembly GCA_035263845.1 of Thermoanaerobaculia bacterium. Classification (GTDB taxonomy): domain Bacteria; phylum Acidobacteriota; class Thermoanaerobaculia; order UBA5066; family Gp7-AA6; genus JAWOLE01. Next base: position 16,075 of record DATFQY010000171.1, on the reverse strand, counting down.
CGACCTCGCCGCCGGTGGCGGCCGCCACCTGGCGGAGCGGCTCCAGCGGGCGCACGAACAGAAACGTCGGGCTGTCGCTGACCGGGTTGCGCATGTCCGCGAGAGGCCGCTTGCTCGTGACCGAGGGCGAGCCTGCGAAGAACGACTCGGTTCCGCCGATCGCGAGCGGGATCGTCATCAAGCCCTGGTTGGCGAGCGCCGTCTCGGCCTGAGCCACGAGCGCGGGGATCTGTGGATCGAACTGCATCCGGACCTGTTCCGCCTGCGTCTGAGCCTGACCTCCATCGGGATAGGTCAGGTAGTTCCGGTAGAAGTCCGAGAGGACGAGATCGAACCCGTCGTTGGCGAGGTAAAGGACGGCCGGGTTCCTGTCCAGCCGAGCGGCGGCCCACCTCTGGAGCGCTTCGAAGGATTGCCGGACGAGCTGCACTTCCTCCTGCATCGCCGCCTTCGCGCGCATCGTCCGGCTGAGCTTGTCGGACTCGGATCCCATTGCCGACTTCGCGCTGGCGCCCGGAACGAAGTCCGTCCGGACGTCGTAGAGGCGATCACGGCCATACGCTTTTCGGGCCAGCGAAGCCAGCGTCTCGCGGACCTCCGCCGCCTGGTCCGTGGACGCCAGAACGCTCCTGGGTTCCGGATCGGCGAGGACGATCTCCAGCGGCCCGCGGGCAAGCATCGGATCGAGATTCTTTGCGAAGATCTCGCAAACCTTCTTCACGGACTGCTTCCGGAGCAGGCTCGCGTCGAGGTACAGAACCTGTCGAACGCGCTCGATCGGCGCGTTCGGGGCTGCCGCCGGAGGCTCGGAAGGCGACGGCGGTTTCGCTCCTCCCGATTCGGTTCCTTTGAGAGACCGAACGCGATCGACTCCGAGGACCTTCGCCGGCACTCCGTCCTCGAGAACGACCACATCCTCCGGCGTGAGCGGCTTCTCGACCGGCTTGCCCTTCTCATCCGTGACGATCACCAGGATCGTCCGGACGTTCACCTCGACCTTTTCCGTGAAGCCGGGGGGCGGCTTCTTCTCCTGGCCCCTCGCCGAGCCGGCCAGGAGCAGGAGCAGGGCGATCCAGAGGCCGACGCTACGGGCGGGTCTCTGTGACGACATAGGAAACGAGCCCGGTGGGTCCGTCCCGGACGGCGATGCTCCAGCGGTAGGTGCGATTCGGAGTCCTCAGGTCCACGTCCGCTGCGAAGATCTTACCGGTTCCGACCCGGCGCGCGTCGCCGTCCCACTTCGCCGGCTCCGAACGCCCGCCGGCGTCGTCCACGTTCGCGAAGAGGATCTGGACTGGCCGCGTTTCGTCCGCTTCGATGCCGCGCTCTTGCGGAGGCTCGAACTCGACATGAAGCCGCAGCGGGGCGGTCGAGCTGTCGCTTCGGCTGATCCGGGCGGTCGCCGAGAGCGGGTTCGACGGCGGCGACGGTCCGACCAGGCGCGCCATGACTCCGTCGAGCGTCTCCTCCTCGTCCGTCGGTGTCCGGTAGCCGCGTCGATAGCGGAGGATGACTTCGGGACGGATCGCTAGGATCTCCAACCGATGGTGCCGGTGGTCGTCGGGGAACGGATCCCGGAAGGTCAGTACGTATGGCTCTGCGACCTCCTGGCCCGCGAGCCGCTGCGCGGTCTGTGTCGGCTGAAGGATCGCTTCTCCTCCCGTCTGGAGCGCCATCGTCGTCATGGTCTGTCCCACGCCGAGCCGCGGCGAGAGGCCAGAACTTCCCGGTGCTCCCGCGCCCGGCATCGGCCGGGCAGCCCACTTCGTCGACGGGCCGAGCAGATTGCTCTCCGCTGTCGGGTTGGTTCCGCGTTCGAAGGCCTCGGCCGCGACCGACACCAGGGCGATGTTGTTCTCCTGCGCCTTCGCCATCACATCGGCGAGCTGCGCGTGCCAGTCACGCCGCTGGGCATTCGTCCAGACCTCGAATCCCCGGCGCGCGAGATCGATCTCCCGATCGAGGTCCGGGAACTGCATTCGCCCACGCTGAGCCTCCGCGCCGGCGAAGTTGGCCGTTCCCCGGATCGCAGCGAAGTCCTCGGGCGACAAGAGCGCCATTCCACCGCTGACGAGGAGCAGAGTTCGACGAGCAGGTGCTGGCGGAAATGCAGCGAGCATGAGGAGAACGGCACCGAAGAGGTTGTCCCGCGCGAAGAGAATTTCCTTCTGGAGGCTGGCATCGACCTCTTTGTGGAGAAAGGGACCCTCATACGGGCTTGCGATCTTCTGCGCTCGGGGATGGGCTGTGAGTTCCTTGAGTGCTGCTCGCGAGTTCTGGAGATCTTGCGTCCACGAGGATAGAACCTCGACCTTCGGCCCCTTGAAGCGGGCGATCATCACGGAGCGCTCAGCCGAAGATCCGTTGTCGAGATACTTCTGCAGTTGGCGGTAAACGTCGCGTCGGTCGAGCGAGAACGTTCCGTCCTCGTCGATGAGCACGGCAAGCTGCGCGGGCTCGGAGATCGGCCGCGCGACTAGCGGCGCGGGTTCGGGGGCGGGCCGTCCCTGGACCGGTGCGGGAGCAGGCGCGCGGGAGGAAACCTCGGTGGCAATTCCGGAAAGGGAATCAATCGGAACGGTCCGCCCGTCCACCTTCAGAGTCAGATCGGCGGCCGCGAGGTCACGGATCGGCTTCCCCGCCGACGTCTGGGCGGTGACCGAGATTCGAATGGCGCCGACGCGGACGCGTTCTCGGAAGGGTTGTTCCGGGCTGGCTGGCTTGTCCTGGGAGGCGAGGGGCAGCGAGACGAGGAGAAGGGAAACGACCAGGGCCGCTGGTTTCCGCATCGGCTTCCTCCTCGGTATGAAGATTGTGTCTCGACCGCGGGAGGGCCCACCTGATCAAAGCAATTCAATTGCCTTCTGGAAACGCCGAGGAATCGGAGGAATCCTCGGGTCCCGGGCCTGAAGATCGCCTTCTGGCGAGGACGCAGGTGTCACCGGCGAGGGACGGGACCGGTCAGGTGCGGGGGGTGGCGGCGGGGGTCGGGGCCAGCCCGGTGACAGGCTTGACGGGGGTCGGGTTGGCGGCTTCGCCGAAGGCGACCCACTTCTGATCGCAGTACCAGGCCTCGCCGCTTCCGCCGGGAAGAAGGAGGAGGACGTTGCCGCCCATTTCACCCACGCGAAGGCTCAGACTCCCCGTGCTCATCGAGCTCATCTGGCCTTCCTCCGTGCCCGAGCCGGTGACCCGGCCGAGGAAGGAACAGCCCCGGACCGAGCCGGGATTGGTCGCGACCATGACGGCGTGGCCTTTGTTTTTCGAGGCGCAGTACCCCAGCCCGGCGGCGCAGGCGAGGAGGGCGAGAAGGACGGCGATCCGGTCCGGAGTTGACAGTTGGCGGGCTTTGGGGTTCCTTATGCTGTCTTTTCTCATCTGAATTCACCGAGGAGGAATGCATGCGTCGTTCCAGCTTCGTCCTGGTCGCGTTGTGCCTCGCCATTTCCGCGACCGCGGCGGCCGCCGACAAGAAGGTTTTGACGGCCGAGGAGATGTGGACCCTTCAGCGAGTCGGGTCGCCGGTGGTGTCGCCGGACGGGAAGACGGTCGCTTACACCGTCAGCGTCTATGACATGGAGGCCGACCGGGCCAACGCGGACATCTGGGTCTCGGCGGTCGCCGGCGGGCCGGCGCGGCGGCTGACGACGAACAAGGCCTCCGACACCTCGCCCGCCTGGAGCCCCGACGGACGGCGGATCGCCTTCGTCTCCAAACGCGAGGACGACAAGGCCTCGCAGGTCTACGTCATCCCCGTGGACGGCGGCGAGCCGGAGCGGCTGACCGACATGCCGCTGCCCGTCTCCAACCCGAAGTGGTTCCCCGACGGCAAGCGCATCGCCTTCGTCTCCTCGGTCATCGCGGGCTCCGAATCGGTCGAAGCGACCAGGAAGGTCGTCGAGGCACGGGAGAAAAACAAGGTCAAGGCCCGCGTCACCGAGAACCGCCTCTACCGATTCTGGGACCACTGGCTGACCGACAACGAGTACCCGCGGATCTTCGTCGCGGACGTCGCCACGAAAAAGGTCACGGACCTGCTTCCCGGCTCGAAGCGCATCTTCGGGCTCGACGACGGCGCCGGTAACTTCGACATCTCGCCGGATGGCGCGTGGATCGCGTTCGAAGCGAACAGCTCCCCCGAGCCCTACAAGGAGTGGAACACCGACATCTTCCTGATCGCGACCGCCTCGCCCGGCGAGCCGAAGAACCTGACCGGCGACAACCCCGCGGAGGACCGCAACCCGGTCTTCTCCCCGGACGGCAAGAGCCTCGCCTACGGTCTCGAGAAGAAAGCGGACGGCTGGCCCGACCAGACTCGGCTCGGGATCCTCGATCTGGGCTCTGGCAAGCGCCGGATCCTGACGGACGGCTTCGACTACTCGGCCGGCGGCTGGAGCTGGACGGCGGACGGCTCGACGATCTTCTTCCAGGCCGAGGCGAAGGCGCGTGGCAACCTCTACTCGATCCCGGCGGCAGGCGGCTCGCCGAAGGAGATCTACCGGGGCGGCTCGGTCACCGGGCCGAGACTCACCAAGGACGGGCACGTCGTCTTCTCGACCAGCACGCTCGACAAGCCGGCGGAGGTCGCGGTCATCGGGACGGACGGCAAGGGCTTCCGGTACGTCACGACCTTCAACGACGCCGCGATGGCGGGCTACTCGGTCGGCCCCACGAAAGAGTTCACATTCGCGGGGGCGGGCGGCGACACCGTGCAGATGTACGTCGTCTATCCGCCGGGCTTCGACGAGAAGAAGAAGTACCCGCTCGTCCAGCTCGTCCACGGCGGCCCGGTCGGAACCTGGGGCGACACGTACGGGTACCGGTGGAACCCGCACGTCTTCGCCGCGCCCGGCTACATCGTCGCCATGGTCAACTTCCACGGCTCCTCCAGTTTCGGTGCGGCATGGATCGAGTCGATCCTCGGGGCGCATCCCGACAAACCGTTCACCGACGTCATGAACGCCACGGACTTCCTGATCGCCAAGGGCTACGTGGACGAGAACCGGATGGCCGCCGCCGGTGGCTCCTACGGTGGCTTCCTCGTGGACTGGATCGAGGGGCACACGGACCGATTCAAGTGCCTCGTCTCGCACGCGGGCGTGTACGACCTGCTCGGCCAGTCCGCCTCCGACTCGACTTACGGCCGGCACCACTCCTACGGCGGATACCCCTTCACCAACCTCGCCAACGTCGAGAAGTGGAGCCCGAACCGCTTCGCCGCGAGCTTCAAGACGCCGATGCTCGTCGTCCACGGCGAGCGGGACTTCCGCGTGCCGGTGACGCAGGGCCTCGAGCTCTACGGCGTGCTGACGGCCAAGGGCATTCCGGCCCGCCTCGTCTATTTCCCCGACGAGCACCACTGGGTCCTGAAGGGGCAGAACTCGAAGTTCTGGTACGGCGAAGTCCTCGGCTGGCTCCACAAGTACCTGGAGGCTTCGCCGAGATAGAATCCGTGGGTCACCGGAGAACAAAATGAGAAAAATCGCGGGGCTCGTCGGCGGGCGTTCGCGCTTCGTCTTCCTAGTCTCGTCCTGCCTCTTCACGGTGGTGGCCGCAAGCGCCGCGGCGGCGCCGTGGGCGCCGGCCGGACTACCGGGCGGCCGCGTGGTTTCGCTCGCCTCCGACCCGTTCAACTCGGGGACGATCCTCGCCGCGGTCGCCCGCGCGGGCGTCTTCAAGACGATCAACGGCGGCGTGACGTGGTCCCTCTCGCGGACCGGACTGACGGATGTCGACATCCTCTCGCTCCTGGCCGACCAGAACCTGCCGAACGTCTTCTATGCCGGAGGCGCAGCGGGCAAGATCTTCAAGAGCGTGGACGGCGGAGCGAGCTGGTCCGCGACGCCGGCGGATCCAGGCGCTCCGGTCAACGTGCTCGTGATGGATCCTCGCCCGGGCCCGACGATCTGGGCGGGCACGGGCGCGGGGATTCTGCGCACCACCGACCGCGGCGCGACCTGGGTCGCGAAAAACGACGGCCTCCTCGATCTTCACGTCCAGTCGCTGGCGATCGACTTCAGCCTGCCTCAGACCACGCTTTACGCCGGAACGCCGTCGGGCGTCTTCCGGAGCGCCGATGGAGCGGACCTCTGGCTGCCCGTGCGCGACGGGATTGAGCAGACGAGCGTCCACGCGATCGCCATCGATCCCTTCTTCGCCGGCAAGGTCTACGCGGGAACGCCGAACGGGGTTTACAAGAGCGTCAACGGGGGACTGACCTGGACTCTCGCGGGCTTCGGGCTGATCTCGACCGATGTTCGCGCGCTTGCCGTCGATCCCCAGGACGGCTTGACGCTCTTCGCGGGGACCTTCGGGGGCGGTCTCTTCCGGACGGTCAACGGCGGCGCGAGCTGGAACGCCTCGAACTCGGGCCTCGCCAACGACGTGGTCGAAGCACTGCTCCTAGTGACCGCTCCATCGAAAACCCTTTACGCCGGGACCGGCGACCGAGTCTTCAAGAGCGTGGACGGCGCGACGAACTGGACCGGCGCCGGAGCCGGGATCAACGCCGCCGTCGTGACGGCGATCGCGGTGGATCCCTCCACGCCGGCGATCGTCTACGGCGCGACGCTAGGCGGCGGCGTTTGGAAGAGCGTCAGCGGCGGGCTGGACTGGACCACGGCCAACATCGGACTGGCCAATCTCTTCGTGAAGTCGCTCGCGATCGATCCCTCGGCGCCCGCGACGCTCTACGCGGGAACCGACGGCGGAGGCATCTTCAAGACTTTCAACGGCGGGCTGACCTGGTCACCCGCGAGCGCAGGACTCACGGTCCCGACAGTATCGGTGCTGGCGGTCGATCCTCTGAACCCCTCGACTCTCTACGCCGGAACCCCGGACGGGATCTTCAAGTCGTTCAACGGCGGAGCGAACTGGACCGACTTCAATGCCGGGCTGGAAACTCTCGAAATCCTGTCGCTGGCGATCTCTCCGGCGGCGCCGGGAACGGTCTTCGCGGGAACTTCGTTCGGCCTCTACCGCAGCGTCAACGGCGGCGTGGTCTGGACCCCCGTCAACGGCGGCTTCAGCAGCCCCGCAGTGACCGCGATCGTCTTCGATCCACGCTCGCCCGCGACGATCTATGCGGGGACCGGCGACACCGTCTTCAAGAGCATCACCGGAGGGTCCACCTGGTCTGCGGCCGGAACCGGCCTGACCCCCAAAGGCATTACGGCTCTCGCGATCGACCGGCTCGATCCCTCGCGCGTTTACGCCGGCACCGTTGCCGGGGGCGTTTTCCAGAGTCTCGACGGCGCGGTGAGCTGGGCTGCGATCAACGATGGGTTGACGGACCTTCGCATTACCTCTCTCGCGGTCGATCCGACCTCGTCGGCGGTTGCCTATGCCGGAACCTCGGGCGGAGGCGCCTTCCGGATGGGCGCGACAGCCGGCTGTTCGCCCGGGCCGACGACTCTCTGCGTCAACGGCGGCCGATTCAGGGTCGAGGTCGCATGGCGCGCGGCGAATCTCGGGCAGTCCGGGAAGGGGCAGGCGGTTCCGTTGACCGGTGACACGGGAGCATTCTGGTTTTTCTCGTCGAACAACCTGGAGCTGATCGTCAAGGTCGTGGACGGCCGCGCCTTCAACAATTACTTCTGGGTCTTCTACGGGGCGCTTTCCAACGTGGAGTACACGCTGACGGTCACTGATATGACGACCAGCGCTGTCCGGATCTACTTCAACCCCCAGGGGAATCTGGCGAGCGTTGCCGACACGGCCGCCTTCCCGGGCGCGAACGCGCCCGGAGAGGAGTCCAGAGTCCAGGGTCCAAGGTCCAAGGTTGCGGAAGCGATCGCGTCCGCGAACGCCGCGTGTTCGGTCGATCCGACCACGCTCTGTTTGAACGGCGGTCGGTTCCAGGCACGGGTCACCTGGCGGGCTCCCGGGTATCCGCCGGCCAATGCCGGGCAGGCGGTCCCGCTCACGAGCGACACGGGGGCGTTTTGGTTCTTCTCCAACGGGAACCTCGAGCTGGTTCTGAAGGTCGTGGACGGCCGTCCGCTCAACGGGAAGTTCTGGGTCTTCTACGGAGCGCTCTCCAACGTGGAGTACACGATCACGGTCACGGACACAGTGACGGGGACCGTGAAGATCTATTTCAATCCTGCCGGACAGCAGGCCAGCGTCGCCGACACCGCGGCTTTTTGAAAGGAATTCCGAGGCGGCGTCTCCGGGTTGGAGACGGACGATGCCGCTCTTTCGAAGCAGGTCCGCCTTCCTCGTGTGGGCGGCGTTTCTCATTCCGGCATCCCTGATTGCGGCGTCCGCGCCTTCCACGTGGGTCTCGCTGGGGCCGGACGGCGTCGGGGCGATCCTCTCGATCGCCGTGGATCCGACGTCGTCGGCGACGATCTACGTCGGGACGAAGGGGGCCGGCGTCTTCAAGTCCACCGACGGGTCGGCGACTTTTGCCGCCGCCTCCTCCGGGATGACGAACTTCTCCGTCATTGCCGTCGCCATCGATCCCGCCGCGACCCGGATCCTCTTTGCCGCGACGGAGGGCGGCCTCTTCCGCAGCGGCGACGGCGCCGCCTCCTGGAGCGCGGCGCCCGGAGTGCCGGCCACCGTTTTCAACGGCGTGGCTTTCGATCCGGGCAACCCGGCGACCGCCTACGCGGTCTCGACCGACGCGGGAGTCTTCAAGACGGTGGACTCCGGCGCGACCTGGACCGCGATCAACGCGGGGCTCTCGGGAACGAGCCCGAGGGCGATCGCCGTCGATCCGTCCTCGTCCTCGAACGTCTACCTCGGGACACTTCTCTCGGGCTTCTACCGCTCGAGCAACGGCGGCTCGACGTGGACGCAGTCCAACGACGGCCTGACCAACCTCCACGTCTCGGCCTTGCTTGTGGATCCGCGCGCGCCGGCCAACATCTACGCCGGCACCTCGAACGGCGGAGTCTTCAAGAGCACCAATAGCGGAGGGCGCTGGCAGGCCTCCAGCCTGGGAATCGCCGGAATCGGGTCGATCCGGGGACTCGCGATCGATCCTCGTTCCTCCTCCAGCGTCTTCGCAGCCACGGACACCGCCCTGTACGGGTCGACGGACGCCGGGGCGATCTGGACGGCCCTTGTCGGCGTACCGGTCAACACGGTGGCGATCGACTCCCTGGCGCCCGACACGATGTACGCCGGCTACGGAAATCCCCCGACCCAGAACGGGGCGCTCCTCCAATCCACCCAGAAGGGCGCGCAGCAATCTTGGAGCGCGGTCGGCACGGGCATCCGGAACCTCTCGATTCCGGGCTTCGCCGCTTCGCCGACGACGCCGGAGATCTATGCCGGTCTCTACGGCGGCATCGTCAAGACCACGGACAACGGCCAGAGCTGGCAGAGGCTGTTGAACAGCGGGGCGTTCATCTCGCTCGCGGTCGATCCCTCGACCCCTTCGACCGTCTACGCCGGAACGCTGGGCTTCGGCTTCTACAAGAGCCCGGACTCCGGGGCGACCTGGGCGGCGGTGCTCAACGGGATCCCGGCGAACCTGACGGCCCTGTCGATCCACCTCGATCCGACGGCCCCGGCGACGATCTACGTCGGGAGCCAGTTCGGCGTCTACAAGTCCACCGACGGCGCCGCGAGCTGGAAGACCCAGAACACGGGCCTGCCCAGCACGAGCGTTTTCTCGATGGCGCTGGACCGCTCGGCTCCGGCGACGCTCTTGGCCGCGACGGCCAACGGGATGTTCCGATCGACCGACTCCGCTGGGAGCTGGAGCGCTTCGGGATCGGGCCTGCCGGCCGGGTCGATCTTCTCCGTCGCCATCGATCCCGCTTCTCCCCAGACCGTGTACGCCGGGACCTCGACAGGACCGTACAAGAGCGTCAACAGCGGCGCTTCCTGGTCGCCCGCCAATTCCGGCGTCTCGGCCACCGTCCTGACCTTCCTCTTCGATTCCCCGCGGGGCCTGCTCTACGCCGGCACGAGCGCGGGCGTCTTCGTCACTTCCGACGGCGGCGCCACCTGGACGCCACTCAACACCGGCCTGACCAGCCTCGCGATCAACGTCCTGGCCTTCGACACCTACGGCACCCTCTACGCCGCGACCGACGCCGCCGGCGTCTTCCGTCTCCTTCAGAGCTCTCCTGACCGCCAGCCCCCCATCGAAAGATCCCGCCAGCGCCCCCCGACCCGCCCGCTGGGGCCGCGCTCCTAGGGCTGAGCCTCGGCGACCAAGTTGTTGCGGTCCAGGATCGAGAGGATCCTCGAGATCTCCGCGGCGTCGTTGAAGAAGTGCGGCGAAAACCGGACGCACCCCTCCCGCGGAGCGGTAATGACGTCGTTCTGCTCGAGGCGCTTGGCGACGACGCGGGAGTCCGTGCCGGGGAGGGCCGCGGAGAGGATCCCAGAGCACAGCGGCTCGGGCGTGCCGATCCTCCAGCCTCTCTCGAGGAGCCCGCGCTTCAAGACCTCGCAGGTCGCGAGGATCCTCGAGCGGACGGTCTCGACGCCCACCTCGGTCAGCAGGTCCAGGGAGGCAGCGAGCCCCGCGAGGTTGGCCGTCGCGAGGGTGCCGGGCTCGTACCGGCGGGCGCTGTCGTGGAAGTCGAACCGGTAGTCGAGGTAGCTCGCTTCGTGCTTGATGTTCCACCAGCCGCCGAAGAGAGAGGGGACGCGGTCGCGCGCGGCCTCCGAGACGTAGAACGTGGCGCATCCCTCCGGGCCGAGGAGCCATTTGTGGCTGTCGGCGGACAGGACATCGACGCCGGCCTTCTTCACGTCCAGGGGAATCGCGCCGAGGCCCTGGATCGCATCGAGGACGAAGAGAATGCCCCGCTTGAGGCAGAACTGGCCGATCTCCTCGACCGGGTAGACCCAGCCGTTGTGGAACGCAACGAAGGAGACAGCGACGATGCGGGTCCGCTCGTCCACCTTCTCCGCGATGTCCTCGAGGGTGATTCGGCCGCCGCGGTTTTTCGCGAGGCGGCACTCGATGCCCTGGTTCTCCAGCGCGAGCCAGGGGTAGGCGTTGGAGGGGAACTCCATGTCGTCCGTGACGACGTTGTCCCCGTCCTTCCAACGGAAGGAACGGGCGACGAGGTTCAGGCCCCAGCTGGTATTCGGGAGAAACGCGATCTCCTCGCGCGCGGCGCCGAGGAACCGCGCGGCCTTGGCCCGCGTCGCATCGATCGCCGCGTACCAGCGGCGCCAGTCGGCGGCTCCACGGTCGCGGACGTTCTCGTTGTGGGCGGCCATCGCTGCGGCGGCGCGCCGGGGCAGGGGAGCCGCCGCCGCATGGTTGAAGTAGATCAGCGACTTGCGGACGGGAAACTCGCGGTCCAGGCTCTGCGGGGTGAAGAAGTCGGAAGAGACGCCCACGGAGGGGGAGCATAGCCGGATCGGCTAAACTTCCGCTCGCGGGCGAGCGTCCCGCTGGAGGAACGCATGAAAAGGATCGCGATTGCAGTCCTGATTTCACTGGCCGCCGTCGTGGCGTCCGCCCAGCAATCCGCCGTCCCCGCCACCGGGTCCCAAGAGATGGATCACGACGCTTGCATGAAGATGGACTCGGCCGACGCGTCGCAAGCGCGGGCGAAGGACGATGCCGCGTGGAAGGCGATCCAGGCCGATCTGGCCGCGGCGAAGGCGTCCACCGGCGACAAGAAGGCAGCCGCGCTCGAAGCCGCTCTCGAGAAGCTGATCGCTCTCCACAACGAGATGTGGCAGACCGAGCACGCCGGAATGGCCCCGGCGGCGAGCCACGGAGCCATGGACTGCTGCGCCGGCAAGGATGGCGCGGCGAAGGCGTCGATGGCCGGCGGTATGGCCTGCGACCACGAGGGCTCGGCGGCGGCGGCCGCCCCCGCTAAGAAGTAGCGAGCTTCCTAGCGGAAGGTGATTGCCCCGGCCTTCGCGAGAAGGTCGAGGTACGCCGAGACTTCGGAGAGCGGCACGGGGGAGTAGCGCCCCGTCAGGATGTCGCGGATCTCGGAGACCGTCCGCTTGCCGTCCACGAGATTGAAGGCCTCGTAGGTCAGGACGCCGCCCTGGCCCCCGCGCGAGAGCGCCGGCGGAGCCGCCAGCGGCCCGAGTCTTTCCTCGAGATAGTTGTAGTAGTAGACGTCGAGGGGTCCGCGGACCTCGGAGCTTCGGACCGGCACGCGGGTGTCCGGTCCCCGCGGAGGAGCCGCCGCGGGTTGCATGGCCGCCAGGCGTCCCTCTTCCTCTCGGACGGCGGCGGACATCGAAGGGTAGAGCGCCGCGATCGAGCGCAGCGTCTCGATCCCCTGATCGACGGCCTCGCGCTCGAAGAGCGCCGCGTCGGCCGAATCGGACGCCCTCGCCCTCGCGGCGGCGACCCGGCCGATTCCCTGCGCGGCGGTGACGCGCAGCAGCTTCGGGGCCTCCGACTCCGGCAGCGCGGCGAGCGTCCACGCGATCCCGGCTCCCAGGTACGCCACGCGGCCGAGCTTGGTCGCGTCGAGGTTCTCGGGCTGGTCCTTGTTGGTGTGGATCGTCACGTCGGGCCAGTCGTGGAAGTAGACCATCGGCACGCGGAAGCTCGACTCCTCGAAGACCTCATGGTCGCTTCCCATCTCCAGCGCCCGGATGTCGCCGAGGAAGCTCTCGCGGGATCCGGGCGGCCAGACGAACCCCGCGTAGGGATCGCCGCCCGCTTCCGCGTAACGGGAGGAGGCCCGGACGAGCGGCTCGAACCACGCGCGCGCGACGTGGTTGACGACGTGGGGGAGACTCGCGGCGGTCAGCGAGAGGTGGAAGGTCCCCTTCGTCGTCGAGAGCAGGCCGCCGACCATGTCCATGTGGATCCCGCCGACGAGGCGCTTCGCGACCTCGGGATGACGGACGAGGTACGCCTGCGAGCCGGCGATCTCGGGCAGCCACAGGAATCGGATCGTCCGGCGCGGCGGCGGGAGGGACTTCGCGCGGATCGCCGAGGCAAGCGAGCGGGCGACTTCGAGGATCGCCGCGCTTCCCGAGGCGTTGTCGTTGGCGCCGGCGGACTCGTGGCAGATGTGCGCGGTCAGGACTACTTCGCCGGCGGAAGGATCGGAGCCGGGGATCGTCGCAACCACGACGTCGTAGGACGCGGGAACCATCTTCGCCGAGACCCGTGCGCGCAGCCGGATCTTCTCGCCCGCCGCGAGGCGCGCCCGCAGCTCGGCGGCCTGCCGCTTCGACAGCATGAACGCGAACCGGTTGGCGGTTTGGTAGGGATCGAGGTGGCCCCAGCGGACCAGATCGCGGTCGTCGCCGGACCACGCCGTGGTCTGGTTCGGGAAGTCCGAGAGGAAGCCCGCCGCTCCTCGCTCCTCGCACGCGAGCTGGTGGACGGTGGGGAGCCCCCCGTCGGCGAGCGCGATTCGGCCCTTCACGTCCTTGCCCTGGTAGTCCTTTGCCTCGCTGCCGCGGCCGACGTCCACGAGCTCGGCCGTGACATCGGCGTCCTGGCTGTAATCGGCGAGCGCTACGGGAAGATCGGGAAATGACTCGATCAGCCTGGGCCTCGGAGAGACCTCCTCGAGCGTCGCCGAAACGGGATTCCATCCGTAGTAGCTGCGGAAGTGCGCGTAGCGCGTCTTGCCGTCGGCGGGGAAGTGCTCGACCGCCGCGTCGGAGAGGCCGGCGGCGAGGAGCTTCTTCTTGACGTGCTCGGCCGCGGCGGCGAGGCCCGGAGATCCGTGGACGCGGTGGAACCGCGACAGCTCGCGCACCGTCTCCAGCGCCGCGTTGCCGTCCACGGAGGCGTGGATCGCCTCGGGGACCTCGTCCGGCCAGAAGGGGATGACACGCTCCTGGCCCGACGCCGGGAGCGGCAGAGCCAGCAGGGAAGCCGCCGCGATTCGCAAAGCGCTTCTCAAGGCGATCTTCATGGTTCCTCTCGGGTCAACATAACAAATGGGATTAAGCTGCCAGCCTGACGAGCCGGCTTCCTTGCGTTTTTCTCGCGGCCTTCAGCCTTGCGGCAGGCACGGCCATCGGTTCGGACCCGGCCGCGGCTCCGTTTCGCAGCGCGTTCGAGGCGCAGTTCCCGAAGGCGGAAGCGACCGCGGGGGCGCTGGAGCTCGAGCGGCTCGCCGCGGGATTGGGGATCGACCTCGTTCCGAGCACCGATCAATTCCGGCCGCCGGACTCCCGGCCGGCCGAACCGCGACCGTCCGTCGAACGGCGCCCGGGTCCTTCGACCGAGGAGGCCGACGCGTTTCGGCCGGTCGCTTCGGCGGTTCTGGACTTCGTCGAGCGCGAGCTCAAGAGTCCGACAGAGAAGATCGGCAAACCTCCCGAAGTTCTCGAGCGCTTTCTCTCGGAGCGCGACGGGCCGATCGCGGCGATCGAGTCCGTGCTGCTGCGGGGAGCGGAGATCCAGTGGGAGATGGACGTCACTCGTGGCAGCCAGGCTCTTCTTCCCAATTTTCAGGGCTTGATCCGCTTGCAGCGCCTCCTCGTGGCGCGAGCCCTCGTCGAGGCCAGGCGAGGCGAGCCCGAGCAAGCCGTCCAGACGCTCGCGGCGTCGTGGAGCCTGGTGGAGGTCCTCTCACGCCGGCCGGAATCTCTCGCATATGTCTTGGTGGTCTCCGACGCGAAGCTGATTGCGGGCGCGATCCGTAAAGTCGACAGCCCGGCCTATGGCTGGGCGGAGCGTCTGCGCAGCCTCAGCCTGCTCTCCGGCTTCTACGCCGCCTTCCAGAACCAGGCCTGGTACTCACCCGCGCAGGGTGATGATCTGACCGGCAAGGCTGGCGCCTATGGCAGGTTCCTGAGGGACATGATCGAGGAGGTTCGGAGGATGGATCTCTGTGACTGGACTCCGGAGAGACTCGACGAGGCGAGGACCCGTTCGTGGCAGCAGACCGAGGCAAGTGTCGTGCCCGCGGCGCCAAACACGCTCGAAAGCTTCCAGCGCTGGCGGCGCTACGTCGTCGAGGCCGAGCTGACCGCCCTGATCCTCGACGCCCGCGCGGAGCGGGCGGCCGCGCGCGACCATTCCTGGCCCGAGAAGCTCTCGACCCTCGGCGCGGGAGTCTGCGGCGGGGCGGGCTGGTCCTACCGCCGGTCCGCGAACGGGACGGCGACGTTCGCGTTCGAAGGACGCCTCGCCGAGCGCGAGTCGCGCGCCCTCCAGCTTCCGATGACGTTCACGGCGGGGACGCCGGTAACGCCGACGCCCCGCCCTGCTTCAAAGCCGACGCCGCGCCCGACGCCCCGCTCTGCCCCTACTGCGCGACGGTGAAGGGAGCGATGGCGCCCGTCTTTTCCCAGGCCATCGCGATCGCGCCGCCCTTGTCGGTCACGTTCAAGAAACCGATCGTGAACTGGTCGTGCGAGTTGTCGGTCGCGACCATCTTCATCGGCACCCTCGCGACGTCGAACTTGGGATCGTAGTTATACGCGCCCCACGTCTTGGCTTTCTCGGCCTGGTCGTACTTTTCCTGGTAGGGCTGCGTCGAGACGATCATGGTCCAGCCGGATTCCTTCAGGTCCACGAAGAGGCTGTACTCGCCGGGCGCGATCTTCTTGCCGCCAATCTCCAGCGGGACCTCTGTCTTCAGGCGCGTCGTCTGGTTGGCGCCCGCCCGCCAGATCGGTGCGCCGGCGAGGACCTTCGTGCCGTAGTCGGCGCCCTTGCCGAAGACGTCGGTGCGCCCGCGAAGGATCGGCCGGCTGTAAGTGATCTCGATCCACTTACCGCCGACCTGGGTCGCCGCGGTGCCGGGGGGACTCGCGGCGCGACGCGGGGCCGCGGGAGCGGTGGTGGTGGTGGAAGTCGTCTGCGCGAGAACGGAAGCTGCCCCGGCCAGGACCGTCCCGGCCAGGAGACTCAGGGCCGTGCGTCGAAACATCTTGAATCCTCCTCTCAAGGTTGACCGGGAGGAGCATAAGGCAAGTAGAATCCGCCGGCACTCATGAGATTCAAGACCCGGGTTCGACGCGGCGCCGCGCCGGCTGTGCTGGCCGTGGCCGGACTGGCGCTCGCCATCTCGATCTCCGGAAACCCGGGCGAGGTCCGAAGCGGCGACCGTTACGCCTACGCCCTGACCGGGGCGAAGGTCATCGCCGCGCCCGGGCGGGTCATCGAGAACGGAGTCGTCGTCGTGCGCGGCGGCGTCATCGAGGC
>DATFQY010000170.1:0-17914 GCA_035263845.1 Thermoanaerobaculia bacterium | reverse complement strand
CGGCCGGTGAGGTCCGTCGCCGCCGGAACTCCCGCTCGCGACAGGATCGACGGAGCCGCGTCCTCCGCGCGAACCTGGATCGTCCGGACCGGCTGCCTCCCGTCGAAGACCACCATGCGGCCCAGCGCCGATGGCGCCGGATGGCTGTCCGCCGCCAGGATGACCAGGACTTCCTCGCGCGCGACCGCGCGGGAGACCTCGTTCTCGAGGAACCGGTGGACCTGCTCGGCCGCCTGGATTCGTTCCTCGTTGTTCGAGTCCCGGAGGATGTCGAGCCCGGGCAGATAAACCGTCGCGATCCCCTGTCCCCCGCGCCGCCGCTTCTCGAACTCCCCCAGCGCGCGAGCGTCCGCCGTCAGTCCGCCGCTCGCGCCGGCGAGGACGTCCTCGTTGCGAACGACGTCGCACCCCGGCCACGGCCCGGAAGCCCACCAGCCCACGGAGACCGCGGGGATCCCCGCCGAGGCGGCGACCTCCCAGAAAGCGAGCCGCCGCCGATCGGCGGCGGACACCGGCGCGCTCGAGGCCAGCTTGAGCGCGGGCGCGAGGCGGCGCAGGTACCAGGCCGTGCCGAGAGGAGGCCGGACCCCGAGCGGCGACCCCGCCGGCCGAACGCGGGCCAGGGCGCGAACGCCGTGGTGCGACGCCGGCTCTCCCGTCGCCAGGTCGCTCCAGATCTCCGGGGGGACTCCCTGCCGGGCCGGCCACCACCCGGTGACGCCGGTCACGAGAAGCCCGCGAATGCCCGAGATTCCGCCGGCGCTGGAAGAATCGAGCGACAGCCCGTCCACCGCGGCGACCACGACCGGCATGCTCCTCGGCGACGGGAGCGGCGCCCTCGCGGGGGCCGGCCGCGGGCGAAGCCCCAGAAGCAAGACCGCCGCGACGACCCCGGTGATGACGGCGGCGAGGAAGACGCGGCGCCGCGGCTCGCCCGGCAGGACGCGGGACCGGGCGTAGGCGCGCGCGAGGAACCCGGACCGCACGCTTCTTGCCGCGAGCATCGCCGCGAGCGCGACGGGGATTCCCCAAAGGAAGGCGCGGGCGGGGATGTCGCGAGAGAGGCTGTACGCCCCGCCGATCCACAGGAAGAAGACCGCTCCCGCGGCGGTGAGGCCCGCGAACGTCGCCGCGCCCGCCGGAGACCTCGACTGATCCGCGGCGAGCGCGAGGACGGCGGCGAGGAGCGCGGTGGCGGGGAGATCGGCGAAAAAAAGGTGAAGGAGGAGGGCTCCCACCGCGGTGGGTGACTCCCCGAAACCGGGCTCCCCGGCCGCGACCGCCGCGACCGAAGCGATCGCCGCGGCGAAGGCCGACAGCAGGACTGCCGGAACGAAGAGCCCGCCGCGGCCCGCGAACGCCCGCCGGAAGACGAACCGCTCGACACCGCCGTTCAGGTATCCCAGCTCGCGAAGCCGGCGCCGGGCCTCCTCGAGGGAGACCTCGGTCATGTCTGCCGGTCGCGCACGACCCGGGCGAGGTCGGCGAGGACCGCGGCTTTTCTTCCTAGCGGCGAGAGAGCGGCCACGGACGCCTCGAGCAGCTCCTCGACGAGCTTGCGGGAGGAGGCCTCGCCGAAGAGCGTGGCGAAGTTGGCGCGGTGAGCGTCGCGGTGCGTGTCCTTGCCCATCCGCTGCGGGCTGCCGGTCAGGTCGAGCAGGTCGTCGGTGATCTGGAACGCGAGCCCCAGGTTGCGCGCGAAGAGCGTCAGCGATTCCAGCGTCTCCTCTCCCGCCCCGCCCGCGAGGGCGCCCCCGCGGACCGCGGCGACGAACAGGGCGCCGGTCTTTCTGGAATGGATCGCCTCGAGGTCCTCCAGCGCCAGGCCCGACGGATCCGCCGCCAGGTCCGCCGCCTGGCCCGCGCAGCAGCCCTCGGCGCCGATCGCGCGCGAAAGCTCCTCGACCACGCGGGACCTCGTCCGGGCGGTCGTTTCCGGGGCCGCGGCGGCCAGTTCGAAAGCGCGGGCGATCAGGGCGACCGCCGCGAGCTCCGCCGTGGCGACTCCGTGGACGAGGTGGAGGGTAGGGCGCCCGCGGCGGCGGCGCGCGTTGTCCATCGACGGCAGGTCGTCGAGTACGAGCGACGCGGCGTGGAGGTACTCGACGGCGACCGCCACCGTGCCCGAAGCGGCCCGCGGGGCCCGGACCAGCTCGCCGGCGGCCAGCGCGACCAGGGGCCGCAGCCGTTTCCCGGGCGAGAGGACGGCTTCGCCGATCGCCCGCGAGAGATCCGGCGCTCGCCCGGAAGCCGGCGGCAGCGAGCGGGAAAGCTCCTTTTCGAGGGAGGGAAGCGAGGAGGCGGCGAACTCGTCGAAGGGAAGGTTCGCCGCCGGCCGAGCCATGGAGATCCCCGGGCGCCCCTCACCCGGGGCGAGGTCTCTACGCGCCGAAGCTCCCCACCGCCTCCGACTCGGACTCGTAGACGTCGAAGACCGTGATGAGCTGGGTGACCGTCAGCACGTCGTTGATCTTCGGAGGGAGATGGAGGAGCTTCAGCTTCCCGCCCTTGTTCGTGACCGACGTGTAGCAACCGACGAGCTCGCCGATTCCCGAGGAGTCGATCGTCGTGACGTCCTGCATGTTGATCAGGATGTTCTTCTTCCCCGCCTCGACGAGGTGGTTGATCGTCTCCCGCAACTGCACGTCGCCGGCTCCGATCGTGATCTTTCCCTTCATGTCCACGATCTGGACGCCTCCGGCAGCCTCGCGCACCGTCGTCTTCATCGTCAGGTACCCTCCTCCTTCTCCTTGCCCTGAGTCAAATCCTTCGTCAGGACGATTTCCATTCCGCCTCCGTCCGCTCGACGAAAGCGGACTTCATCCATGAACGTCTTCATGTAGAAGATACCGCGACCCGAGGTCTTCAACCTATTTTCCGGCGCCAGGGGGTCCACGACCCGTTCCGGATCGAACCCCGGTCCCTCGTCCTGGATCCGGATCCGGAGGTGGTGGTCGGTCACGTCCATCTCCAGGTGGACGCGTTTCTCGATGTCCTGGGCGTTGCCGTGCTTGATGGCGTTGGCCAAAGCCTCGCGGAGCGCCATGAGAATCCAGTGAGTCGTCTCCTCGCTCAAGTCCCATCCCTCCAGCAACTTGCTGCAGAGGTGCTGGGCCATCTCGATATTCTCGAAACGGCTCGAAAGAGACATCCGGATCGGACCGGTCTCGCTGGACGAGCGTGGCTGACTCATGGTTTTTTCTTCGATCGCGGGTGAAGTTTAGCCCATTTTTCCCCGTGCTACCCTGCCGCGTCGTGAAAAGGTTTCGAGCCCCTGCGCTCCTCCTCGTCCTCCTCGCACTCACCGGGGCTGGCGCGCTCCTGCCGGCGCGGGTGGACCAGGTCGCCCGGGAAGTCGAAAAAGTCCGCGGGAAGCGGTTCGAGCGTTCCGTCCCGGCGAGCGAGATCGACGCGGCCGACCTGCGAAAGGTCCTGCGGTCCAAGCTCGGAGAATCCTTCCCGGTCTCGCCGGACGACACGCTCAAGACGCTCTCGGCCTTCGGCCTGATCGAGGAAACTCCTCACCTGATCGACCGGCTGATCGACTTCTACGCCTCGCAGGTCATCGCCTTCTACGATCCCGAGCCGCGCCGGTTCTACGTCGTCAAGGGGGCGGCCCAGGAGCTGGAGAAGGGCGGGGGCGGAAGTAAGGAGCTCGAGGCGGAGGTCGGCGCCGACCTGCCGGGGATGGCCGGGATGTCGGAGAAGTTGATCTTCGCCCATGAGCTGACCCACGCCCTCCAGGACGAGAGCCTGAAGCTGGACAAGCGGATGAAGAGCCTCAAGGACAACGGGGACCAGGCCCTGGCGCTCGAGAGCCTGCTCGAAGGCGAAGCGACGCTCGTCATGGTGCGCGTCGTTCTCGCGGACCTGCCGGACGCCGACGAAGGGGCCGAGGAGATGCTCGGGCCGCTTCTCTCCGCCGGCGCTCTCGAACGCTCCGGAGTTCCCAAGGACATCCCCGACTACTTCGTGGAACAGCTCTTCTTCCCCTACTCCGACGGGACGGCGTACGTGCGCCGGGTCGTCAAGGACAAGGGGTGGGGAGCGATGGACCGGCTCTGGAAGAACCCTCCGAAGACGACCTCGGAGATCCTCCACGAGGGCGTCATCTTCACGCCGGCCGAGGACCTCCTGCCGTCGAAGAACGAGAAGCTCGGCCCCGACGGCGGGCGCTACCTCTACTCCGACACGCTCGGAGAGTGGACGGTCCGCTTCGTCCTGCGCCGGGAGCTTCCCGAGGAGGAGGCGGACTCCGCCGCCTCGGGGTGGCGCGGTGACCGGATCGCGTTCTTCTCTTCGCCGCGCGGGATCGCCTACCTCTGGAGGGTCCGGCTGGATTCCCCGGAGGCTGCCGGGCGGTTCGAAGCGGCCTGGAAAAAGGCGCGCAAGAAGCGGGAGCTCTTTCTTCGCAACGGCCGCGACGTCCTGGTCGCCTCCGGCTACACGAGCCTTCCCGACCTGCCCGGCTTCCCCGCCGCCCGCTAGGGAAGGCGCCTTCCACGGAGAGCGGACCCGATGGTCTCCGCGGCGCGGGAAGAACGGATCCAGCGGCAGATCGCGTCCCGATCCCGCCGCCGCGAGCGGCTGCTGCTGGTCCTCCTCCTCGGCGCTCTTTTCTTCCAGGAGTTCTGCAGCGCCCGGCTCCTGAATGCCTCCTCGGACGAGACGATGCACCTGCCGGCGGGGTACACGTACTGGAAGACGGGAGATTTCCGGCTGAACCCGGAACACCCCCCCTTCATCAAGCTCCTCGCCGCGCTGCCGCTGCTGCCCATGAACCCGTACGTGAAGTGGGACGACTCGACGTGGAACGGCAATCCTCCCGACCAGGTCCGGTTCGGCGTGCGCTTCCTCTACTCGAGCGACGCGCTGCTGGGCAAGGACGCGGCCGACCGGATGCTCTTCTGGGCGCGGCTGCCGGTGATGCTGCTATCCGTCCTGCTGGGCTGGTACGTCTTCGCGTGGGCCCGCGACCTCTACGGGCCGCGCGCCGGCCTCGCGGCGCTTCTTCTCTACGCGTTCTGCCCCAACATCCTCGCCCACTCCCGCTTCGTGACGATGGACCTGGGCCTCTCCTGCTTCTTCGTCATCACGTTCTACTACGTCTGGCGTTTCACCCGCTTCGGCGGGCGGCGCAACGTTGCCCTGGCCGGCGTCGCGCTGGGGCTCGCGCTGGCGACGAAGTTCTCGGCGATCATCCTCCTGCCCTCGATCGTCGTTCTCCTGGGAATGTCGGTCGCCGAGAAGGGCGGCACTGCGGCAGCGGGCCCGCGGCCGGACCTCGACGACTTTCCGACGGAGGGGAACACGGGGCGGCGGATCCTGCTCGCGGCGCGGGCGTACGCACTGATGATCGCGATCTCGTTCACCCTCGTCTGGGCGGTCTACTTCTTCCCGAAGTACCCGCTCTTCTATTTGGAGGGGATGTGGCAGGTCAACGAGAACCACGTCCGAGAGTACTGGGCGTACCTCGCCGGCAATTTCCGGCAGGGCGGCTGGTGGTACTACTTCCTGGCTGTCTTCCTCCTGAAGACCCCGCCGGCCACCGTCATCCTCTTCCTACTCTCCGGCGCCCTCTGGAAGATCGCGCCGAGAGCGAGGTGGCGAAACGAGGGATTCCTCCTCATCCCCGGCGTCTTCTTCTTCGTCTTCACGACGCTCCTGGCCGACGACATCGGCGTCCGCTACATCCTGCCGATCTACCCGCTCGTCGCGATCTTCGCGTCGAGGCTGACGGACTTCGCCCTCTCCCGAAGGTGGCGGACGGCCGCCGCCGGCGTCTTTGCCGCGTGGCTCGTCGTCGGGACCGTCCTCATGTTCCCGGACTACCTGGCGTACTTCACCGACTTCGTGGGGGGCGCCGCCAACGGGCACAAGTACCTGGACGACTCCAACATCGAGTGGGGAGCGGACTTCAAACGCCTCAAGGAGTGGATGGACGACCACGGCGTCGAGAAGATCCGCCTCTACACGCCGTGGTCCACGCTTCCCAACTACTACGGGATCAAGTTCGAGTGGTGGGATTTCCTCCAGCCCAACCCCGCCCCGCCCGGCCTCTACGCGATCAGCACCCACTCCCTGGTCCGCGGCCAGCTCGCGGCCCGCATGGCCGGGATGAATACGAATTGGTTGTTTAGGTACAAACCGGTGGATCGGGTGGGCTATGGCTTTTACATCTTTCGGTTCGAATAGACCGTTTAACCAGTCGGCACTCCTTTGAGCGCAAGAGGGATTAACACGAACATCTGAATCGAGTCGAACACCCCGTGGGCCACGATGCAGGGGAGGACATTGCCGTAGAGGGAGAACGTGGCCGACAGGACTATCGAGATGACGAGGATCCCGACGAGGACGAGGGGCTGGCCGTAGGCGCCGTGCGCGGCGGTGAACATCAGCGTGGCGGCGAGGGCGCCGACGCGCGGCTGGAGGAAGGAGCGGAAGAAGAGTTCCTCCACCACCATCGCCGAGAGCACGATCAGGATCCGGATCGCCAGAGGCTGGCCGACGAGCCACACGATCGTCGGCGAGATCTCGCGCGACGACGTGGGCCCGACGTTGCGCTGCAGGACGTACCAGACGCCGATGAAGATGAGCAGCGCGACGATCGTCAGGAGCCACCCGGCGAACCCGATCAGGAACCCCGCGCCCAGGTCCAACGCGGGCCGGGCGCTGCGGGTCCTCAGGAACTCCGAGACCGAGTGCCGCCCCGAGAGCGCGTAGTAGCAGAACAGGAACACGATCAGGATCATGTGGACGGCGAAGAGCGACAGGAGAGTCAGGTCTTTCGACTCCGGCTGGCCGCCCGCCAGCCCGCCGGCGAACGGGATCGCGACGGTCAGGAGCAGCACGGCCGCCAGCAGGCCGAACGCGACGGTCCTGCGCCCCGGCTGGGTGAACCCGTCCTGCGCGAAGACAGCCCGCGACCGCGCCCGGGCGAAGGAAAGCAGAATCCCACCGCACCCGGCGGCGAGCAGCAGGGCAAAGACAGGATTGTTCATGTCGCGCGAGCGCGCGAAGAATACAACAGGGAGAAGAAGACCGATCGATGTCCGATGGTGCATGGAGGAGAGGCGAGACGCCCGGTGCGGATAGACTCGCGGGCCGATGGACGCCGGTCAGGGTCGGCCGCTGGAGGTCGAGGGAGTCGCCAAGGCGTTCGGTTCCCGGCCGGCCCTGGCGGGAGTCACGTTCTCGATCGCCCCCGGGGAGATCTTCGGCCTCCTGGGCCCCAACGGCGCCGGCAAGACGACGCTGGTCCGGGCGATCGCCGGCCGGGTGGTCCCGGACGCCGGGAAGCTGACCCTCTTCGGCCTCTCCCCCGCCGATTCGGGAGCCAGGACCGTTCGGGGCTGGGTGCCGCAGGAGATCGCTCTGTACCCGCTCCTCTCCCCGCGGGAAAACCTCTGGACCTTCGGCCGGTATCAGGGAATGGAGGGGGAAAAGCTCGACTCGGCCATCCGGAGCAACCTGGATTGGATCGGCCTCTCCGACCGGGCCGAGGACCGCACCGAGCGGCTCTCGGGCGGAATGAAGCGCCGGTTGAACATCGCGGCCGGCACGATCCACGGTCCGCGCCTTCTCCTGCTCGATGAGCCGACGGTCGGCGTGGACCCCCAGTCCCGCGAGCGGATCTACGCGATGATCGGGGAGCTGAAGAACCGGGGGGTCTCTCTCCTCTACACGACTCACTACATGGAGGAGGCCGAGAGGCTCTGCGACCGGATCGCCGTCATCGACCATGGCAGGATCATCGCGGAAGGGACCAAGGACGAGCTCGTCCGCAGGACGCTCGGGGCCGCGCAGACCGTGACGATCGACGCGGAAGCCGCCATCCCGGAAACGGTGCGCGAGGCGGTCCGCAGGCTCGGCGGGACGGTGGACGGCACCCGGGTCCAGGCCTCCGTCGAGGAGGCCGCGGGAAAGATCCGGGAGCTCCTCCAGGTCTTCCACGAGAACGGCGTCCGGATCCGGGATCTGACGTTGAAGAGCGCCACGCTCGAGGAGGTCTTCCTGCACCTGACCGGCCGGGAGCTCCGCGAATGATCTTCGCCGTCTTCCGCACCCACCTCTCCCGGCTTCGCCGGGACCGGGCGGCATTCGTGCTGGCGTTCGTAGTTCCGATCGTCTTTTTCTCGATCTTCGCGGCGATCTTCGGCGGCTCCCGCGGCGGCGGCACGCGCCGGATCACGCTGGCCGTCGTGGACGAGGACGGCAGCGAGAACTCCCGCCGGTTCGTCGAGGCGCTGAAGTCCGAGAAGGGCCTCGCCGTCGTGACCGGCAAGGTCCCCGAGGGCCAGCGGGACGAGAGCCTCTTCGACCGCTCCACTGCCGAGGCGGCGGTCCGCGGAGGAACGGTGCCCGCCGCCCTCATCATCCCGAAGGGCTTCGGCGGCACCCCGATCTCCTTCGGCCCCTCCGCCGCGCACCCGAAGCTGGAGCTGATGGCCGACAGCGCCGACCCGGTCGCCGCGCCGGTCGTCTCGGGCCTCCTCCAGGGGATCGCCGCGACCGCGATGCCGGACGTGATGGCTCAGACGGGCGTGCAGGAGCTGGAGAAATGGGGCGGGACGCTGACCCCGGAGCAGCGGTCGAAGATGGAGGAAAACATCCGCGTGCTGCGCGAGCGCCGAGCGGCGAAGGCGCCGTCCGGCGGAGCGTCGGCGGGCGGCCTCGTGGACGTCGAAGTCAAGGACATCCTCGGGCAGAGCAAGAAGAATCCGACGTCGGCGCTCCTCGCGGCCGGCCTCGGTGTGATGTTCCTTCTCTTCTCCGCGTCGGGCGCCGGCGGCGCGCTGATCGAGGAGGCCGAGAGCGGCACCCTCGACCGGGTCCTCTCGACGAACGTCTCCATGGGGCGCCTTCTCCTGGGGAAGGTGGTCTACCTCTCGGCTGTCGCGGTCATGCAATTGACGGTCATGTTCGCCTGGGGCGAGCTCTTTTTCGGCCTGGAGCTTCACCGGCACCTGGCCGGTTTCCTCATCATGACGGTCGCCACCGCCGTCGCCTCCTCCTGCTTCGGCCTCGTGCTCGCCGCGATGGCGCGGTCGCGGATGCAGCTCGTCGCTCTCTCGAACCTGCTGATCCTGGCGATGTCGGCGCTGGGCGGCAGCATGGTCCCCCGCTACCTCCTGTCCGACACCGTCCAGAAGCTGGGCCTCGTGACGATCAACGCCTGGGCGATCGACGGCTTCATGAAGGTCTTCTGGAGGGACGAGCCGATCGCGCACCTGTGGCCGCAGGTCCTGGTCCTGCTCGGCGCGTCCGCGCTCCTCTTCGTCGGCGCCCGGCGACTCGCCCGCCGTTGGGACGTCGCCTAAGGCGTTCCGCTTCGCGGCGCCTGGGACGGGCCTATGATGGTTGTCCGTGATCGGGCGGCTTCCAGCCCTGGTGTTCCTCGCCTGCGGCGCCGGTTCCAGCGCCCTGGCTCAGGTCTCCGTGTCGATCCCGGAATTCGGAACGGTTCGCGCCGGCGCGACGGCGAAGCTCGAGTGGCGGGGACTCCCGGAAGAAGCGGACGAGCTCGAACTTCTCCTCTCGATCGAGGAACATGAGCTTCCCATCCGTCTGACTTCGGAGCTCTCCCCCCGCGCCGGCACGCTGCTGTGGCGCGTTCCGAACCTGCCGTCCCGGAGGGCGCGCCTGACGATCCGTTTCGGCATCGAGGGTGAAGAGATCGAGAGCGTTCCGAGCGACGTTTTCGAGATCCGCCCGTCGCGGGACGAGCCGCTGGCGTCGGTCGTCTTTAGGGACGGAGAGTGGTGGGCGGAGCGAAAGTCCGAGTCCCCCCTGGCGGGCCTTCGAAGCGACGCCCCGTCGCGCGGCCGGATCCAAGAGGAACGCGAAAGCCCGCCGTGCTCCGGCTCGTCCTCGACGCCGCTCCTGTCGGGCCGCCACCGTCCGCCCCTTGATCCGGCGGTGACTCGATCGCGCACGTTGTTCGCCGCGCCCGGCGCGTCTCTGCCTCGGCGCCCCCTCGAGGTTCCCGCGCGAATCTGAGCCTCGTTCCCTTCGCATTCGGTCGAGCAAACTCAAAGACAGAAAGGAACGAAAATGAAGCGGCTTATTCCGGCCTGCGCCGCCGCGGGCCTGTTTCTTCCGTTCGCCGTCCTCGCCCAGACCCCGTCGCCGACTCCCGCGGTGCCGGCGGCGAAGGAGCAGGTCGTCGTTTCCGCGACTCGAGGCAGCGAAATCGAGACCGAGATTCCCGGCCAGGTCCACGTGATCAGCGGCGACGAGCTGCGGCGCGACAACGTGACCAACCTCGCGGATGCCATTCAGGACATCGTCGGGATCGACACCGGCCAGGGCAGTGACAACGGCACCCGGCTGCCCAACATCGGGATGTGGGGCTTGAAGGAGTTCGACGCTCTCCTCGTGATGGTGGACGGGGTTCCCGTGGGAGGCCCCTTCAACCCCTCGCTCTCACAGATCAACATCGAGGACGTCGATCACATCGAGATCGTCAAGGGACCGCAGGGCACCCTCTACGGCGTCTCGGCATTCGCTGGCATGATCCAGGTCTTCACTCGCGGCGCAACGGAAGGCGGAGAGCTCCGGGTCCTGGGAGGCTCCTTCTCGGAAGGGCGGGTGTCGGGGTCGTACGGCTTCAAGCTGGGCTCCGCCACCCTACGGGCCTTCGGGACCTTCGACCGGACCACGGGGTGGCAGGACCGGACCGATTTCAAGGACGACAGGGGCGGGATCCGCCTCGACGCTCCCCTCTCGGGCGGCGGGACGTTTTCCGCGACGTTCAACATGCTGCGAAACACCCAGTTCTTCGGCTCCCCGCTGCCGGTGGATCCGCCGACCGGCGAGACGATCCCGGGGTTCCAGATCGACCGCAACTACGAGGTGGACGGAGCGCGCCTGGATCACCGGATCTACAACCTGACGACGAAATTCACGAAGCCTCTGTCCTCGTCCACCGTCCTCGAGAACGTCCTGTCTGCCACGCGCGACGACCAGACCTCGATCCAGACGTTCATCGAAGAGGTGGACGGGAACATGGCCACGGCCGCCGGAACGGCGCTGAAGCCCCAGGAAACCGACTTCTATGACGACCTTCACCTCTCGACGACTTTCGAGGCCGGAGGTCATCACCGCCTCGTGGGCGGCGCGGCCGTCACGTGGGGTCGCACGACGGCGAGCGGGACCGGGTTCGATATCGACCTTCAGATCGACCCGGTCGTCGTTCCGACGTTCTCCGAGACGCCTCCCGGAGATCACCGCTCCTTCGAGGACCGCCGGACCTTCTTCGGCGTCTACGTCAATGACGAGTGGACCCCGATCCGCGCGCTCACCGTCACCGGCGGGGCGCGATTCGACTCCGTCTCGGAGAGCCTGACCGCCTCGATCCAGGAGGTCACGGATCCGGAACCGACCGTCACTCGCGACCAGCGCTCGGACGGCCAGTGGTCGGGCGGCCTCTCGGTTCTCGGCCGCGTGGTCGAGGACCACCCGGGAGTCTTGAACCAGCTCTATCTCTACGGGGCCGCGAAGTCCGCCTTCAAGCCGGCGGCCCCGAACCTGACCGACCCCGCCAACGCCACGATCCTCAAGCCCGAGCGTACGCGCAGCCAGGAGCTCGGCGTCAAGACCCGCTGGTTCGATCGCCAGCTGTCATTCGACCTCTCGCTCTTCCACATGATCATGGAGAATCTCGTCGTTTCCAACGTGGACGCCAACGGCAACCCGATCCTGATCAACGCCGGCAGCGAGAGGTTTCAGGGGGGCGAGATCGAGGTCGGTTTTCACCCGTCGGCCCTGCCGAGCCTCGCCGTTTATGGGGGCTACGCCCACCACGATGCCCGATACATCCACTTCTCCTTCATCGACCCCGACAACGGGCTGACGGTCGCCGACGGCCAGAGGCTCGAGCTCGTCCCGAGGGATCTCTGGAACGCGAAGATCGCCTGGCAGCCGGGGACGCTGCCGGGAGTCTGGGTGGCCGTGCGGCATCAGAGCCACCGCCCCTTCGACAAGATCAACGAGGCCTACATGGACCCGTTCTACGAGTGGGACGCCGGTGCCTCCTGGTCTTTCGGCCACTGGTTCGTTTCGGTCGTCGGGAGAAACCTCGGGAACAGCCGGCACTTCGTCGCCGAGAGCGAGATCGGCGATGCCCAGCTCTACGTCGCTCCTCCGCGCCGAGTTGCCGGGGAACTGGGCGTGCGCTTCTGATGTCCGGCTCCCTCTCCCCCGTGCCGCGCGGGGGAGAGGGAGGACTCCAGCCCGCGGCTTGGGCGAGGCCGCCCGGCCGGATGAGAATGAGGCATGAAGATCGACTGGAAACCCGCCTGCGCCCTGGTCCTGCTCCTTGCCGGGTCATCGTCCCGCGCGGCCACCATCCCCGAGCCCGTGTCCGGGGACTACGTCATCCGCGGCTTCCGCTTCGCCTCCGGCGAGACCTTGCCGGAACTGAAGATCCATTACCGCACCCTGGGGTCTCCGCGGCGAGACTCGAAGGGGATCGTCCGCAACGCCGTCCTGATCCTCCACGGCACGACCGGATCGGGGAAGGGCTTCTTCTCGGAGAACTTCGCCGGCGTCCTCTTCGGGCCGGGCCAGCTGCTGGACTCCTCGAAGTACTACCTCGTCTTCCCCGATGGGATCGGCCACGGGGAATCTTCCAGGCCCTCCGACGGCCTTCGGGCCCGGTTCCCGCGGTACGGCTACAACGACATGGTGGAAGCCGAGCGCCGGCTCTTGACCGAGGGTCTCGGGGTGAACCACCTGCGCCTGGTCCTGGGGACGTCCATGGGCGCGATGCACGCCTGGATCTGGGCGGAGAAGTATCCCGACTTCGCCGACGGGCTCGTCCCGCTGGCCTCCGTGCCGACGGCGATCGCCGGCCGCAACCGGATGTTCCGCAAGATGGTCAGCGACGACATCCGCAACGACCCGGAGTGGAAAAACGGCGACTACACCTCGCAGCCCCGCGGGCTGACCGCCGCTATCCAGGTGCTCCTCTTCATGGTCTCCGCCCCGCACCTGTGGCAGAAGGCCGGCCCCACGCCGGGAGACGCGGACAAGTACCTCGCGCAGCAGATGCACGCGCGAGGAGACGGGGTGGACGCGAACAACTTCCTCTACGCCTTCGAGGCCTCCCGCGACTACGACCCGTCGCCCGACCTGGAGAAGATCACCGCCCCGGTCCTCGCCATCAACTTCGCCGACGACGAGGTCAACCCGCCGGAGCTTGGACTGATGGAGAAGCTGATGCCCCGGGTCAGGAAGGGCCGATACGTCCTGATCCCGGCGACGGCGGAGTCCCGGGGCCACACCACGCATTCCTGGCCGGTCTTCTGGCAGGAGCACCTGAAGAAGTTCCTCGCCGAACTGCCGCCCGAGTAGGGCACGACCGGGCGGGAGGGGCAAGCCCCTCCCCTACGGCTCCGCCGCGAATACGACGCTTTGAGACACACATTGACCGGCGCCCTTCGGCGAAATACGCTGGCGGCCCCAACAACACCGAAATCAAGGAGGCTGCCTTGCGCCACTCGCGATTACTCTGCTCCGTTCTCGCGGCGTTCCTGGGATTCGCCTCGTCCGGCATTGCCGCGGATGAGAAGCCGCCGCTGACCAAGGAGCAGGAGAGGGTCAAGTTCCACCCCAGGAAGCTCGGCATGGAGCCGGCGGCGAGGGTCGCGGCCAGCCAGAAGCGCCTGGAGATGGAGAAGGCGTCGCTTCTCTCGGCGATCCGGTTCCGCAACGTCGGCCCCGAGATCCAGGGAGGGCGCGTGGTGGACATCGCCGCTCCCGCCAACCAGCCGGACTCCCTGATCGTCGCGTTCGCCTCCGGCGGCCTCTGGCGTACCGACAACCGCGGCGGCGCCTGGACTCCCCTCTTCGACGACCAGCCCACGCTCACGATCGGCGCCTTCGCGCTCGGCGATGCCGACGGCAAGGTCATCTACGTCGGGACCGGCGAGTCCAACTCCAGCCGCACCTCCTACGCCGGCCTCGGCATGTTCAAGACCATCGACGGCGGCAAGAGCTGGCAGCCGATCGGCCTCAATGACACCCACCACATCGGCCGCGTCCTCGTGGACTCGCGCGACTCGAAGACCGTGTACGTTGCCGCGGCCGGCCACCTCTACACGGAGAACCCGGAGCGCGGCGTCTTCGTCACCCGCGACGGCGGCGCGAGCTGGTCGAAGACCCTCTTCGTGGACGACCGGACCGGTGCGATCGACCTGGCGCAGGACCCGAAGAACCCGGACGTCCTCTACGCGACGACGTGGGAGCGCGCCCGCACCGCGGCGAACTTCCTGGAGAGCGGCCCGGGCAGCGGCGCCTGGAAGTCCACGGACTCGGGCCGGACCTGGAAGCGGCTCTCCGGAGGCCTTCCCACGGGGGCGACGGTTGGCCGCATCGGGCTCGCGATCTCGACGTCCAAGCCGCAGACGGTCTACGCCGTCCTCGACAACCAGGCGCGCCGGCCGGACACCGAGGCCTTCGACGAGGAGTCGCCCCCCGGCGAGCTGACTCCCCGCCGCCTGAAGAAGCTCGACGCCGAGGGATTCGTCAAGCTCGACGACGCGGTCGTCAACCGATTCCTGCGCCGCAACGGGTTTCCACCGTCGCTCAAGGCCGCGCACCTGAAGAAGGACGTCAAGGCCGGGCGCATCACGATGGCCGATCTCCTCGCCTTCCTGAAGGATGCCAACCCTGACCTCTTCGAGAACGAGATCGTCGGCGCCGAGGTCTACCGCTCCGACGACGGCGGCGCGACGTGGAAACGGGCCAACCAGGAGAGGATCGAGAAGGTCTTCTACACCTTCGGCTACTACTTCGGGCGGATCGCCGTGGATCCCGGGGACTCCGAGCGCGTCTACATCCAGGGCGTCCCGATGCTCACCTCGACCGACGGCGGAAAAACCTGGAAGGGAATCGGCGGCCGCGGGGTCCACGGCGACTACCACGCGATCTCGATCGACCCGAAGGCGCCTCACCGCCTCGTCATCGGCAACGACGGCGGGATCAACGTCTCCTACGACTACGGCGAGACGTGGACCAAGGTCAACAACCTGCCGGTCGGCCAGTTCACGATGATCGCCGTGGACAGCGCCGAGCCCTACAACATCGTCGGCGGCCTCCAGGACAACGGCGTGCTGCGAGGCCCGTCCACGTATCGCTACGGGAAGAGCGACCCGCAGGCCTGGAAGCCGATCTACGGCGGCGACGGGAGCTGCGTGGTCATCGACCCGAAGGACCCCAACGTCGTCTACGCCGCCCTCCAGTTCGGGATCGCCGCGAGGCTCAACGTGAAGACCGGCGAGCGGACGAGCATCCGCCCGCGGCCCGAGCTCTCGGCGAAGAAGAAGGAGAAGCCGCTCCGGTACAACTGGATCACGCCGTTTCTCCTCTCACCCCACTCCCGGGAGATCCTCTATTACGGCACCAACAAGCTCTACCGCTCCTTCGACCGGGGCGACACGTGGACGGCGATCTCCGAGGACCTGACCTCCAACCCCGAGCAGGGCGACGTCCCCTTCGGGACGATCTCGACGATCTCGGAGTCGCCGAAGAAGTTCGGCCTGATCTACGTGGGGACCGACGACGGAAGGGTCTGGATCACCCGCGACGGCGGCGCGGCCTGGACGGACCTCTCGAAGGGGCTCGCGAAGGACCGCTGGGTCACGCGCGTGCTCGCTTCGTCGTTCGACGAGGGGACCGTCTACGTCACCCAGTCAGGGTACCGCAACGACGAGTTCTCGGCCTACGTCTTCCGCTCCACCGACTACGGAAAGACGTGGCAGTCGCTCGCGGCGAACCTCCCGGCAGAGCCGGTCAACGTCATCCGGGAAGACCCGAAGGCGAAGCACCTGCTCTACCTCGGCTCCGACTCGGGCGTCTTCGTCTCGCTCGACCGCGGAGCGACGTGGTCGGCCATGAACAGCGGGATGCCGAGGGTGGCGGTCCAGGACCTGGTCGTCGAGCCGAAGTCCGGCGACCTCGTCGTCGGGACTCACGGAAGGAGCGTCTTCATCGCCGAGGCCGGGCCGCTCCGCAAGATGAAGGACGGGACGGCGCCCTCGACCCTCGTGGCGTTCGCGATCAAGCCGATCAAGGTCAGCCCGCGGCGGGGCTACGGCGAGAACCCGTGGACCCCGTTCTCCCGTGTCGAGCCTTCCGTCCGCATCGCTTACTGGACGAAGGCGAGCGCGCCCGTGAAGATCGCGGTCAAGGACGACAACGGGATGCTGTGGAAGGAGATCGACGGAACTTCCGCGGCCGGAATGAACGTCGTCGAGTACGACCTCTCCACCGACGCGAAGCTCGCGGACGCCGCCGAGGCGAAGGCTCGCGAGAAGGCCCTCGCCAAGGAGAAGGAAAAAGACAAAGACAAGGAGGGCGAGAAGAAGGACGCCGGCAAGAAGGCCGAGGCGGCGAAGAAGCCGTCCGCGGAGGAGGACGAAGAGGACGAGGACGACGACTCCGCCAAGGCGGACGACGACAAGCCTTCCGCCGGCCCGGCGAAGCCGCTCGATCCGAAGCTCTACGACCTCCTGGCCGACCCGCTGCGCTCGACCCGCAGGCGCTACCTGCCGCCGGGCAAGTACACCGTCGAGCTCCGCTCCGGCGACGCCGTCGAGAAGACGAAACTGAACGTGCAGGCCGAGCGGGAAACGGGCTTCGGAGGTGACGACGAGGGAGATCCGCGGGAGTAGTCCGGCTCGCGGCACGAATCCTGCTCTTCGTCGGGTGGAGTCGCTCGCGGAGATGACGAGGGAGGCGGATGGGCTGGTTCGGATCGAAGAAGACACCCGAGGAAACGCCCGGCCCGGCCGAGCCCGCGGGCGAGCCGCGCCGTAAGATCGGCAAGTACGAGATCCTCGAGAAGATCGCCTCGGGCGGCTTCGGCACGGTCTACAAGGCCTGGGACCCGCTGATCCGCCGGGCCGTCGCCCTGAAGACCTGCGAGCTCCCGGATGCCGGCATGCGCGCCCGCGTCTTCCGCGAGGCGCAGCTGGCCGGGGGCCTCCAGCACCCCAACATCACGACGGTCTACGAGTTCGGCGTGGACGGCATCGTCCCCTTTCTCGCCCAGGAGCTCCTCTCGGGCGAGGACCTCGACAAGCGCCTCTCTCGCCAGCCGCCGCTGGCCGTCGAGGAGAAGATCCGGATCCTGATGGCGGTGGCCTCGGCCCTGGAGTGCGCGCACGCGGCCGGCATCATCCATCGCGACGTCAAGCCGGCCAACATCCGCATCCTCGACAACGGCGTCGTCAAGATCATGGACTTCGGGATCGCCAAGTCCCTGGACTCGAACTCCGGCATCACCAAGGACGGGATGGCCATTGGCTCGACCTCCTACATGTCGCCCGAGCAGATCGTCGGCGACCCGGTGGACTTCCGGACCGACCTCTTCTCGCTCGGCATCGTGGCCTACGAGATGGTCGTCGGCAGGAAGCCGTTCTCGCACGAGAAGCTCTTCCTGCTGCTCGAGCAGATCGTCAAGTCCGAGCCGGTGCCGGTCCTCATGGCAGCTCCCGCCACGCCCACGCGCCTGGCCGAGGTCGTGGACCGGGCGATCCGCAAGAAGCCGGAGGAGCGGTTCGAGTCCGCGGCCCAGTTCCGGGCCGAGCTCGCATCGGTCCTCGAGGAGCTGGCCGGCCAGAAGGCCGCTTCCCCGGAGACGCCCGTCCGGCCCACGGGGCCCATCCTGGTCGTGGACGACGACGCGAGGGTGCGCGAAGCCGTCCGCGCCCTGCTGGGCGCCGAGGGCTACCTGGTCGAGGACGCGGGCGACGGCGCCGAGGCGATCTCGAAGATGCGGAGAGGCGACGTCTGCCTCGTCCTGCTCGATCTCGCGATGCCAGGAATGGACGGCTGGCAGTTCCTGGAGCGCCATGCCGCGGAGCGCGGCCGCGAACGGGCGCCGGTCGTCCTGCTTTCGGGTCTCCCC
>DATFQY010000169.1:0-6089 GCA_035263845.1 Thermoanaerobaculia bacterium | reverse complement strand
GCTCGAAGAAACCATCGGCAGCGCTGGTGCGAGAGGAGGGACTCGATGCCGGCTGCGGGCTTCGCCCGATGGCCTTCGGCCAGCCGGCGCTTTCTGTCGGCGGGGGCGTTCCCCCGCACCTCCCTTTGAGGGTTCTCGTTCTCTCTCTCGCCGATTCGAGAACATCAGCGTCCCGATTCCTCGGTGGTGCGAGAGGAGGGACTCGAACCCTCAAGGGTTGCCCCACGGGATCCTAAGTCCCGCGCGTCTGCCAGTTCCGCCACTCTCGCGTCGACAAACGATCGTAACCGCAACCCGCTGACCTGGCAAGAGAAACGACCGCTTCAGGCGATGACCCTGAGTGCATGTTCTCACTCGCTGCTGGTTTCGCTGTGCCGTCTTTTGTGCCGTTGCGGTCGGGTGGCATGTCCCTTAAGCATCCGCTGGCGGGAAACATGACTTCGAGCCCGCGACGCGGACGGCGACCGCCCGGCCCATGAAGAGGGCCATCTGGCCGCGAGTGACGTTGTCGTTGGGACAGAACCTGCGCGGCGTCATGACGCAGCCGGTCGTCACGCCGGTCGAGAAGATGTAGTGGACGTGGCGGCAGAAGGGATTGAGATCTCGAGGACGAACGGACAGAACGCATCGGCGGCGGTGTCGGTGAAAGGACCGCAGATTCCGATGAGGCTTTGCGAGGCTCCCGCCGAGAGGGCGGCTAAGGCGAAGAGCAGGGGGAGAGGACGACGGACGTGTGGTAGCCGCATGGAACCTCCTTGTGTGTTGGGGCAGAAGCTCGACTCGACACGGACCCCCGGTGGGCACGCATTAGGTCGCGGCGCCTCGAGCGTCGGGAGAGGCCCGATCACCGCCGTCTTCAGAACCGACCGAGCTGACTCGAGCCGTTGAAGGAGATCCAGAAGTTGATGCCATCGCTGCAGACGTCGGTCGGTCCCGTTCCCGTTCCGGTCATGAAATTCCCGAGGCTCGAGAGATCCGCGGCCTTCCAGAGCGAGACGCCGTTCCCCGTCTGATTCGTCACGAGCACTCGCTGCCCGTCGAACGCGGAGCCGAGCGGCCCACTCAGGCCGTTCCCCGTCAGCGTCGCCAATATCACCCCGGTCGAGGCCCGCACGACGGAAATGGAGTTGGATAAAGTGTTGGGCACCCAGATGTTTGTGCCGTCGAAGGTCGGCCTGAGAGGCCCCGATGCGGACGTCACCGTCTGGAGAACGGCCCCGGCCGAGTCCAGCTTGACCAGCCGGTCGTTGGAAAAGTTCGTGAGCCACACGTTGACGCCGTCGAAGAGGATGCCGGCCGGGTTGCTGAAACCGCTGACCGTCGTCACGGTCCAGGGAATGGACGGGCCGGGGGTCACGATGGAAACCGAATTGATCGAATTCGCAGTCCAGATTCGGGTGCCGTCGAAGACGGCGGCGAATGGGTCGCCTCCCAGGTTGCTGGCGACTGCGGTGGCGGCCCCGGGAGGCTGGCTGGGATCGATTCGGGAGAGAGTTCCGGGATTGGTGCCACTCGCCACGAAGACGCGGTTCATCGCCACGACAATGCCCTCGGCGAAAGGCGCTGTCCAGGTCTCGAGGATCTTCGCATCGCTGGCACGAACGCGCACAACCGAGGAGAAATCCCCGATCCAGACATCTGCGCCGTCGGACTTCAGGTTGCCGGGGGGGCTTGGCAGATTGACGACTCCGAAGCTCGAGGCGCCCTGCGGTGTCCAGAACTGGTCCAGCGCTGCTCTGCGGCTGCCCCGCTTGAGCACTCCATCCACGCTGCGCGACAGAAACGCCGCCATCTGCGTGCGCGTCACGTCGCTCGCCGGATCGAACGTCGTCGGCGTCGTTCCAGTCGTGATCCCCAGCGTGAAGATTTCCAGTATGAACGGACAGAACGCATCGGCGGCGGTATCGGTGAAGGGACCGCAGGTCCCGAGGAGGCTTTGCGAGGCTCCTGCCCAGACAGCAGCCAGCGCGAAGAGCAGGGAGAGTGGGCGAGGGAAGTGTGCAGGGGACATAGAACCTCCTTGTGTGTTGGGGAAGAAGCGACCGACCCGGCAGATGTCTCCGGTGGGCATGTCGAAAAGAGAACGACCTATTGCAAGACCGACCCCATTCGTTCCTTAAGTGAAGGGAAAACCCCTCAGGATCGCACGACTCCCCGCCGGGACCGGCCCAGCGGCGGAGGTTCGCGATCGACGCATCGCTCTGTCAGAACCGCGCGAGGCGATTTACACCGCCGCCGGTCAGGGTGATCCAGAAGTTGATGCCGTCGCTGCAGACCCCGAACGGCGCAGTGCTCGCGCCCGTGGAGAACGTGCCCAGAGGCGTCAGGTCGGCGGCCTTCCAGAGGGAGACGCTATTGCCCGTGATATTGGGGACGAGGATGCGTTGCCCGTCGAAGGCGGCGG
Source organism: Thermoanaerobaculia bacterium (assembly GCA_035263845.1). Lineage (GTDB taxonomy): Bacteria > Acidobacteriota > Thermoanaerobaculia > UBA5066 > Gp7-AA6 > JAWOLE01. The sequence goes on along the minus strand of DATFQY010000169.1, from coordinate 3,685 downwards.
CCTGCGGGAGGTTCAATCCGTTGCCTGTCAGCGTCTGAAGGACAGCTCCGCTCAAGAGGCGGACGACCGCGACCGAGTTGGAGTTCTGGTTCGGCACCCAGATATTCGATCCGTCAAAGACCGGATACTGCGGGAAGCTGCCGACCGTCACCGTCTGGACAATGCTTCCCGCGGAGTTGAGCTTCAGAAGAGTGTTCGCGCCATTGTCCGTGACCCAGACGTTGGCGGAGTCGTAGAGCACTCCGAAGGGTGAATTGAAACCGGTCGTGATTGTCGTGACGGTCCAGGGGGCCGTCCCGGGCGTCACGATCGAAACCGAGCCTCCTTCGTTCGCGGTCCAGACACGCGAGCCGTCGAAGGCGATGCCAAGCGGAGTGTCCCCGAGATTGCTTGCGACCGTCGCGACGGCTCCGGCCGGCTGGCTCGGGTCGATCACGTAGAGGTTGCCGGGATTCTGCCCGGCGCTCACGATGACACGCCCCATCGCGACCAGCACGCCGAAGGCATTGATGGCCCCAGTCCAGGTCTCCAGAAGCTTCCCGTCGGCCGCTCGCACGCGCGAGACCGTATTGCTTCCCTGGTTCGCCACCCAGATGTCCGCCCCGTCGGACGCGAGAAGACTTGGACTGGACCCTACGGTGGTCAAACCGAGGACCGTGGCGTTCTGGGCCGTCCAGAACTGATCCAGAGCCGCGCGACGGCTCCCCCGCTTCAACGCTCCGTCCACGGTGCGCGAGAGGAACGCCGCCATCTGGAGACGGGAGACATTGCTCGTGGGATCGTAGGTCGTCGGCGATGTCCCGGTCGTGATCCCGAGATAAAAGATCTCAAGCACGAAAGGACAGAACGCGTCGGCGGCGACGTCGGTGAATGGACCGCATGTTCCCAAGAGCGCGCCCGCACCGCCGCAAACGAGCGCTGACACTAGTGTCAAGGTGACGATCGAAGCTCGCAGGCGCATTCTTTGCCTGATCTGCATGCTCCCCTGTCGCTCTCGGCCCGATGAGCGTATCACGTGGATGTTTCGGTGCGGAACCGCGCGATTTCATCGCCGCTGAAGGTGCTGAAGTCGCCCGGTTCGCGCAGACGGCGGATTGCCCTGCGAACCCCCTGATGAGTCCGTGCTTCTTGCCCCGCCAATCCAGTGATGGTTGAGAGAGCCACAGCCGTCCCGGATTTCCTGGGGAAAACGCGGGGTTCGGGGGGTTCGAATCCCGGCGTCCCGACCAAAAGAGTCCTCAAGAAACCAAAGCCCTCAAAACCTAACCCTCGCTGTTTCCGAAGGATTTCGCGAGATTCGGCGAGAACCGCAAGCTCCGCCGCTTTTGGAAACTTGAGGAATTTTGTGGGTCCGGATTCGGACACATTCTCGCACCCGTGGCCTCGCACAAGACGGCGAGCTCTCAGAACCGCGCGAGCTTGGCGAGCGCCGAGACCTTTGCCCGCTGGCCCAGCAGCGCCCGCCGCGCAGCGCTTCAAAACCGCGCGAGCTTGTTTACTAACTGCAGCGTGAACCAGAAGTTGACCCCGTCGCTGCAGGCGCCCAGGGGACCCGTGCTCACCCCCGTCCCGAAGGCGCCCAGTGCCGTCAGATCCGCCGCCTTCCAGAGTGAGACGCTGTCGCCAGCTTTGTTCGTTATCAGGACGGTTTGTCCGTCGAACGCGGCCGCCAAAGGACCGTTCAAGCCGTTGCCGGTCAGCGTCGCCAGCACCGTTCCGCTCGAGGCCCGAACGACCGAGACCGAGGCAGTGCTGAAGCTTGGAACCCAGATGCTCGCGCCGTCGAATACCGGTAGCTGCGGAAAGATGCCTACCGTGACGGTCTGCAGGATGGTGCCGGAGCCATCGAGCTTCAGAAGTGTCCCGGCGCCGTTGTCCGCTACCCAGACGTTCGCCCCATCGTAGAGGGCGGCCCGAATACTCGAAAATCCTGTCGTGACCGTCGTCACGGTCCAGGGGATCGCCGCGCCGGGAGTCACGATCGAGACAGATCCGGGAGGACCAGCGTTAGTCGTCCAGATCCGGGACCCGTCGAAGGCGATCGCGAGAGGAACAATCCCGAGGTTACTCGCGACCGTCGAGACCGCGCCGGGCGCCTGGGTCGGGTCGATCCGGTAAAGCTGCCCGGGATTCATGGCTCCCGTGACGAAGATGCGCCCCATCGCCACGAGCACGCCATAGGCACCTCCCGTTCCGGTCCAGGTCTCGAGCAGCTTGCCGTCGCTGCCGCGCACACGCGAGACTGTGCCGCCACCGCCTCCATTCGCCACCCACAGGTCCGCGCCGTCAGATTCGACGAGCACAGGAGAGCTGCCGACGGTCGTGATCCCCAGGGCGCCGCTGTTCTGCGGCGTCCAGAAGTGTTTCAGGGCGGCTCGCCGGGCGCCCCGCTGCAGGGTCTGGTCCACCGTGCGAGACAGAAACGCGGCCATCTGTGTCCGATTGACGTTTCCGGACGGATCGTAGGTCGTCGGCGTCGTCCCGGTCGTGATGCCGAGGTAGAAGATCTCCAGCACGAAGGGGCAGAAGCCGTCGGCGGCGACGTCGGTGAAGGGACCGCAGACCGCGAAGAGCGCGCTCGAGGCGCCTAGCAGGACGATCAGGACAGGCGTTGCGAGAACCGGCGCGAGACGACCCGACCGGGTGGGTGCCATGGGAGGCCTCCTTTCATCTCGGAATCATGGCACTCTCACCCGGGCATCCTGCCCAGGACCCGAAGGAGGTTTAGACTTCGGCGATTCGGATGGCCCTCACGTCCGGGACGCGCCTCGGTCCCTACGAGGTTCTCTCGCCCCTTGGGCGGGAGGCATGGGAGAGGTGCACCGGGCGCGGGACTCGAGGCTGGTTCGCCCACAGCAGGCTCGCTCAGCTTTGTTGCGCGCTCCGCTGAGGTTGCGTGCTCCGCTGAGGTTGCGCGCTCCGCTGAGCCGCAAGCCGTTCGGCAACGAGACCCATCAGAATGGCTGACGAGATTTCGGTTCTACGTCTCTACCTTATGAGAGGCATGTACCTGCTCAACTTTGGTTTGGTCGGTGCGGGCGTCGTGACCGAATTCATTCACCGTAGGGAGCCGTGGGCTCCTATTCCTGGGGCGGCGTTCAGTTTCTGGGCGGCGCTGGCGGTCCTGTCTGCCCTGGGAATCCGCTACCCGCTGGCGATGCTCCCGCTTCTTTTCATGCAGCTGCTCTACAAGGCATTCTGGCTTCTTGCGGTTTACCTTCCTCTTCGGGCGGCCGGTCGCACGTCAGACCTTGCGCTGGGGTTCTCGATTGCGATCATCCTGGACTTCATCGTGATTCCCTGGGCCTACGCGGTTGGTCACTTCGTCAAGACGCCAGGAGACAGGTGGCGATAGCGTCGTCCTCTACCCGCGGCTGCAGCGGACGCCGTCGGCTTCGCCGCGGGCGGGACGTGTGTAACGTGGTGCCGCAAATGCGGTTTTTGAGGGTTTTCTCGGCTCCGCATTCGGACACATTTTCGCACCCGTGATCGGACCCACCGGCCCCGCTGACACGGGCCGATTCAATGCGCTCGGCGGGCCTTGGCTACAATGTCCGCGGTGAAACGGCGTCTCACCCTCCTCCTGGGACTCCCCGGCGCCCTCCTGGCGGCGGCGGCTGTCGCTTCCGACGCTCGGATGGATCCGCGGATCTTCGCCGGCAAGGCGGTGGAGGAGACGGCGTCG
>DATFQY010000168.1:0-26544 GCA_035263845.1 Thermoanaerobaculia bacterium | reverse complement strand
AGCAGCGCCGTCCCGACCCCGCCTGCCGCGGCGGTTACTACGACCCGCTCGCCGGCACCGACTTCCGCCCGGGCGAGCGCGTACCAGGCTGTCAGGAAGACGACGGGCATGGCGGCGGCTTCGACGAGGTCCACGCCGTCGGGAATGGGAAAGACCCAGGGCTCGGGAACGGCGACTCTTTCCGCGTGACCCCCGAAAAGCGGGACGGCGACGACGCGCTGGCCGGGCCGAAGATCCGAGACGCCCTCGCCGACGGCCTCGATCGTGCCGGATACTTCCATGCCGGGGACGAACGGCGGTCTCGGCGTCCGCGGATACGCACCGGCACGGACGAAAAGGTCGGCGAAGTTCAGGCCGATCGCGGCCGTCCTGACGAGGACTTCGCCGGCGCCCGGAACCGGGTCGGGACGTTCGCGCAGGACGAGGCGTTCCGGGCCGCCGTACCGCTCCACGAACCAGGCACGGGAGACGCCGGGCATCCGCGGATTATGCCGTCACCTGACTGTACAATCCGGGAACGCTGTCGGGGGTTGTATGGTGAAAGGACTTCGCGGGCTCCGAAAGGGAGGTAAGCGCCCCAAACCTCGCCGTCCGCATCGCCCGCAACCGCACCCGACCGACGGCATTCCGAAGCGGCCCCGGCGCCCGAAGCCCCGCCGGCCGATCAAGCACCTGCCGGATCCCTGGACCCTCCTGCGGCGGAGCGTTCCTGGTCTCGACGACGCGATCGTCTGGCGCGCTCCGGGGCCGGCGTCCGAGGTGAACGGGGTTCCGACTCCTTATCGAAACTGGAGCCAGGCTCAGCGGCTGGAGCTCCAGGACGCCTGGGCCCGGATCGTCAGTGGCAAGCACCGGCCATTGTCCTTCGAGCCGAAAGTCGGGTTCGTCCTCGACACCGGCGGGGAGCTGTTCTCGACGGAGCTCTCGACGGGATCCGCGTGGAAGTACTTCCTCGCCTACGTCGCTCAGTGCCTCGCCGTCGAATCCCGGCAATCGGTTCCATGGACCCTGGGGGATTACCGGACCGCCGACCTGGCGTACATGCTCGACAGCCAGTCGCTTTTTCACTACTCGTCGGCGTTGCTGCGATACGGCGTCATCAACCGGCACCTAATCCTCGACAGTCTCGGAGCCTCGCAGCCCGGCGATCCGGTGATCACCTACCAGTTGCTCCGAACGCTCTCTCTGGTCGGCGCCGACCGCCGCGACACGATCGACCGGGTACTGGAGTGGTGCCGGTCGAACCTCGCGCACTTTTTCGGCTCGTACTCTCCCAAGAACCTCCTTGCTCACTGGCAGTACGAGGGGTGGCCGCCGATCGACCGAGTGTTTTCCGGAACGACCCATCCGCAGTTCGGTTTCCGTCACTGGACCGCCGGCTGCTGGGGAACGGCGGGATTTCTCCGCAATGTGCTTCGCACGGTCAACATCCCCGTGTCGATCGAACCCAGGGATGGCCACGCGCTCCCCCGGTTTCGTCTGCCGCGGGCGGGCGGAACGACCCGGGACCTCTACCTCTCGCATGGGGACGATCCCTACAACAGCAGCTGGATCTCTACGCCGCCGGTTCCGATCGCGGAGCTGCCGATCGACGACACCCAGTTTCAGTCATGGTTCGGCGCGAACGCGGCGTTGCCGCCGGGAGGATCGAACGTCGGCCGGCAGACAGCCGAGCTCGCGATCCGGTACCTGTCGAACTTCCTGCTGCGGTTGCATTGCGGCGACATCGCCGCCGGGCGGGCGCCCGCCCAGAGCCAGGTCTTCGACCCGCAGTATGGGGGCCTTGGCCGCTACTACACCGTTGCCGAGCTCCAGGCGCAAATGCTCTGGCAGCGGCTGGACGCGAGGATCGCGGCCCTCGGCGGATGCGCGAACGTGCCGCCTTAGGTTTAAGACAAAGACCGGGAGGCCCGCGCACAGAGGTAGATCGGGACGCCGACGCACAGAGCGGAATGGGAGCCTGGGGTTATCGGGGTTTCTTGGGGCAGGCGGGCTCGTAGCCGAGGTCGCAGGCCTTACGGGAGAGGTCGGCGGCGCGGCGGCGGTCTCGGGGGACTCCGGTTCCGGTCTCGTAGGCGGCGGCCAGGTAGTGGCAGGCCTCGCCGTCATCGGCCTGGCAGGCCTTGTCGAGGAAGAAGGCCGACCTGGCCGGGTCTTTCTCGACGCCGGATCCCTGTGAGTAGACGGCCGAGGCGTTGAAGCAGCCGAAGGAGTCTCCGCCCTCGCAGCCGAGCTCAGAGAGCTCGCGTCCCTTCGCCAGGTCTGTCGCGACGCCGTCGCCGGCGAGATAGAGGGCGCCCAGGAGCGAACAGGCGCGCGAGCGGTTCGCCTCGGGGTTGATGTCTTCGGGATCAGGCTTGCGGTTGCACGCCTCCTGGAAGACCGAGGCCGCGCGGGCCGCGTTCTTCTCAACGCCGATGCCGTCGCGGTAGGCGCGTCCGACGTTCACGCATCCGTTCAGGTTCGAGCGCTGGCAGCTCGTGCCGTCGCAGCCGCGCTGGTAGAGGGCGATGGCCCGCGCCGGGTCCTTTTCGACTCCGCGGCCGCGCTCGTAGAGAAACCCGAGGTTCGTGCAGCCGGCCGAGCTGCCCATCTCGCAAGCGTCCTCGTACCGGGCTAGGGCGCGGGAGGCGTCGCGAGAGGTACCGCGGCCTTCCTCGGACATGAGGCCGGCGTTGTAGCAGCCGAGCGGGTCGCCGAGGTCGCAGCCCTTGACGTAGAGCGGGGTGGCGCGGCGGTCATCCTTCTTGACGAGCGTGTTGCTTCCGGTCGCGTACAGGAACGCCAGGTGCGTGCAGCCGGCGCCGCTCCCCAGGTCGCAGGATCGCTGGAGGGCGACGACGGTCTCCTGCGTGCGATCCGCCCTGTCCTTGAGGAGATGCAGCCCCTCCTCCGCGCAGCCCTCCGCGGAACCGGCCACGCAGGCATTCTGGAAGATGCCGAGCGCCCGTTCCCGATCGTCGTCCCGATTTCGGTGCCAGAGGGTCCGGGCCTGCCGGAAGCAGCCGGCGGCGACCCCGCCGCGGCAGAGGTCCCGAAAGAAAGCTTCCTGCTCGAACGGGACGAGGTTCACCTCGACGGTCGCCCCGGCGCGCCAGAGGACGACGCGAACCGGGTCGCAGGAGCGGTTGTACGCGGAGCTCTCGAAGTCGCAGTAGTTGCCGATGCGAGTCCCGCCGATCTCCTCCACGACGTCGTCGGGACGAATACCCGCGGCGGCGCCCGGGCCGTCGGGGAGCGCCTGCACGACGGCGGCGCCCCGGACGTCTTCGGGAATCTGGAGCCTCTTGCGAAGCTGCCGAGTGATCGGGCCCGCCTCGATGCCGAGAGTTCCCCCCTCGCATCTCCTAGGGGCGGTCGCGGCGGATGGAGGCGGTTCGATGGGATTGGACGAGGCGCACCCGCCTGCGAGAAGCCCGCCGAAGAAAACGACCGCCGCGAAGCACCCGCCGAGAAACCGCTTCATGCGATCCACCTCCCGCCCAAACTCCGGCAATGGACCAACGTCTTGGGGTCAGGTCTATGTTTTACATTATGGCCGGGATCCCGCGCCGACGCATTACTATGGATCCGTGGGATCTGATGGCCTCGCCGGCCGAGATTCTATTGCCGGCGCCGAGACGTCGGTCGCGGCGTTCGTCGGGGTCACGCGCGAGGGGCCGGTCAATCAGGCCGTGGAGATCGCCAGCTTCGCCGACTTCGAGAGGGACTATGGCGGACTGGATCGTCGGAGCCCCGTCTCCTTTGCTGTGCTTCAGTTCTTCGGCAACGGCGGGACGCGGGGAATCGTCGTGCGGGTCGAGGAGCCGGACGCGGCTCACCTCGTGGGGAGCGAGAGTGACCGGACAGGGATCCACGCGCTGCTGGACACCGACCTGTTCAACCTGCTTCTCGTCCCGGACACCTTCGACATGACGAACGGCGAGGAGGCCGACGTCGTTCCACAGGCCGTCTCGTTCTGCGAGCGGCGGCGCGCCTTCTACATCGTGGACGCGCCGTCCAACCGCACAGCGAAGGACATCGGAAGCTGGGCACAGGCCGCCTCACGGTCGCCCAACGCGGCGGCCTACTTCCCGCCGGTCTGCATCGCCGATCCGAACGACAGCCCGGGCTCGCAGCCCAGGACGGTCGCGCCCTCCGGCACGGTGGCCGGGCTGTACGCGCGCACCGACGCCGCCCGCGGAGTCTGGAAGGCGCCGGCGGGCACGGAAGCCACGCTCAAAGGCGTGCTGGAGCTCGGGGCGGCGCTCGACGATCGCGAAAACGCCCGCATCACATCGCTCGGCGTCAACGTTCTGCGAGCCTTCCCGGGCCGCGGCGCCGTCGCCTGGGGGGCGCGAACGATGGCGGGCGCCGGGAACGACGAATACAAGTACGTTCCCGTGCGGCGCCTGGCCCTCTTCCTCGAGGAGAGCCTTTACCGCGGCACGAAATGGGCGCTCTTCGAGCCCAACGACGAGCCGCTGTGGACCAGGATCCGCCTCGCGGCAGATACATTTCTCAACTCGCTCTTCCGCCTGGGCGCCTTCCAGGGCGCCACGCCCTCGAAATCCTTCTTCGTGAAGTGCGACTCGCAGACGACAACCGCCTCCGACCGTGAGAACGGTCTCGTCAACATCCTGGTCGGCTTCGCGCCGCTGCGCCCGGCGGAATTCGTCCTGATCCGAATCCAGCAGACGGCGGCCCGTCCCGGTTAACGGTGCGTCGCGGAGCGTGACATCTTCGCCGACGCCAGGGACGATGTGACGAAGGGCGGGAGGGCGCAAGGCCCTCCCCTACGGCACGACCGCCGGAGCCAATCATCCGGCCACACAGCCGCCGGGCCCTTCCGGTTCAAAGGTTTCCAAGCACCGACGCGCAGCCGCTTTGAACCGGACGCCGGGCGAGGCGTATCGTTACGGCTGTTGCGGCTCGCCGCCGGCGTTCCCCCCGACCTGCTTTTGTAAGCGATTCGACAGTTGAATCGTTGGAAGACAGGAGATTCTGGCCTGACGCTCGGGGGTTCAGCGGCCAGGAATCGGAGTCGAGGAAGGTTCCCCGGTACGCGGGTGGGTTCGAGATGAAAGCGGAAAACCCCGGCAAGCCCCCCCTTCCGTCGGACAAGCTCGTCGAGGCGGTCGAGAACGAGGCCCGTCTCGAAGCGTTGCGGCGGACCTCGCTTCTTGATTCCCCGCCCGAGGAGGCGTTCGACCGGCTGACTCGCCTTGCCGCGACCGTGCTTAACGTGCCGGTGGCGCTGGTCTCGCTGGTGGACAGGGACCGGCAGTTCTTCAAGAGTCAGAGCGGGCTGTCCGAGCCTGAGGCCTCCCTGCGGCAGACTCCCCTGAGGACCTCGTTCTGCAAGCATGCGGTGGGATCGCGAGAGGCCCTCATCGTGTCCGACGCGCGGCGGGATCCGGTCTTCGAGCACCACCCCGCGGTCTCGGAGCTCGGGGTGATCGCGTACGCGGGCATCCCGCTGATCACCTCCGACGGACACGCAATCGGGTCGTTCTGCGTCGTGGACAGGGAGCCTCACGATTGGACGGAAGAGGAGATCGGGATCCTCCGGGTTCTCGCGACGTCCACGATGTCCGAGATCGAGCTTGGGCGCCTCGTGCGCGACCTCCGATGCTCGAGCGCGAACCTGCGCGGCCTGGTCGAGTCCCGGACTTCCGAGCTCCGGGCCTCGGAGCAGCGCCTGCGCGTCCTCCTCGACGTCAACAACGCCATCGTCACCCATCTCGACCGGGATTCCCTGTTCAAGGCGACTACGGAGGCGCTGCAGAGCGTGGTCCCGTTCGACCGCGCCGCGCTCCACCTCCACGATCCCGCCAAGGACGTCTTCCGGGTGCTGGGCGTGACGGGACCCGTGCCCTCAACTCCCATCTTTCCGGTCGGGACCGAATGGCCCCGGCAAGGGAGCCGCAACGGATGGGTGCTCGATCATCGCGAGCCCCTGCTGACCCCGGACCTGCGGGATCCGCCCGCGTTCCTCGAGCACGCCGCGCTGCTCAAGGGCGGGCTTCGGTCCGCGGTCTCGGCTCCCATGATGATCAAGGGGAAGCTCGTCGGAACGTTGAACATCGGGAGCCGCGAGCCCGGCCGGTACGACGCGGACGAGGCCTCGCTGCTCGCGGCGATCGCCGAGCAGGTGGCGCTCGCCATCGAGAACCTGCGCGCCTACGAGGAGATCGCGGCCCTCAAGGCGCACCTCGAGGAGGAGAACGTCTACCTCCAGGAGGCGGTCCGAACGGAGGCCGCGTTCGGGGACGTCGTCGGCCAGTCGAAGGCGATCCTCGACGTTCTCGCGAAGGTGCGCAAGGTGGCGGGGACCGATTCCACCGTGCTGGTCAACGGGGAGACGGGCACCGGGAAAGAGCTGGTGGTCCGCGCGATCCATGACCTCTCCCGGCGCAAGGACAAGCTCCTCGTGAAGGTCAACTGCGCGGCGCTGCCGGCCGGAGTGATCGAAAGCGAGCTCTTCGGGCACGAGCGGGGAGCGTTCACCGGCGCGCTGACGCGGAAGGTCGGCCGGTTCGAGCTCGCCAACCGGGGCACCCTCTTCCTCGACGAGGTGGGCGACCTCCCGCTGGAGCTGCAGGCGAAGCTCCTGCGCGTGCTGCAGGAGGGCGAGTTCGAGCGCGTCGGCGGAACACAGACGTTGAAGACGGACGTGCGGCTGATCGCGGCCACGAACCGCGACCTCGAGCTCGCCGTGAAAGAGGAGCGCTTCCGCGCGGACCTCTATTACCGTTTGAACGTCTTTCCGATCGTCGTCCCGCCCCTGAGAAAACGCCTGGAGGACGTCCCGCGCCTCGCCCGGCATTTCGCCATGCTCTACGCGTCGAAGATGGGGAAGCCCGTGGGCCCGCTCGGCGACGACGTCGTCAAGCAGCTCTGCGCCTACGGCTGGCCCGGGAACGTGCGGGAGCTGCAGAACGTCATCGAGCGGGCGGTCATCCTCTCGCCCAAGGGCCGCTTCGAGATCGGCGGCCTCATGGCCGCGCCGGCCGCCGGGAGCTCGAAGCCCCAGGCGCAAAACCTCGAGGACCTCGAGCGCCAGCACATCGTCTCCGTTCTCGAGGAGACCGGCTGGCGGGTCAGCGGTGAGCGCGGCGCCGCCAAGATCCTGGGCCTCAAGCGAACGACCCTCGAGGCCCGCATGAAGAAGCTGAGCATCCTCCGCCCCTCGTAATCGCCGAATCGAGAGCCCGCGACGGCGCGCGGCCTCGCTCGGTGCCATCCCTTCGGCATTCTCCCGACGGGCCGGCATGGCATTTCCCCGGGGCTCCGTCGCGTCCGCGGAGCTTCCGAGCTCCCAACTCGACTCTCTCCAGCCGCTTGCGCTCCCCCGCGGCGCCGCCGAAGGCGCCTGGCACCGCGCGTGCCTTTGGATCCGCCCGTTCGAGGTTGAAGAGGAGGCCGATGTGACGCTGCGGATCACGCGGGTCGGGGGATCAAGCTCCAGGGTGACGCTGAGGCTCGAAGGGAGAGTCGCGGCGAAGTGGGCCGCCCTGCTGGAGCTCGAATGCACCCTGCTTCTTTCCTCGAGCGCGGTGAGTCTCGATCTGGCCGGAGTCGGCTTCGTCGACTGCGCCGGCGTCGAGGCCCTCAAGCGGTTGAGCCGCGCGGGATTCGAAATCCGCTGCCCCTCCGGCCCGGTCGCGAGCGTGCTCGAGGGGGAAGGAATCCGCGTCGCGCGAGACCCGATCAACTGACGCCCTGATCGAACTCAGCAGGCAGCAGAACACGTGGAAAGGAGGTCGTGCGTCCAACGAGGCAAGACAACGACAACGATTGCAGCAGTAACAAGCTGAATCGGGCGTTACGAGCCGCCAACCGGCAAGGCAGGGACATCCCGCTGACGCCCGTTCCAGCGTAACCAGAAAAGCAGACTCGGTTGATTTTCCAGATCAGTCGTCGGATTCGAGAGATCGGCGCTCCATTCCGGCAATCGTGCCCGAGTCGAGTCCGGCTCCGCGACCGGCATTTGTTTGAAAAATGGAGGGAATCATGTTTCGGAGATCGTTACTGGCGTTCCTGGTAGGGCTCGTTCCCTGCCTGGCATTCGGCGGGGCCCTGGTCCGCGGCGCGACCGGGCCGACCCCGGCGTCCATTCAAGCCTCGGTAGACCAGTTCCGCGCCGACCTGGGCGGGGGCAACAACGGAATCGGCGGGACGTTCGCCGGCGGCCGCCGCGAAATCAACTGGGACGGCGTCCCCGATGCCGTCTCCTCGCCCAACAACCTTCCGGCGAACTTCTTCAACGCGAACTCTCCCCGCGGAGCGGTTTTCGCGACTCCCGGGAGCGGATTCCAGGTCAGCGCCAAGACCGGCAACGCGACCCTGACGCCGGTCCGCTTCGGAAACATCAACCCGAGCTATCCGAACGAGTTCCAGACCTTCTCCCCCGAGCGGCTCTTCACGGCGATCGGCAGCAACGTCACCGATGTCGTCTTCTTCGTCCCGGGCACGGCAGTGCAGGCCTACGTCAGCGGCTTCGGCTCCGTCTTCACGGACGTGGACTCCGCGAGCTCGACGACGATGGAGTTCTTCGACCAGGCGGGCGCGCCCCTGGGGAGCTTCGCCGTTCCCGCCTCTCTTCCCGGCAGCCAGAGCCTCTCCTTTCTCGGCGTCTCGTTCACCGGCGGCGAGCGCGTCGGCCGCGTGCGCATCACGAGCGGAAACGCTCCCCTCGGCGGCAACGACAATCCGCCCGGAAGCGACGTCGTCGCGATGGACGACTTCATCTACGGCGAGCCGCAATCCGTTCTGACCGGCTGCGTCGCGGACGCGGACACCCTGTGCCTGGACGGCGGGCGCTTCAAGGTCGAGGTCAGCGCCCGGACGCCCTCGCAAGCGGCGAGCCAGCCCGCGCTGGCGACCGGGATCACTTCGGAATCGGGAGCTTTCTCGTTCTTCTCGGCCGACAACCTCGACCTGCTGGTCAAGGTCGTTGACGGTCGCGCCGTCAACGGAAAGATGTGGGTCTTCATCGGGTCCGCCTCGAACATCGAGTACACGGTCACGGTAACCGACACGCTGACGAGCGCCGTCAGGACCTACTTCAATCCGCAGGGGACGCTGGCGAGCATCGCGGACATCCAGGCGTTCTAGCGGGATCTTCCCGGAGCAGTCTTGCGGCGGGGGGGCCTCCGAGCCCTCCCGCCTTTCCCGTGAGCGGGGCACGGTTAACGTCTGGATTACCATCGTCGAGGATGGCGACGTGATGCATATCCGGCACAGCGCGTAGCTCACGGACCATGGTGATCTGGCTTCTCGCTCAGGTCCTTCTGGCTTCCGCCGCGAACCCGGTTGACATGCGGGTGGTCCCGGAGCTTGACGCCTTCACGGTGATCCTGTCGGGGGCGGAGGCCGGGGCGGCGGACGGCGCGTTCTCCGGGTCGGTGTCGCTGAACGGGTCCCCGTCGGAGATCCCCGTCACGGGCCTCGCGCGAGTCTCCGGGAAGCGGCTGGAGATTCCTCTGAAGATTCGGTACCGGGACGTGCCGGAGGACTGGATCAAGCGGTTTCGCGCTTCCGATTTCGACTACCGGCTGCGCGGGCGCGTGGCGGGCGGAAACCCTGTCGAATGGTCGGGCTCCCGGCGCTGGGGCGATGTCGAGGTCGAGAATCGCGAAGCCGGGGCGTCCAGCTTCGTCAGGTTGACTTCGCTTCAGCTGACCGAGTTCTCGCTCTTCGCAAGCTCGGCCCGGGCGGAGGTCACGGTTCGAAACCCGTTCGCGTTTCCATTGAAAGTCGCGAGCGCGAGCTTTCGTCTGTTCGCCGAGGGGATCGAGGTCGGGTCGGGCGCCGCCGGCGAGATGATTCTCCGGCCGGCCCAGGAGACGACGCTGAAGCTTCCCATCGACGTCGACCATGGCCAGCTCCTGGCCGCCGCCGGTTCCGCGCTCCGCTCGGGCGGCGACGTCGAGGGGCGGCTGCGCGGCGCCCTGGTCATACGGCTTCCGAGCGGCGACATCCCGGTGCCGCTCGATTTGAAGGGGCGATTCTCGGTTCTGCGGTAGGAGCCCGACCCGCGGGATTTTCGGACAGGGCACGACCGGGCGGGAGGGGCAAGCCCCTCCCCTACGGCACGGGGGGCGAGGATCGAGCGGCGACGAGGATCTAGAATCCGCGCGAGCCGATTTGCCTGACACGATCTTCTCGAAGAGGAGAGCCATGAAAAGAGGCCTGGCCGCCGCCTTCGTTCTTGTTCTTGCGTCTCCCGCCGCCGCAGCGCCGCCCGAGGCGAAGAAGGGGGAGCGGCCCGCGAAGGAGGGGAAGGTCGCCGAGAAGGCGGAAAAGCCCAAGGAGCTCTTCTCCGCCGAGACGTTCCAGGGGCTCGAGCTCCGCGGCCTCGGCCCGGCAGTCACCTCAGGGCGCGTCGTGGACTTCGCCGTCCTGGAGCGGGGCGACACCTTCTACGTCGCGGCGGCGTCCGGGGGGGTCTGGAAGACGACGAACCACGGCACGACCTTCAAGCCGGTCTTCGACGAGCAGGGCTCCTACTCGATCGGCTGCGTCGCGGTCGATCCGAGGGACCCACTCATGGTCTGGGTCGGGAGCGGCGAGAACAACAGCCAGCGCTCGGTGTCGTACGGCGACGGCGTCTATCGCTCCAATGACGGCGGGAAGACGTGGGAGAACACCGGCCTGAAAACTTCCGAGCACATCGGCCGGATCGTGATCGACCCGCGCGACTCGCGCAAGGTCTTCGTGGCCGCGCAGGGTCCGCTCTGGGCCGACGGCGGCGACCGCGGCCTCTACAGGACGGCCGACGGCGGCAAGAACTGGAAGCGCGTCCTCCACGTCTCCGACCACACGGGCGTCAATGAAGTCTGGATCGACCCTCGCAACCCCGACGTGATGTACGCGTCGAGCTACCAGCGGCGCCGGCACGTCTTCACGCTGATCGACGGCGGGCCGGAGTCGGCGATCTACAAGTCCGTGGACGGCGGCGAGAACTGGAAGAAGCTCGAGAAAGGGCTGCCGAAGTCGGACAAGGGGCGCATCGGGCTCGCCGTGTCGCCGGCAGATCCCGACGTCGTCTACGCGGTCATCGAGGCGTCGGCCGAGAAGGACAAGGGTTTCTACCGCTCGTCAGACGGCGGCGGGAGCTGGGAGCGGATGGGCGACCAGGTCTCGACGTCGCCGCAGTACTACAACGAGATCGTCCCCGACCCGAAGAACAAGGACCGCGTCTACGCGATGGATACCTGGATGATGGTCACCGAGGACGGCGGCAAGACGTGGAAGAAGGTCGGCGAGAAGTTCAAGCACGTGGACAATCACGCGCTCTGGATCGACCCGGAGAACACCGACCACCTGATCGCGGGCTGCGACGGCGGCGTCTACGAGTCCTTCGACCGCGCCGCGACCTGGGCGTTCACCGCGAACCTGCCGATCACGCAGTTCTACCGCGTGGCCGTGGACAACGACTCGCCGGCATACAACGTCTGCGGCGGCACCCAGGACAACTTCACCCTCTGCGGGCCGTCGCGCACGCTGACGACGCACGGCATCCGCAACTCCGACTGGTACGTCGCGACGGGCGGCGACGGCTTCCAGCCGCGCATCGACCCGACCGACGCCAATGTCGTCTACGCCGAGTCGCAGCATGGCGGCCTCGTCCGCTACGACCGGAAGACGGGTGAGCAGGTCGGCATCCAGCCGCAGTCCCTGACCGGGGAGGATCCGCTCCGCTGGAACTGGGACTCGCCGCTGATCATCAGCCCGTTCTCGCACACGCGTCTCTACTTCGCGGCGCAGCGCGTCTTCAAGAGCGACGACCGCGGCGATTCGTGGACGCCCATCTCCGGCGACTTAACCGCGCAGATCGACCGGAACAGGCTCCCCGTGATGGGGCGCGTGTGGAGCGTGGACGCCGTCGCCAAGAACGCCTCGACGAGCTTCTACGGGAACATCGTGTCGCTGACCGAGTCGCCGAAGAGGGAAGGGCTCCTCTACGCCGGCACCGACGACGGCCTCGTGCAGGTGACCGAGGACGGCGGCCGGACGTGGCGCAAGATCGCGAGCTTCCCCGGAGTGCCGGCCCAGACGTACGTCTCGTATCTCTTCCCCTCCTGGTTCGACGCCAACGTCGTCTTCGCGGCGTTCGACGACCACCAGCGAGGGGACTTCACGCCCTTCCTTCTTCGCAGCGACGACAAGGGCGCGACGTGGACCTCGATCGCCGGCGACCTGCCCAGACGCGGGACCGTCTACTCGATCGTCCAGGACTTCGAGAAGCCCGATCTCCTCTTCGCCGGGACGGAGTTCGGCCTCTTCTTCACGCTCGACGGCGGCAGGAAGTGGGTGCAGTTGAAGGGCGGCCTGCCGCCGATCGCGGTGCGCGACCTCGCGATCCAGCGGGGTGCGAACGACCTTGTGCTCGCCACCTTCGGGCGCGGGTTCTACGTCCTGGACGATTACTCGGCGCTGCGGCGAGTTTCCCGGGAGTCTCTCGAGAAAGAAGCCGCGCTTTTCCCGGTCCGGTCCGCCGAGTTCTACGTTCCGGCGGAGCCGCTGGGCTTGAAGGGCAAGTCCTTCCAGGGCGAGGCATTCTACGAGGCCCAGAACCCCGGGTTCGGCGCGGCCGTGACTTACTACCTGAAGGAGGAGATCAAGAGCCGCCGCGCCGCGCGCCAGGAAGAGGAGAAGCGAACGGTCGAGCGCGGCCACGAGGTGTCCTATCCGAGCTGGGAGGAGCTGAAGTCCGAGGCGCGGGAGGAAGAGCCCGCGGTCGTCCTGACCGTCAGCGACGAGAGCGGCAACGTCGTCCGCCGTGTCTCCGGCCCGGTCAAGGCGGGCTTCCACCGCGTCGCGTGGGACCTTCGCTACCCTGCGCCGAATCCGACCGACCCCAAGCCCGCGAAGGACGACGACCCATTCGCGGACAAGAAGGAAGGGCCCCTCGTCGTTCCCGGGACCTACCGCGTGACGATGGCCCGGCGGGTGGACGGCGTCGAGACGCCGATCGGCGAGGCGCAGGCGTTCACGGTGCAGCCCGTCGGGAGCGGAGGCCTGACGAAGGAGCAGCGCGCCGAGCTCCTCGCCTTCCAGCGGAAAACGGCGAGCCTCCAGCGGGCGGTCCTGGGCTCCGCCAGGCTCGTGAAGGAGACCCTGGAAAGGATCTCCATTCTGAAGAAAGCGCTGGTGGACACGACCGGCGCCGACGCGAAGCTCTACGCCCAGGCGGGCGCGCTCGAATCGCGCTTGAAAGACGCCGGCGAGGAGATCTCCGGGGGCACGGTGCGCTCACGGTACAACGAGCCGGAGCCGCCTTCGATCACCGAGCGCGTCTCCTCGATCGTCTCCGGCCACTGGTCCACGACCGGTATGCCGACCGCGACTCACCGGAAGGCCTACGACCTGGCGGCGCAATCCTTCGCCGCAGTCTTGGCGCGCCTGACCCAGATCGTGGAAGTCGACCTGAAGGCTCTCGAGGACCGCGCCGAGGCGCTAGGCGCGCCGTGGACGCCAGGCCGGGTGCCGAGGTGGAAGCCGAACTGACAGGTCAGTCGCGGTTTCTGGTTTCCCGTACGGTACGATGCCGCGGTTGTTCGGGAGCGCTTTCTACCTTTTCATTGCGGCGGTCGTGCTGTCCGCTTCGGCGGTGACGACGTCCCAGTACGACAACTTGCGCACCGGCGCGACGCTCACGGAGAGGATCCTCACGCCGGCGAACGTCCGAGCGGCGCAATTTGGCAAGATCGGGTCATTCCACGTTGACGGGGCGGTTTACGCGCAGCCTCTTTTCGTGCCGGCCCTGGAGATTCCGGGCAAGGGAAGACACGATGTGATCTTCGTCGCCACCGAGCACGACAGCGTTTACGCGTTCGACGCCGCTCAGCCCGCGGCTCCGCCGCTCTGGCGCGTCAGCTTTCTCGATGAGTCCTCCGGGACGACCCCGGTCCCGTCCAGGGCGGTGCAGTGCCCGTTCCTCCGTCCGGAGATCGGCATCACGAGCACTCCGGTTATCGACCTGGAATCGGGCACGCTCTTCGTGCTCGCGAGGACGGCGAAGGGGAACCAGTTCTTTCAGCACCTTCACGCGCTCTCGATCGCCACGGGAACGGAAAGGTTCGGCGGCCCGACGCGGATCACCGCTTCGGCACCCGGCAACGGGGCGGGATCGCTCAACGGCGCGGTCTCCTTCGAACCGCTGCGGGAGAATCCGCGCGCCGCCCTGCTGCTCGCCGGCGGCCACATCGTTCTGACCTGGGGATCCTCCTGCGACCAGGACCCCTACCACGGTTGGATCATGGCCTACGACGCGAAGACCCTGAAGCAGACGGCCGTCTTCAACGTCACACCCGACGGGAGCGAAGGCGGAATCTGGACGAGCGATACGGGGCTCGGCGCCGATCGAGCCGGCAACATCTTCGTGCCGACGGGCAATGGGACGTTCACCGCGGGCAGCGGCGGAAGGGACTACGGGAATTCGCTCTTGAAGGTCTCGATCGCCAACGGGGCCTTCGCCGTCAGGGACTATTTCACGCCCCACAACCAGGAGGAGCTCAGCGCCTCGGACCTGGACCTGGGATCGGGCGGCCCGCTGCTGCTCCCCGATCAGCCCGGTCCGCATCCCCGCCTGTTGCTGCAACCGACGAAAGCCGGAGTGATCTACGTGCTCGACCGCGATCGGCTCGGCAAGTACCAGCGGGGACGTGACGACGTCCTCCAGGCCATCAGCCTGACCGGCGACTCTTACGGGGCGATGGCGTACTGGCACGGGCATGTCTACTTCGCCTCGAGCGACGACTACCTGCGCGACTACCGTGTCGCGGAAGGCCGCTTGAGCCTCAACGCCGTGTCGAAGGAGCCGAAGTTCGACAATCCGGGCGCGACGCCGTCCATTTCTGCCGACGGTGACAGGAACGCGATCGTGTGGGCTGTCTCGACGAGGACCTGGAACGGGGCGGACCGCCCGGCGATCCTGTACGCCTTCGACGCGGCGGACATCTCGCGGCCGATCTATACCTCCGAGCAGAACAGCGCGCGGGATCGCGCCGGGCTCGCGGCGCGGTTCGTCATTCCGGTGGTCGCGAACGGGCGCGTCTACTTCGGGACGCGCGACGCGGTCGAGGTGTACGGGCTTCTCCGATAGTTGCCAGGCCGCGGGCGCGCCGCCTGTCCCTACAGCGGTGGGGGCTATAGTGGGCGGGCGCTCCAGGGGCGCGATAAGGAGATCCGTCATGGCGCAGAAGAAGGGGACCACGGGGGTGAAGAGCCGCCGGCACGGGTACCGTGGATACGGGTCGGGATTCGACCGGGGGTTCGGGGGCGGGGTGCACTGGGGGCGCGGATTCTCCGGGATCGGGTCTCCAGGTGAGGCCAGCGGGATAACGCCGCTGCCCCAAACCGGGATGTTCGATACTTCCGGAGGGCCCTACGCCGGGCGAGCACCGAAGGGTTATGAGCGCTCCGACGAGAGGATCCGCGAGGACATCTGCGACGAGCTCACGCTGCGGCCCGACATCGATCCCGGACGGCTCACGGTCGCCGTCTCCGACGGAGAGGTGACGCTCGAAGGAGCGGTCGAAGACCTCGCATCCCGCCGTCTCGCCGACGAGATCGCGAGCCACTGCTCTGGAGTCCGCCAGGTTCACAACAAGCTGAGGGTCGAGAAGCAGTAGTGTCACCCGCGCCCAGCCTGTATGAAGCGGTCGGGGGCGGCGAAGGCGTGCTGCGGCTGGCGGGGGCCTGGCACGAGCGGGTGCTGGCGGACGAGGTGGTGGCGCACGCGTTCAGCCACGGGTTCCACCCGCAGCACACGGAACGGCTCGCGGCGTACTGGGGCGAGGCGTGGGGCGGTCCGGCGGCATACAGCGAGAGATTCGGGAGCGAGACGTCGGTCGTGCGGATGCACAGCGGGAATGGGCCTCACGAGGAGATGGACCGGCGGGCGATCGCGTGTTTCGATCAGGCTATGAACGACGTCGGGATCAGCGATCCCGCGCTTCGGCGCGCCCTCCACGATTACTTCGCGTGGGCGACGACTACGACGATGTCGAAGTTCCACCAGGACGCGGCCGAGGTTCCCGAAGGGATGCGGATCCCCAGGTGGTCGTGGGACGGGCTCCAGGCGTGACCGGGAAGGGCGGACCGGGGTAAGAGATCGCGCGACCAGAGGCGGGAGGGCGCAAGGCCCTCCCCTACCCACCGGCTATGGCGCCCAGGACTATGAAGGGCTCGGAGCCGGAGGCGACTTGGGCGGGGAGGGGGGTGTCGGGCGGGTCGTGGGAAAGGTCCTGGGAGCAGGCGAAATAGCGGATGAAAGGGCGGCGGTCGTGCGTGACGTGGTCGCGGATCGTGCCGCGGAGCATG
The DNA here is from genome assembly GCA_035263845.1 of Thermoanaerobaculia bacterium. Lineage (GTDB taxonomy): Bacteria > Acidobacteriota > Thermoanaerobaculia > UBA5066 > Gp7-AA6 > JAWOLE01. Next base: position 10,230 of record DATFQY010000168.1, on the reverse strand, counting down.
GGGTAGCGGGACTCCAGGGCGTCGAGGACGGAGGCGGGCGTCGCCGGGCCGGGGACGTTGAGTTCCACCTCGCCGGAGACCCTGGCGAGGGTTCGGAGATGGGGCGGGATCACCACGCGGATCATTTCAGCGTCTGGACCTCGACGGAGAGGACGGCGGGAAGGTCCCGGACGATGGGTGACCAGGAGTCGCCGCCGTTGGGCGAACAGTAGACCTGGCCGCCGGTCGTTCCGAAGTAGACGCCGCAGGGGTCGAGCGTGTCCACGCTCATCGCGTCGCGAAGGATGTTGACGTAGCAGTTGGCCTGCGGGAGGCCGTTGGTCAGCGCCTCCCACTCATTTCCGCCGGTGCGGCTGCGGTAGACGCGCAGCTTCCCGTCAAGCGGGAAATGCTCGCTGTCGCTCTTGATGGGGACGACGTAGATCGTCTCGGGCTCGTTCGCGTTGACGTCGATGACGAAGCCGAAGTCGGTCGGGAGATTGCCGCTGACCTCCTTCCAATTGTCGCCGGCGTCGTCGCTCCTCAGGACATCCCAGTGCTTCTGCATGAACAGGGTATTCGGCCGCGACGGGTGCATCGCGATCCGGTGGACGCAGTGACCGACTTCGGCGTTGGGGTCGGGGAGGTACTGGGAGTGGAGGCCCTTCGTGATCGGCTTCCAGTTCGCGCCGCCGTCGTCGGAGCGGAAGGCGCCGGCCGCCGAGATCGCCGTAAAGAGGCGCCTGGGGTTCTTCGGGTCGATGAGGATCGTGTGGAGGCACATCCCGCCGGCGCCCGGCTGCCACTTCGGACCGGTCCCGTGGCCGCGCAGGCCGGCCAGCTCCTGCCAGGACTTCCCGCCGTCCTTCGAGACGAAGAGCGCGGCGTCCTCGACGCCCGCGTAGACCGTGTCCCGCTCATCGAGCGAAGGCTCGAGGTGCCACACGCGCTTGAAGACCCAGGGCTTTTGCGTGCCGTCATAGAACTGGTGGGTTGTCAGAGGCTTGCCGGTCTCCCGCGAGTCGTCGTAGACGAACTTGTTGCTCTCCCCTGCCGGCATGCCGCCGGGCGTGATCGCGGGCCCGCCGCCGGGCGCTTCCCAGGTCTTGCCGCCGTCGTCAGAGCGCTGGATCACCTGTCCGAACCAGCCGCTCGTTTGCGAGACGTAGATGCGATTGGGGTCGGCGGGCGATCCCTTGGCGTGGTAGATCTCCCAGCCGGCGAAGTGCGGGCCGGCGACATCCCACTTTGCCCGCTTGCCATCCGACGTCAGAACGAACGCGCCCTTGCGCGTGCCCACGAGAACTCGAACTCCGCTCATCCGTTGTCCCTCCTCGAGCCTGTTACGACGAGACGCCCTTCGGGTTTCCGAGCCTAAACCATCTGCGGCGGTCAGGGAACTTACCAGGGCACGACGGGCGGGAGGGGCAAGCCCCTCCCCTACGGCACGAACGGGAGAAGGCGCGAGGGTCTTAGGTGTGGGTCACCATGATGACGTAGCCGTCGGGGTCTTCGATACGGAACTCGCCGCTCGGGGCGTAGAAGGGGGTCTGGATCGGGCCGGCCTTCACGCCGCTCGCCAGGAGGTGGTTGCGGAGGCCTTCGACGTCGTCGCAGTAGATGTAGAAGAGGACCGCCAGCCCTGGCCATCGCCCCGAAGATACGCCATGGGCCGGGCACGCGATCTGCAGCCGTTTGATCGCGCAGAACGCACGCCATGGCACGGGGCGTCTTTGGGAATGCGCCGGGGTGGACTAGGATTCGGAAGTTGGTGGGCCCCATCGGTTCTGGCCCGTTTGAGGCGGAGGCGATTGATGGGTGATGAAGAGGGCCGCGGGCGCCGGCGACGGTCTGGAGTTTCCCGAAGAGATTTCCTGAAGATAGGCGGCATTGCCGCCTCCGTTCCGCTGGTCACGCCGAAGTTCGTTCGGGCGGCCGGCGCGGATGTTCCGGTGCATGGGCCCGGGAAGACGCCGGTCTCGCTGACGATCAACGGGAAAGCCTACAAAGCAGACCTCGAGCCGCGGGTCACCCTGCTCGACGCGCTGCGAAACAACTTCGACCTCACGGGCGCGAAGAGGGTCTGCGACCGTGGCACCTGCGGCGCCTGCACGGTGATCCTGGACGGCAAGGCGGTGTACTCCTGCTCGGTGCTGGCGATCTCGGCGCAGGGGCACCAGATCACGACCGTCGAGGGGCTGGGCGATCCCGAGCGGATGCACCCGGTGCAGAAGGCCTTCTGGGACAACGACGCGCAGCAGTGCGGGTTCTGCACGCCGGGGTTCGTCGTCGCGACGAAGGCGTTTCTCGACCGGAATCCCAACCCGACGCCCGAGCAGGTTCGCAAGGGAATCTGCGGCAACCTCTGCCGCTGCGGGACCTACGTCGGTGTGAGAGCCGCGGCGCTCCAGGCGGCCGGGGAAGGAGGGCGCCGCAATGGCTAATTACGAGTGGCCCGCCGCCGACAAGCGCAGCCTGATCGGGAAACGGATCTCCCGCGTGGACGGCCCTCAGAAGACGACGGGACGCGCGAAGTACACGTACGACCAGAACCCGCGCGGGATGCTCTACGGCAAGATCGTGCGCTCCCCGCACGCGCACGCGAAGATCGTCTCGATCGACACCTCCGCCGCCGAGAAGCATCCGGGCGTCAAGGCCGTCGAGCTGATGACCGAGCCGGGCAAGGAGATCTTCTGGGCCGGCGACGAGCTCGTGGCGCTCGCGGCAGTCGACGAGACGTCGGCAGAGGACGCGGCGCGCCTCGTCAAGATCCAGTACGAAGTCCTCCCCCACTTCGTCAGCGACGCCGAGCCTCCCGCCGACGTCCCCGTGGGAGGGCCGCTTTCCGAGAACGAGATCCGCAGCATGGTCACGACGCTGCAGGTGCCGGTCGGGCAGGTCGTCTCGCGCGTCCAGAGCGACGGCATCACCTTCACCCCGAAGGAAGAAGACCTCGAGCAGGCGAAGAAGAACGGCATGCCGGACGCCCTGATCGACGCGATCCGCAAAGCCAAGGTCGTGCCGCCCGGCAAGGGAGGCACCTATAAGAAGGTTGCGGCGCAGACGCAGGGGGACCCCGACAAGGGTTTTTCCGAATCCGAGGTCGTGTCGGAGGGCATCTACGGGTCGCCGGTCATCACGCACTGCTGCCTGGAGTCGCACGGCGCGATGTCGGAGTGGCCGGACCCCGAGCACCTGTTCGTCCACATCTCGACACAGAACGTCTCCGGTATCCCGGGTCAGATGTCCGAGCCGCTGAAGATGCCGGCCACGAACATCCGGGTGCACCAGGACCACGTCGGCGGAGGCTTCGGCAGCAAGTTCTCGGTGGACTCCTGGGGAATCGTCTCCGCCAAGCTCTCGAAGAAGGCCGGGGGCAAGCCGGTCAAGATCATGCTCGACCGCCGGGCGGAGCTGGAAGTCGCCGGCGCGCGGCCTTCCGCATACGCGCGGGTCAAGGTCGGCGCGAAGAAGGACGGCACGCTCGTCGCGTGGGAGCACAGCGGCTGGGGGACCGGCGGTGTCGGCGGAGGCGGCGCGCCTCCCCTGCCCTACATCGTCAACGTTCCCAACCAGAAGAAGCAGCACACGGCGATCTCGAACAACATCGGCAGCGCCCGCGCGTGGCGCGCTCCCAACCACCCGCAGGCGGCGGTCATCACGATGGGAGCGCTCGAGGACCTGGCGGCGAAGCTCAACATGGACCCGGTGGACTTCTTCCTGAAGAACATCGAGCTGACCAGTCCGCGCGCGAAGATCTACGCCGAGGAGATCCGCAAGGGAGACGAGCTGATCGGCTGGAAAAAGAACTGGCGCCCGCGCGGAGAGTCTCCGGGGCCTGTCAAGCGCGGCCTGGGAATGTCCATTCACACGTGGGGCGGCCGCGGACACAACAGCGAGTGCGATTTCACGATCAACCCGGACGGCTCGGTCTCGGTCAAGCTCGGGTCGCAGGACCTCGGCACGGGGACGCGCACGTGCATCCAGATGGTCGCGGCGGACTCGCTCGGGGTGCCGTTCGACGCGGTCAAGGTCGAGCTCGGCGACACGCAGTACCCGCCGTCCGGAGGCTCCGGCGGCTCGACGACGATCGGCGGCGTTTCCTCCTCGACGCGGCGCGGCGCGATCGACGCCCTCAATCAACTTTTCGCGAAGGTCGCGCCGGCGTTGAACGCGAAGCCGGAGGAGCTCGAAGCCGTCAACGGGACCGTGCGCGTGGCTTCCGATACGAAGCGGAGCCTCCCCTGGAAGCAGGCCTGCGCGAAGCTCGGCGCGATGCCGGTCACCGCGCGCGGCGTCAACAAGAGCGGCATGACGCCGGACCTGACCAACAGCGGCGTGGGCGGCGTGCAGATGGCGGATGTTTCCGTAGACACCGAGACCGGCATCGTGAAGGTCAACAAGATGGTCGCGGTGCAGGACTGCGGGCTGGTCATCGACCTGAAGACCGCGGAGAGCCAGGTCTACGGGGCGCTCATCATGGGGATCGCCTACAGTCTCTACGAAGAAAAGATCATGGACGAGCAGACCGGCCGGATGCTCAACGCGAACATGGAGTTCTACCGGCTGACGGGCATCGGCGACTTCGGCGAGCTCGTCGTGCACATGATGACGGGGCCGGGCTACGACGAGCGCGGCGTGATCGGGCTGGCCGAGCCGCCGACCGTTTCGCCCGGGGCGGCCATCTCCAACGCCGTCGCCAACGCGATCGGCGTCCGCGTGCCGTTCCTGCCGCTGACGCCGGACAGAGTGCTGGCGGCCCTCGAAGGGAAGGAGGCTCGCCGTGCGGCCCTTTGAGTTCGCGAGCGCCAAAACGAAAGCGCAGGCGGTCGGACTTCTCGGCACGAGCTTCGACCAGGCGGAGGTCCTCGCGGGCGGGAGCGACCTGCTCGCGCTGATGAAAGACGACGTCGTCCATCCCAAGCGGCTGGTGTCGATCCAGGGGATCACGGAGCTTCGCGAGGTCAAGCCTTCGGAGGCGGGGCTCACGATCGGGGCGCTGCGGACGCTGGACGAGCTGGCTCACGACCAGGAGATCGCCCGCCGGTACCCCGCGCTCGCGTGGGCGCTCGGGGAAGCGGCGAGCCCGCAGATCCGCAACGTCGCGACGCTCGGCGGCAACCTCTGCCAGCGGCCGCGCTGCTGGTACTTCCGGGGCGGGCACGGCCTGCTCGCGAAGGGACCGAGCGGCGAGTCGCTGGTGATCAAGGGAGACAACCGCTACCACGCGATCTTGGGCAACCAGGGGCCGGCGTACTTCGTCAGCCCCTCGACGATCGCCCCGGTGCTCACGGCTTACGGCGCCAAGGTTCGGATCCACGGGCCCAAGGGCGACCGCGAGGTGACGGTCGAAAAGTTCTACCGCGCTCCACAATCGGACACGGAGCGGGAGCACGACCTGCAGCCCAACGAGATCGTGACGGAAGTCGTCATTCCGAAGGCTTCGGGAACGCAGGCCGCCGCCTACGAGGTCCGGCAGAAGGAAGCGTTCGACTGGCCCTTCGCCACCGCCTGCGCGGTCCTGAAGATGAGCGGCGGCCGGGTCGAGTCGGCGCGGATCGTGCTCGGCCACGTCGCGCCGGTGCCGTGGGTCTCGGAGATGGCGGCTCGCTCCATCCGGGGAAAGTCCGTCACGGCGGAGACGGCCGCGGCGGCCGGACAGGCGGCGGTCGAGAGCGCGATCGCGCTCTCACGGAACAAGTTCAAGATCCAGCTCGCCCGGGTCGCGGTCGCCCGCGCGCTGCTCGAGGCCTCGAAGGCGACCGCGGCGGCCTGAGGCGAGAGGAGGCAGACGATGCTCAACCAGATCAAGGAGCGGTTCGACACCGAGCATCCGAACCTTTGCCACTGCCTGCGCTGGAAGGGGATGTTCATCGAGGCGGAGCGGGACCCGACGGTCCCGCCGTCCAACGACGGTCTCTACTGGTGCATGCACACGCAGAAGTGCATCGGCCCCGACGGGGGCCTGGCCGAGCCGGGCAACTGCTCGAGGGCCGGGCGGCACTGCTACGAGGGGGACCACGACGAGGAATAGACGGGCTGCCGGAGGGTTTTGGGATTAGAAGGGGTTACACCATGTCCAGGAAGATCATTTTTCTGACGATCCTGACGCTCGGGCTGGCGGCCGCCGCCGCTTCGGCGACGGAGATTCGCGGCGATTACATCGAGAGCCGCAGCGCGGATGTCTATACCGGGTCGTGCTTCGCCAACGGCGAGGTCAACCTGGTGGGCAACCAGGCACTGGTGGCTTGGAAGATCGGCAGCGGCAGCTGGCAGGGCGTCCCGCTCGACGGCCTCGTGGTCGCCGGCGCGGTGAGGGCCAGCGCGACGCTGGGCGACCCCTACGCCAACCCGTACCCGGCGAAGTCCGTCCTGCTCGTGGACGAGCGCGCCACGCCGAAGCAGCGGCAGGCGCTCGCGGCTTTCGCGCGCGAGATGGGCGGCAAGCTCTTGAGCGAGGTCGTCGAAGTCGAGGCGCTGCCGATGTCGATGGTCGTGGAGAGGGAAGGCCACCACGACGCGCGCGCGTCGTTCAAGGCCGGGCAGATCGCCGCGCTCGAGACGAGGCCCATCGGCGACAAGGACCACTTCTGCGGCAACGAGACGACGTTCTATCCGCCTCTGACGGAGACCTCTCACGCGATGCCGGCCGTCGCTCTCGAGGACCAGTACCGCGGGCCGGGGCTCGGCGTCTCCTGGAGCTGTTCGGAGAAGCGCAGCGCCTTCGTCGGAACGTTCGAGCGCTGATCGCGGGGAAGCCTCCAGCGGCCCGGTCGGCGGCGCTCGCCGCCGCGATCCTTCTTCTTACCGGGGCAGCGGGCGGTCCGAAGGTCGAGCCGGTCGGACTCCCCGCGGAGGGATCCGTTCCGGCGGCGGTGCGGTCTGCTCTCGATGCGCAGGGAACTCGGGTCACCTTGCCCGAGGGCGCGTATTGCGAGCTGTGGTTGCGTAAGACCATTCCGGATGCCAAGAAGGGCGGAGGCGGATCGCTCGCTCCGGGCCTCGCGGTCTCGGCGATGGTCGGAGTCATCCAGTTCGCGGCCGCGGCGACGGACTTCCGCGGGCAGGCGATCAAGCCCGGCTTCTACACGCTCCGCTACGCGCTCCAACCCTCCGACGGGGCCCACATGGGCACCTCGGAATATCCCGACTTCCTGCTCGTCGTTCCCGCGGCGGATGACCCCGATCCCGACGCCGTCTTCCCGCTCGCCGGCCTGCTCGATCTGAGCCGCAAGGCGACGGGCACGAGGCACCCCGGCGTCTTCAGCCTCACCAAGCCCTCGGGCACGACCTTCCCCACGGTGACCACGAACGACCAGGGCCACGTGGTACTCCAGTTGAAGGCATTCGCGCTCGTGGTCAAGGGACACGCGGAGCAATAACCGGGAGCACGACCGGGCGGGAGGGGCAAGCCCCTCCCCTACAACACGGGGCCGGGAATCGGTCCCTCGGACGGGGTATCATCCGCGGCGATATCGAGAGAGGCGCGAGGGGACTGGCCCGTCGACCGCCCGGCAACCTGGCTTCGCCGCCAAGGTGCCAAAGCCAGCCCGGAAACGGGAACGATAGGGCTCACGTCGGGCAACGAAAGGCGTGAGACGCCTCGCGATCGAGGCGTTTTCCGTTGATGGGCTTCAGGCGAGGGACGGCGCCGGAACTCCCGCGCGGGAGGAGAGCCGTGAGAGGGCCGGAGCCGTTTTTCACCGAGCGGGATTGTGCGGAATTCGAGAAGCCCGGGTTCGAGGACTTCCCTTATCTCGTCGTTCACCCGGTGATGGGGATCAACCACATCATCCTGCTGCCCGACAGGCTGGCTCGGCGGACACTTCTGTGGATCGCCGAGCAGCAGAGGGCGGCAAACCGGATGCCGGTGAGCCTGGCGCTCTGGTGGGGAGACTGGATGCATCTCCCGGCCAAGGGCGGGGCGAGCGGCGTTTCGAAGAATCCGTTTCCGGGTTTTCCGCTGACCGGCGACATCCAGCCGTGCGCGCGGTTCCCGAGGAGCTTCGCGACGAGGGCTTCCGAACGCCGAATCGCGAGCCTCGAGCTCTTCATCCGGAGAAACCCGATCCGGGGGTTTCAATTCGGCGAGCCGTGGAGGGGCGGGAGGTGGGCGACCATGGACGAGGCGCAGTGGCTCTTCGGGCGGCAGGCGAGCGGGGCGCCGGCGGGGCTGCGGGAGTGCTCGGAGTGCGGGGACTGGAAGGGGAAATGTCTCGATCCCTCGTTGTCGGGGGTCGACAAGCAAGACTTCGTGGTCCATGTTCGGTGCCGGTGCGACAACTGGAATCGTTGCGCGCGGTGTCATCGGACGCTGGAGGCTCGGAGGTTGAATTCGAATTACTACGATCCTCGGGATGGGAAGATCTGGTTCGTGTCGGGGCTCAATGCTCTGGATCATCGCTGTTGACCAGATGATGGAAAGGGCAACGACCGGGCGGGAGGGGCAAGCCCCTCCCCTACGACACGGGCACGGAGAACGAATCGGAAACTTCGTAGGAATTCCGGAGTAACAGAGAACATGAAGAACGTGGGGAGGGATCTGCGGGTTGGGGCCAGGATGCTCGTGAAGAGCCCGGGGTTCGCGGCGGTGGTCCTGGTCACCGTGGCGCTGGGGGTCGGGGCGAATACCGCGATCTTCAGCGTGGTCAACGCGGTCCTGCTGCGGCCGCTCCCCTACGCAGAGCCCGAGAGGATCGTTCGGGTCTATCAGACCCTGCCGAAGGAGGGTGTCGCGAACAACGGGGTCTCGTTCCTGAACTACACCGACTTCGCGGCGCAGGTCCGGTCGTTCGAGGGACTGGGCGCGATCCGCATGCACGACTTCACCCTGACCGGGCAGGGCGACCCGGTGCTGGTGGTGGCCGGGACGCTGACTTCGAACGTCTTCGGGCTGCTGGGCTCGAGGCCGCTGCTGGGACGGGGACTGGTGCCGTCCGACGACGCGGCGGACGCGCCTCCCGTCGCGGTGCTGACCGAGAAGCTGTGGCGCGAGCGTTTCGGGGCCGACCCGGGAGTCCTGGGCAAGAGCGTGCAGCTGGACCAGCGGCCCTTCTCGGTCGTGGGCGTGATGCCGGCGATCTTCCTGACTCCCCCCAACGTGCCGCCGGCGGAGCTCTGGACTCCCCTTCCGAAGGACCCCGTCTTCGCCGACCTCCAGCAGAAGCGCGGCGGGCACTACCTGACGATCGTGGGACGGCTCAAGGACGGAGTCACGATCCCGCAGGCGGAGGCGGACCTCGCGATGGTCGCGAAGGGCCTGGCGAAGCAGTTTCCGAAGGAGAACGAGGGATGGGGCGTGCGGATCGTGCCGCTCTCCGAGAGCCTCGTTTCGGGAGTGCGGACCGCCCTGCTCCTCCTCCTCGGCGCGGTCGCATTCGTGTTCCTGATCGCCTGCGCCAACGTGGCCAACCTGCTGCTCGCACGGGCAAGCGGCCGGTCGAGGGAGTTCGCGATCCGCACGGCCCTGGGCGCCGGGCGGTCGACGCTCGTGGCACAGTCGCTGGCGGAGAGCCTGCTGCTCGGCCTCGCGGGCGGCGCGCTCGGGATCGCGCTGGCCTTCGCCGCGACGGGCGCGCTCCGCGCCTGGCTTCCTGGGGATCTGCCGCGGATCGGCGAGATCGGGATCGACGCGCGGGTGCTCGCGTTCTCCCTCGCCGCGTCACTCCTGGCGGCGGCCGTCTTCGGCCTGGCGCCCGCGCTCCAGTCCTCGAGCGCCGGCGTTGCCGGAGCGCTCAAGGAAGGATCGGCGGGAACCGGCGAGAGCCGCGGGAAGAAGCGCCTGCGCGGCGTCATCGTCGGCCTCGAGACGGCGTTCGCGTTCGTGCTGCTCGTGGGCGCGGGACTCCTCGCCAGGAGCTTCGTCCGCCTGCAGAACGTGCCGCTCGGGTTCGATCCCTCGCACGTCCTGACGGCGGGCATGTCGCTGCCGCGAACGCAGTACTCGAAGCCGGAGCAGTGGCTCGGCTTCTACGAGACGCTCGTCCAGAGGCTGGAGGACAAGCCCGGCGTCGAGGGCGTCGCCGCTTCGCTGCCGCTTCCTCTCTACGGCGCGGGGCTGAACTTCGCGTTCAAGATCGAGGGGCGGGCAGAGACGCCCGGCGCGGACCTGTCCGCCAACTACACGTCCGCGACACCGGCCTACTTCCAGCTACTCAAAATCCGCCTGCTCCAGGGACGGCTCTTCACGGAGCAGGACGGCCGCGAGTCCGCGAAGGTCTGCGTGATCTCGCAGACGTTCGCGAAGCGGCA
>DATFQY010000167.1:0-12443 GCA_035263845.1 Thermoanaerobaculia bacterium | reverse complement strand
TTAGAGGCGGCGTTGCGCCTTCGTAGGCGAGGGAAAATGCGCCGGCGCTGGCCCCCCCCTCGATCGCCCGCCGCAGGAGGTCGAGCGCTCCGTCCGGCGCGCGCGAGTCGGCGTGCAGGAAGAAGAGCGCGTCGCCCTGGGCCCTGCTGGCGGCCCCGGCGAGACGGCTTCCACGGCTTCCGGCGCACTCGTGTACGGCGGCCCCGAGCGCCTCGAAGGCGCGGACCGTCTCCTTCCGCGCGCCGCCCGCGGCGACGAGGATCTCGGCGTCCTCCCTTCCCGAGAACTGCCGGAACCGCCCGGCGGCTTCTGCGCTTTCGTCCTTGATCGGGATGATGACGGAGATCCGCACGAAGTTCCCGGATGCTAGCATCGGCGCGATGAAGGTTCCGATGCCGGCGGCGGTGCTCGCGGGCGGCGCCTCGCGCCGGATGGGAGCGCCCAAGGCGGCGCTGCCCTACGGGAAGACGAGCTTACTGGCCCATCAGACCAGCCGGCTCTCCCGGATCTTCGAGGAGGTCTTCGTCGTCGCCAAGGCGGCTCCGGCCTTCGACGCTGGCCCGGCGGGGCTGCTGCTCGACCGCTCCGACGAGCACGCCGCGATCCACGGCGTGGCGCGGGCGCTGGAGGAGGCCGCGGACCGCGTGTTCATCCTGGGCGTGGACCTGCCGCTCGTGACGGAGCCGGTCCTGCGCGAGATCGCACGGCGCAGTCTCGCGAGCGACGCGCCCGCGATCGCCCCATTGGCGGACGGGAGGATGCAGCCGCTGGCCGCGGCGTGGCGGCGCCGGCTCCTGCCCGAGGTCCTCGACCGGATCGCAAAGGGCGAGATGTCGCTTCGAAAGCTCCTGGAAGACGCCGGCGCCGAGGTTCTCGCCGAGGATGACTGGAAGTCGCTCGACCCCTCCGGCAACTCCTTCGCCAACCTCAACACGATCGAAGCGTACGCGGCTGCGCGAGGGTTCGCGTAGCGGGCTCGACCGGGATGGAAGACGAAGAAAAACCGCCGAAGCGCCCCCGCCGCCCGCGATCCACGGGACCGCTGCGCGGCAGCCTCCTCCACCTGGACTCCCGGGGCCGGGCGCGGATGGTGGACGTCGGAGGCAAAGCGACGACCCGCAGGCGCGCGGTCGCTCGCGGGAGGGTGCGGTTCAACGAGGCCGCCTTCGGCGCGCTCTCCGCGGGCAAGCTCTCCAAGGGCGACGCCCTCGCGGTCGCGCGCCTGGCCGGCATCCTCGCGGCGAAGAAGACGTCGGAGATCGTCCCTCTGACGCACCCGATCGCCCTGGACGCCGTCTCGGTCGAGTGCGAGCTGGCCCAGAAAACGCGCGAGGTCGTCGTCACTGCGACCACCTCGACGGCCGCCCGGACCGGAGTCGAGATGGAGGCCCTCACGGCCGTCGCCGGAGCCTGCCTCGCCCTCTACGACATGGGAAAGTCCCTCGACCGCTCCATCGAGATCCGAGAGATCGTCCTGCTCGAGAAGACGGGCGGAAGGTCGGGGACGTACCAGAGGAGGAGATCCAAGGTCTAAAGTCCAAAGTCCAAAGTCAGTCTAGAGTCCAAAGTCGAAAGTCCCGGAGCCCGACCTTCGACTCTCGACTTTCGACCGACCTTGGACCTTGAACCTTGGACTTTGGACCCCGGGACCTTTGACCTTGGACCTTCGACAGACCCTGGACATTGGACCTTGGACCGTCGCCCTTAGAATGCGCACCGATGATGCGCGTGGCGGTTCTGACAGTCTCCGATGGCGTAGCAGCCGGGGAAAGAGAGGACCGCGGCGGCCCGGCTTGCGAGGCGGTCCTTGGCTCCTCCGGCATCGCCCACGAGGTCGTCCTTCGCGAGGTCCTTCCCGACGACCGGCAGAAGGTCGCCCGGGCGATCCGGTTCGCGGCCTACGCCCGCAACGCGGACCTCGTCCTGCTGACCGGCGGGACGGGTGTGGCGCCGCGCGACCGCACGCCGGAGGCCGTCCGGGACGTCATCGAGTTCGAAGTGCCCGGGCTGGCGGAGAAGATGCGCTCTTCGACCGGAGGGGACTTCCCGGCGGCGTACCTCTCGCGACAGGTCGTCGGGGTGCGCGGGAAGACGCTCGTCGTGGCGCTGCCGGGCTCGCCCTCGGGAGCGGCCGACTGCCTGCGCTCGATCGTCGAGCTGCTGGGTCACGCGGTGGAGCTGGTACGCGGTGAATCGCCGGGACATCCTTCCGCCTGACGCCTCCGCCGAGCGCGCCGTTGCCCGGCCGCCGGGCGGTGTGCGGCCGGGCATCGACGTCCTGCTCGAGGACCCGTCGCCGATCGCGGGGAAGCGGGTTGGCTTGGTCACGAATCCCTCGGGCGTCACCTCGGCGGGAGTCCCGACGTGGCGGGCGCTCCGCGAGAGCCCCGACGCGAAGCTCGTCCGCCTCTTCGGGCCCGAGCACGGCGTGGACGGCGGAGCGAAGTACATGGAGGCCGTCAGCAACGCGGTCCACTGGCCCACGGGACTGCCCGCCGTCTCTCTCTACGGAGCGACGGACGAGACCCTGAAGCCGCGGCGCCAGGACCTCGCGGGCCTCGACGCGCTGGTCTTCGACATCGCCGACGTGGGCGCGCGCTACTACACCTTCGTCTGGACGATGATGCTGGCGATGGAGGCCTGCGCGGAGGCTGGCGTCCGGCTCGTCGTCTGCGACCGCCCCAACCCGATCGGCGGCGCCGTCGAGGGCGCGCCCCAGGAGAAGGCCTTCCTCTCGTTCGTCGGGATGCACCCGGTCCCGGTCCGCCACGGAATGACCGCGGGCGAGATGGCCCGGCTCCTCGCGGCCGAAAAGAAGCTCGATGTGGACCTGGTGGTTTCTCCGGTCGCCGGCTGGGCTCGCGAGATGGATTTTGCGAGGACCGGCCTGCCTTGGGTCTCCCCGTCGCCGAACATCCCGACTCCGCGGACGGCGCTCGTGTATCCCGGAATGTGCCTGCTCGAGGGAACGAACCTGTCGGAGGCGCGCGGGACGACGCGGCCCTTCGAGATGTTCGGGGCGCCGTGGCTCCCCGCCGCCGCCTTCGCCGACGCTTTGAACGCGCTGGAGCTGCCCGGAATCACGTTCGTGCCGGTCCACTTCCGGCCGATGTTCGACAAGCACTCGTGGGAGACCTGCGGCGGCGCCCTGATGCACATCACCGATCCGGCGAAGTTCCGTTCTTTCGAAACGGGGATGCGGATCGTCGAGACCGCCCGGCGCCTCGATCCCAACCAGTTCGTCTGGCGAACCGAGCCTTACGAGTTCGACCGGCGGCCGGCGATCGACCTGCTGACCGGCTCGCCTCGCTTCCGAGGGATCCTCGACGCCGGCGGCGACCTCGGCGCCGAGATCGCCCGCCACGACGCCGGCGCGGAGGCGTTTCTCCCGCGGCGCGCGCCTCATCTCCTCTACCCGGACCGCAAGCCCGCCGCGGTGGCCTTCGTCGGAGGCCACGACTCGGGAAAGACGACGCTCGTCGTCGGGCTCGTCCCGTGGCTCAAGGCCCGGGGGCTCAAGGTGGGAACGGTCAAGCACACCTCGAAGGACTTCGAGGACGACGTGCCCGGCAAGGACTCGCACCGGCACGCGGCCTCCGGCGCCTCGGTCTCCGCGTTCGTGACTCCCGAGCGCACGACGGCCCGGCGGTTCGGCCCGGAGGCGGAACTGGAGGAGCTCCTGGAGCGCGAGTTCTCGGACTGCGACCTCGTCCTGGTCGAGGGCTTCAAGGCGCTTCCGTTGCCGAAGATCGAGGTGACGCGGGAGCGCGCCTCGCGGCCGCGGATCGAAGGGGTCCTCGCCCGCGTCTCCGACCGGCCGGCCGAGGACGATCTGCCGACGCACGCGTTCGGCGACGTGCACGAGATCGTCGAGACGGTGCTCCGTCTCGCCGGGCTGGACCGCACTTCTCTCTGAGAAGGGGAGGCTCCTCCCCGTATGACTTTCGTTGTCTTTGACCTGGACGGGACCCTCATCGACGGCTACGACGCGATCGCCGACGCGCTGGCCTACGCGATGAAGAAGTTCGGGCTGGAGGAGCTGCCGCCCGAGCAGGTGCGCGCCATGGTCGGCCACGGGCTCGAGAAGCTGCTCGAGAAGGCCGTCGGCCGCGAAACCGCGCCCGAGGGGGTGCGCCTCTTCCGCGAGCGTTATCCGCACGTCGCCGTGCCCAAGACGCGCCTCCTGCCGGACGTGCCCGCGGTGCTCGCGAGCCTCGAGCAGCGCGGCTACTCCATGGCGGTCGCCTCGAACAAGCCCGCGCGTTTCTCGCGCATGATCCTCGACGCGTGCGGCGTCGAAGCGTACTTCGCCGCCGTCGCGGGACCGGACGAGGAGACTCCCACGAAGCCAAACCCGACGATGCTCCACCGGCTGATGACGGATCGCGGCGCGGGCCCGGCCGGGACGGTCGTCGTCGGCGACATGGAAGTGGATTCCGAGTTCGCTCGGGCGGCCGGCTGCCGCGTCGTCCTCGTCCCCTCCGGCTCCCGGACCCGCGAGGAGCTCCGCGAAGTGGACGCCGACGCGCTCCTCGACTCCCTTTCCGAACTGCCGGAGTGGCTCGACTCGCAGAGCCAATAGTCGAGACCTGAGAGCTGAGAGCTGATAATTTCCATCTATGAGCCGTGTCGTCGTCGCGGAGAAGATGGACGAGAGCGGCCTCGAGCGCTTGCGCTCCGCCGGCCATGAAGTCGTCAACCTCGCCGGCGCACCCCGCGAGAAACTGATCGCGGAGCTCGCGGACGCCGAGGCGCTCCTGGTCCGGAGCGCCACGAAGGTGGACAAAGCGCTCCTCGAGGCGGCGCCGAAGCTCTCCGTCGTCGGCCGGGCGGGAGTCGGCGTGGACAACGTGGACGTCCCGGCGGCGACCGCCCGCGGCGTCCTCGTCATCAACGCCCCGACAGCCAACGTCGTCTCGGCCGTGGAGCACACGTTCGCCCTCCTCCTGGCGCTGCTGCGCCGCGTGCCGGCCGCCGCGTCGTCCATGTCGGCGGGGAAGTGGGAGAAGTCGAAGTTTCTCGGGACTGAGCTGTCCGGGAAGACGCTCGGCATCGTCGGCCTCGGCCAGGTCGGCTCGCGCGTGGCGGCGCGGGCCCGCGCCTTCGAAGCGAAGGTCGTCGGGTTCGATCCGTACCTTCCGCCGGGGCGCGCGCGGGAGATGGGCGTGGCGCTCCTGCCGCTGCCGGAGCTGCTCGAGACCTCTGACATCGTCACGCTCCACGCCACCGCGGGAGAGGGGGGCAAGCCGATCCTCGGCCGCGAGGAGATCGCGCGCATGAAGAAGGGAGCGATCCTCGCCAACGTCGCGCGCGGCAAGCTCGTGGACCGCGAGGCTCTGCACGAGGCGCTCGCCTCGGGGCACCTGGCGGGAGCGGCGCTGGACGTCTTCGAGCCCGAGCCGCCGGACCCCAACGACCCGTTGCTGAAGCTCCCCAACGTCGTCGCGACGCCGCACCTGGGCGCCTCGACCGTCGAGGCGCAGGAGCGGGTCTCCCTCCAGACCGTGGAGGCCGTCGCGGACGCCCTCGCAGGGGCGGCCTACGTGCCGGCCGTGAACCTTCCCTTTCGCGGCCCCGCGGACCCGACAGGAGCGGCCGCGTGGATGCGGCTGGCCGAGCGGGCCGCGCACTTCCTCTGCGCCATCGGCGCCGGGGAGGTCACGTCCATCTCCGTCGAGACGTGGGGGCTGCCGGAGGACCTGCTTCGCCCGGTCGCGGTGGCGGCCGTCAAGGGGACCCTGGAGAGACACGCCCCGGAGCCCGTCAACTTCGTCAACGCCATGGTCGTGGCGGAGGAGCGAGGCGTGTCGGTCGTCTCGACGCGGCACGAGCTTCCGGGAAACTACGTCCGCTCGATCCGCGTCACGCTCATCGGCGCCGGCACCTCCAGCGCCGATGCGACGCTCTTTTCGGGGCGCGACGCCAGGGTCGTCAAGGTGGACGACCTGCCGCTGGAATTCCGGCCGGAGGGGACGGTCGTCTTCCTGCGCAACCGGGACGTGCCCGGGGTCGTCGGGACCGTCGGGACGCTCCTGGGCGCGGCCGGCGTCAACATCGCGGACTTCTCGCTCGCCCGGGGTGACGGTTCGAAGGCGGCCGCGGTCATCGCCGTGGATACCGCGCCGACGCGGGACGCCCTGGAGAAGCTGCGCCGCGCGCCCGCGATCGAGGACGTCCGGGTCGTGAGCTGGTGAGCAAGTGAGCCGCCTGCGCGTCGTGGTCCTCTTCGGCGGCCGCTCCGTGGAGCGGGAGGTCTCCCGCATCTCGGCGCGCACGATCGTCGGCGCGCTCGATCCTTCGAAGTACGACGTGGTTCCGTTAGCCGTCGGCCCCGACGGCCACTTCCTGCCGGCCGCGGACTCCAGGCGCCTCCTGGCCGCCGGCTCGGTTCCCGAGAAGTTCCGCCGGCCGGGTAGCGACGAGGAGAGGCTCGACTCGCGCGCGCTCGTCCCGGCCGAGATCACGCCGGCGCGGGCCGACGTCGTCGTCCCGATCATCCACGGCACGACCGGCGAGGACGGCGTCCTCCAGGGCTTCCTCGAATTTCTCGGGATCCCCTACGTCGGCTCAGGCGTGGCCGGCTCCGCGATCGGGATGGACAAGGCCGTCTTCAAGTCTCTCCTGCGAGACGCCGGGATTCCGACCACGCGTTTCCTGTCGCTCTCCCCGCGGGAGAGCCCCGGGGTGAGGGGCGTTCTCTCTTCCGTGTCACCCCCCTTCCGTCTCCCGCTTTTCGTCAAGCCCTCCAACGGCGGCTCCTCCGTCGGCGTCACCAAGGTCAAGCAGTGGGAGGACCTCGACGCGGCGCTCGCCGCCGCCTTCCGCTACGACGACCGGGCGCTGGTGGAAGAGGGAGTGGACGCGCGGGAGCTCGAGTGCGCCGTCCTCGGCAACGATGAGCCGGTGGCCTCCGGCGTCGGCGAGGTCGTCCCGGGCCGCGAGTTCTACGACTACGACGACAAGTACCGCGAGGACAACGCGAAGCTGCTCATCCCGGCGCCCATCGAGGCCGCGGTCGCTGAGGAGGTCCGCGGTCTCGCGGTGCGCGCTTTCCAGGCTGCCGGAATCTCCGGAATGGCCCGCGTGGACTTCTTCCTCGAGAAGGGGACCGGCCGCGTCCTCGTCAACGAGCTCAACACGCTTCCCGGCTTCACGTCGATCTCCATGTACCCAAAGCTCTGGGAGGCGGCCGGCCTGCCTTTGCCTCGCCTCTTGGACGAGCTCATCCGTCTGGCGCTCGAGCGCAAGGAGCGCCGCGGACGCCTCTCCCACGAGCCCCCGGCCGAGCTGACGTGATCGCGCAGCCGCTCCTCTTTTCGGCGGCGCTGGCGCTTCTCCCGCAATCCGCCGAGCAGAAGCCGCCGCCGGCGCAGGCCTTCGAAGAGAAGGTCACGGTCTCGCGGGTCGTGGTCAACGTCCACGCCGTGGACGATCGCGGAAGCCCGATCACCGGCCTGACCGAACGGGATTTCCGGGTCGCGGTGGACAACAAGCTGGTCGTCCTCGAATCCATCGAGTGGGTCGGGCCGCCGGAGCCGGGCCGCGGGAAGTCCGCCCCGCCTGCGCCGGCGCCGCCGACCCCCGTCAGCGGGTCCGTCGAGATCGCCCTTCCCCAGTCGGAGGACAGCCAGCGGCTGATGGTCTTCGTCTTCCAGTGGGAGATCGCCGGGCAGAAGCAGGCCGGTTTCGTCCAGATGCAGCGCCAGGCCCGCGAGTTCGTCAAGACGCTGGAGCCGGCCGACCGGGTCGCGGTTCTCCTATTCGGATCGCGTCTCTGGTTGAAGCAGGACTTCACGACGGACCGGCGGCGGCTCGCCGCGGCGCTGGAACGGATCTCGAAAACGGCGGAGGACCGGACACCGGACCCGTCGGCCGGGGCCTCGCTCTCCATGCTTCTGCCCGAGGCGGAGGCCCGTTCGGCGACCTCGATCGAGAAGGCGCTGGCGTCGCTCGGCGGGGCGCTTCGAAGCGTTCCGGGCAAGAAGTCGCTCCTTCTCTTCGGCTGGGGAATCGGGATGTGGACTCCGACATTCCCGGGCGAGGTCGCCGGCTACGTCCGCCAGACGCCGGAGTACGAGCCCGCCCGGCAGGCGCTGACGAAAGCGGAGACCTCGGTCTTCTGCCTCGACGTCAGCGACGGTCGGCACACGCTGTCGGACGGCCTCCAGCGGGTCGCGTGGGAGACCGGCGGCCTCTACGTGCCGACGTGGGATTTCCCGCGGTTCGCGATGGAGAAGGTCGGGCGAACTCTCGTCGGCCACTACGTCCTGGTTTTCCGAAAGCCTCCGGGCCCCGCCGGCTTCCACACGATCGACATCGGGCTGGCCGGCCGGACCGGGAACGTCCTCCACCGCCGCTTCTACGACGACAGCCGCCCCTCGCCGTGACCGCGGGCGGCCTCTTCCTGCGGCCGGCGATCCCGGCAGACGTCGAGAGTCTTCGGAAGCTGATCCGGGAGTCGGTCCTCGGTCTCTCGGGCGGCGACTACTCGGGGCAACAGCTCGCCGCCGCTCTGGAGCACCTCTTCGGCGTGGACACGCGGTTGATCGAGGACGGCTCGTACTTCGTCGTCGAATCGGAGGGCTCACCCGTGGCCTGCGGAGGATGGAGCCGGCGGCGCACGCTCTTCGGAGGCGACCAGTACGCGGATCGGTCCGACGACCGGCTCGACCCCGCGGCGGAGCCCGCGCGCATCCGCGCGTTCTTCGTCCGGCCGGAGTGGGCCCGTCGCGGCGTCGCGAAGCTGCTCCTCGCCGAGTGCCGGCGCGCGGCGAAGCGGGAGGGATTCCGCCGACTCGAGCTCATGGCCACGCTCACGGGCATCCCGTTCTACGAGCGCGAGGGTTTCTCGATCGTCGAGCGAAGCGAGGTCACGCTTCCCGGCGGCGTCGCGTTCCCGCTGGCCCTGATGTCCAGCGAGCTCGCCTGACCTTTCTCGCCCCTCCTTGTGTTGCACTGCATTGGAAGCCTGTGCGGCGGCCATCAGTCCCCCTCTGCTACCCTCGCCGGCGTGCCGGAGCTGCCGGATATCGTGGCCTACATCGCGGCACTGGAGTCGCGCGTCGTGGGACAGAAGCTCGAGGCGATCCGGCTGGCGAGCCCGTTCTTCCTGCGCTCGGTGGATCCGCCGGTCCGCGAGATCGAGGGGAGGACCGTCGTCGGGCTGCGCCGGATGGGCAAGCGCATCGTGTTCGAGCTCGACGGCGGTCTCTTCGTCGTCTTGCACTTGATGATCGCCGGGCGGCTCCACTGGAAGCCGGGGCGCGCGAAGATCGGCGGCCGGACCAACCTCGCCACGCTCGATTTTCCGGGCGCCACCCTCGTCGTGACGGAAGCCGCCTCGAAGAAGCGCGCGTCGCTGCACTTAGTCCGCGGCGAAGAAGGCCTGCGGGCCTTCGACCGCGGCGGAGTCGAGCCGCTCGAGACGGACGAGGCCGCGTTCCACGAGGCGCTGACCCGCGAGAACCACACGGTCAAGCGCGCCCTGACGGACCCCCGCCTCTTCTCGGGCATCGGCAACGCCTACTCCGACGAGATCCTGCACCGCGCGCGCATGTCGCCGGCGAGGCTGACGAAGAAGATGACCGAGGAGGAGGTCGGGCGGCTCTTCCGCGCCACGCGGGAGACCCTGGAGAAGTGGCGGGACCGGTTCGTCGCGGACGCGCTCCGCGCCTTCCCCGAGAAGGTGACCGCTTTCCGCGAGGGAATGGCGGTGCACGGGCGCTACGACAAGCCTTGTCCCGACTGCGGCACGCCGGTCCAGAGGATCGTCTACGCCGACAACGAGTCCAACTACTGCCCGGCCTGCCAGACGGGAGGCAAGCTCCTCGCCGATCGCGCCCTGTCGCAGCTCCTGCGAAGCGACTGGCCGAAGACGCTGGAGGAGCTGGAAGAGCGGAAGTCGAACCCTCCTGCCCGCGGGCGGTAAAATCCGCCCGCAATCGAATCGCGTGACGGAGTCCGAGGAGGAGGATGCTTGGAGAGCGCAGTCGCGGCGCCGCCCGGGGGGACGGCTGCCGCTGAAAAGACCTCGGGGACCTCGGGATCCGTTCCCGAATCCCACTCCCACACCTCGTGGATCGAGGCCCGGCTGTGCGTCGCGGGCGAGAACCAGGAGACCCGTCAGCGCAAGGTCCAGTTCACGATCGCCTCCATGCTCGTGGTTCCGGCCGGGTTTCTTTGGGGCGGGGTGTACATCCTCTACGGCGAGCCGGGCGTCGCTCCGTACCCGATCGCGTATTCCGTCCTGACGCTCCTCGACCTGCTGCTCCTCTTCCGGCTGCGACGCTTCGAGCTCTTCCGGTGGGTGCAGCAGGTGCTCATGTTCGTCCTGCCGATCGCGCTGCAGCTCGCGCTGGGCGGGTTCGTGGGATCGAGCCTCGTCATCCTGTGGTCGTTCATCGCGGTCCTGGAGTCGCTGCTCTTCGGCGGGGAGCGGGAGCCGCTCTGGTGGCTGGCCGCCTTCGTCGCGGCGGTCCTCGGCGTCGCCTACCTCGAGCCCGGCGTCGGGATCGGAAACCACCTGCCGCGGTCGGTCGTGCTCGCCTTCTTCGTCGGCAACTCGGTCGCCGTGATGGGGATCTCCTTTCTCGTCCTCTACGCCTTCGTGACGGATCGCCGGCGGATGCGGCAGCTCGAGGTCGCCTTCCTGAACCAGGAGATGGCGCTGCGCCAGTCCGAAAAGCTCGCCACGCTCGGGGGCCTCGCCGCCGGCGTCGCGCACGAGCTCAACAACCCGGCCGCCGCCGCCCGCCGCGCTTCCGAGCAGCTCCGGGACGCGTTCGCGAGGCTCCAGGAAGCGGAGCGAAAGATCGCCTCGGCCTGCATCTCGCCCGCCGACCGCGAGGCGCTCACCCGGCTGGACGCCGAGGCCCGGCAGCGCGCGGCGAAGCCGAGCGACCTCGATCCGCTGGCCCGGTCCGACCGCGAGGCCGCCGTCGAGGAGTGGCTGGAGGACCGCGGAGTACCCAATCCGTGGGAGCTCTCGCCGGCGCTCGCGGCGCAGGGCCTCGATCCGGCCGCGCTCGAGTCGCTCGCCGGGTCGCTCCCGGCCGGCTCCGTCGCGCCGATCGTGACGTGGGCCTCCGCGGTCTTCCCGGTCTACAGCCTCCTGCACGAGATCGGCGAAGGGACCTCGCGCATCTCCGAGATCGTCGGGGCTCTCAAGAGCTACTCCTACGTCGGGCAGGCGCCGGTCCAGGCGGTCAACCTTCACGAGGGGATCGACAACACGCTGGTCATCCTCCGCAACAAACTGAAGGCCGGCATTGCGGTCCGGCGCGACTACGCCGCGGACCTGCCGCACATCGCGGCCTTCGGCAGCGAGTTGAACCAGGTCTGGACCAACATCCTCGACAACGCCGCCGACGCGATGAGCGGCCGCGGGGAGATCCGGATCCGGACTCGCCGCGAAAACGGGTGGGCGGTCGTCGAGATCGAGGACGACGGGCCGGGCATCCCCGAGGACGTTCAGCCGAGGATCTTCGATCCCTTCTTCACGACCAAGCCAGTCGGCAAGGGGACGGGCCTGGGCCTGTCCACGAGCCACGCCATCGTGACCGGAAAGCACCGCGGAGCGATCGGCGTGGAGTCGCGGCCCGGCAGGACGAAGTTCACGGTGCGGCTCCCGATCGAGCTTCCGGCGGCCGCCTTGGAAGGGAAGTAAAAGCGTGAGCAAGCCCGTCATCTTCAGCGTGGACGACGACGCGGAGGTCCTGGCCGCGATCGAGCGGGACTTGCGGCAGCACTATCGGGGCGATTACCGGATCCTGAAGGCGGGCTCCGGCCCGGAGGCGCTCGAGGCGGCGCGGCAGCTGAAGGAGCGCGGCACGCCGGTCGCGCTCTTCCTCGTGGACGAGCGGATGCCCGGCATGTCCGGAACCGAGATGCTGCGCGAGGCCTTGAAGCTCCATCCCGACTCCCGGCGGGTCCTCCTGACCGCGTACGCGGACACGCAGGCGGCGATCTCGGGGATCAACGACGTGGGTCTCGACTACTACCTGTTGAAGCCCTGGGACCCGCCCTCCGAGCGCCTCTACCCGGTCCTCGACGACCTTCTCTCGGACTGGAAAGGCCGCGTGCGCCCG
Organism: Thermoanaerobaculia bacterium; assembly: GCA_035263845.1. GTDB lineage: Bacteria > Acidobacteriota > Thermoanaerobaculia > UBA5066 > Gp7-AA6 > JAWOLE01. Next base: position 357 of record DATFQY010000167.1, on the reverse strand, counting down.
GCCTTCGACGGCATCCGGGTCGCCGGCGCGCGCTCGTCGCCCCGGAGCTACGCGGTCAAGGAGTTCCTTTCCAACAACCAGGTGCCGTACCAGTGGATCGACGTGGATCTCGATGCGCCGACTCGGGAGCTGATCCGGACGACCGGCGACGCGTCGAAGCTGCCGGTCGTGCTCTTTCCCGACGGCAGCCGGCTCGTCGCGCCGTCCAACCGCGAGCTCGCTGAGAAGATCGGGTTACAGACTCGGGCGAAGCTTCCCTTCTACGACGTCCTGATCGCCGGGGGAGGCCCGGCGGGGCTCGCCGCGGCCGTCTACGGGGCGTCGGAGGGTCTACGGACGGTCCTCGTCGAGCAGAGC
>DATFQY010000166.1:0-3693 GCA_035263845.1 Thermoanaerobaculia bacterium | reverse complement strand
AAGGAGAAGGACGTCGAGCAGTTCCTGCGGGGCGGACTTCCGCTCGTTGAGGCGGAGCCCGCCACGACGGCCTGGTTCGGTATCCGTCTCGGGCCGTCGACGTTCGGCATCTTCGATGCGTTCCCCGATGAGGCCGGCCGCCAGGCTCACCTGTCAGGCAAGGTCGCGGCGGCCCTGATGGCGAAGGCCGGGGAGCTTCTCTCCAAAGCGCCGTCGATCGAGAAGGTCGATGTCCTGGCGGCAAAGCTGCCGGGATGAGGGCGTCGCGGCTTGACGACCTCTGGTGCCGGGTCGAGGAGGAGGCGGGACGCGTTCGCCGGGTCAACGTCATGCACCCCAATGGCGAGATCCTGTTCTCCTTCCCGCCCGAGAAGTTCGAACCGGAGTTGGTTCGGCGAATGCGCACCGGACAGGTGAGGGCACGCCTCGACGAAGCTCCCGGATCCGGTTCGACGCTCGAGTGGATCGACGAGGCCGGCCGGCCACTCCTGCGCGAGACCGTCAACGCGCCGTCGATCACGCCGCCGGAGGACGGCGACGAGCGCTGAACCGGCGGGCCGCGGTCGACTCAGGAAGTTATGATGTCGATTGGATCAACTGCGAATGCGTCGAGGAGAGGGTGAGCCCAGCCTTGGGGGGATCTGGATCGCCGTATTCGGGGCTATGGTGTTCGTGGTGGGCGGGGTGCAAGGCGGCCAGAGCGGCGAGCCGGAGAGGATGGTTGACGCGGCAAAAAGCGTGGATCATCTGGTCTACGCGACTCCGGACCTGAAGGTCGGGATCGACGCGGTCGAGAGGCTCCTGGGAGTTCGGGCGACGCCTGGAGGCCAGCATCCCGGCGCGGGAACCCGAAACGCGTTGGTCGCGCTGGGGACGGCGTCGTATCTCGAGATCATCGGCCCCGATCCCGATCAGCCCGATTACCGGGGCCCGAGGCGCTTCGGCATCGACGGCCTGAAGGCTCCTCGCCTCGCCGCGTGGGCGGCGAAGGGTCAGGACCTCGAGCGCCTTGCGGCCGAGGCCGCTCGGCGCGGCGTGGATCTCGGACCGGTCGGTTCCGGGAGCCGGAAGCGCCCGGATGGCGTTCTTCTCTCCTGGCGATTCACGAGTCCCGCGGCAACGCTGGGCGACGGCATCGTCCCGTTCTTCATCGACTGGGGCAAGACGCCGCATCCGGCCCAGACCGCCGCGGCGGGTGCGACGCTCGCAGGCCTCCGCGCCGAGCATCCCGACGCCCCAGGAGTCGGGGAGATGCTCCGAAAACTCGGCCTCGATCTGCGCGTGACGAAAGCCCCCGCTCCGGCCTTGATCGCGACGGTTGATTGTCCCAATGGACGCGTCGAGCTCCGATAAGGGCGCCACCGCCTCGAGCATTCAGACCCGGCTATGAGCTACCGGAGTCACTCACCGCTCGCTGTTGACGTGCTCGCCCTGGCAGCCGCGCCATTTGGGATTCCGGCGATGGCGTTCTGGATTTATGTCTCTGCGGCGGTGGTGCTCCTCGTTGGCGTCACCACGGTCCTCAAGGAACTGCAGCGGGAACATGGCGTCAACAAGATCATGCCGTTTGGCCGGCTGTGTTTTGCGATTCCGCTGGCTGTTTTCGGCTCCGAGCACTTCACTGCCACGGCGAACATCGCGAGCCTCGTCCCCCGCTGGATTCCCGCTCATACATTCTGGGTCTACCTGGTGGGCCTCGGTTTTCTTTGCGCAGGGCTGAGTATTGCCGCACTCGTTCAGGCGCGGCTGGCGGCGGCCCTGGTCGGAATGACCATGCTGATCTTCGTCCTCGTGATGGACGCGCCGGCCGTTGCGGCGAACCCGGGCGATAGATTCTTCTGGGCGCTGGCCTTCAGACAGCTGGCCTTCGGCTGCGGCGCTTTCGCCATGGCGATGACTCTGTCGAGCGCTCGTCCGGGACAGCCGTCGCCTGTCCGCCCGATCACAGCATGGGTCGCCGTTCCGCGGTTCCTCGTGGGAATCGCTTCGCTGTTCTATGGAGTCGAGCATCTGCTTCACCCGGAATTCCTGCCGAGCGTCCCGTTGAGGAAACTCACTCCGGAATGGGTTCCCGCGCGCATCGCCGTGGGTTACGTTGTCGGCGTTGTACTGATCGCGGCAGGTGTCTGCCTCCTGACGAACGCGAAGGCGCGCATCGCGGCTACGACCCTGGGGATCACGATTCTGCTAACCGTGCTGTGTGTCTATCTGCCGATGCTCGTCCGCACGCCCACGGACATCGTTGCGCTGAACTATTTTTTCGACACGATGCTCTTCGGCGGAACCATTCTGCTGCTGGCGAACGCGATGGACGAAAGCCAGGCGGTGCCCGCCGAAGCCCCGTAGATCGCGGGCAGGCGGGCGGGCCCCTACAGGTTGAAATCCCGGAGGTCGCTGACTCGGCCCTACGGGGGGGTCGGGCGGGCGGAGACCACCGTGATTGGACGGCCGGGGATCTCCAGGGTCGCGGCGACGCCGGCGTGATCGGACGGCCAGATCGGGGTCATGCCGGTGAGGACCTTGTCCGTCGCGGCGTTGTTTCCGAGAAGGTCGATCGCGAGCGTTCCGAAATCACCGGAGCCGCGGTAGAGCACGAGATCGATGCGGCCCTCGTCGTCGGAAGCGGTCGGAATCGTCGGAGAAGTGAGCAGCTCGTCGGCGCAGCACGTGCTCACCTGTGGCTTTGGCGGGTTGGCCTCGAGCCAGGCATCGGCGAAACCGCCGGCCCTCAAGAGGCTGTAGGCGCCGGTCGTCGCATCGCCGTTGGCGTTGGAATTGCCGTCGGCGACCAGGATAACCGGGAGCATCGTATTGGCGGGCCCGCCCAGGAGCTCCAGCGCCTGTGCCTCGCGGATCGTCTCCGAAGGATCGATCGTTCCCGGCAAGAGCTCCTCGAGATGTGTCGAGATGAAGCGGAAATCCTTGCCTCGAACCTTCGCGTCCACCGACACCCATCCCCTCGTCTCGACAAACGTGAACGTGGAGCTGATCGGGACGACGAGATTGGTTTTGTAGTGTCCGGTCTGTGCGTTCGAGAGCGTCAGCTCGGATACCCTCAGGTCGGTCCTCGCGAGAAGGACTTCCCGGTCCGTCAGTCGGATGTCGGAGACGATACCGAGGGCGGCATTTGCCGGTGAGAGGAACCCCGGCAGCTCGACATCGGCGCCGCGTTCCTCGGCGACGACCGAGTAGTGCAATCCCCTCGCCGCGAGAGCATCGAGGAGGATCTGCACGAAGTCATACTCGACGTTCTCGGCGTTGCCCATCACGCCGTCGGAGGGAGTCTGGCTGCGCCAGAGGACCGCCTCCTGCAGCCCGATCAAGTCCGGCTGCGCCTGCTCGACCTCGCGGGCGATCCCGGCCGCTCGAGCCGGAAAGTTCGTGAAGCCCACCTTGGTCCAGACCTCTGTAACCGCCGCGATGACTGCCGCGGAATCTCCCGAGAGCACCGCGTTGACCGCCGGCATGAAATTCGCGCCGGAATAGAGGTTGCGGGTCATGACGTTCACGGTCCTCTGATCGTTCGCGAGGGGCAGCTGCGCCGCCGCGGCCGGCACGGCGATCGCGAGCGCGACAAGGGTTATCCCGAGAAGCGAGAACCGATTGAGAGCCTGGCGAATCTTCACGAAGGACTCCTTTCCCCGGAGCTGGCTTACGACGCGCCAAGAGCGTCAGCAAGATCCGGGCCTTTCG
>DATFQY010000165.1:0-31289 GCA_035263845.1 Thermoanaerobaculia bacterium | reverse complement strand
GATCCGCCCGTCCTCCTCGCCTCTTCCGACATGAACCACTACGAGTCCCGGGCCGCCGGCCGGCGCAAGGACGACCTGGCGCTGGCGCGAATCGAAGCGCTGGACCCGGAAGGCCTCTACACGACGGTCCTCTCGGAGGGGATCTCGATGTGCGGCTTCCTGCCCGCGACCACCCTCCTCTTCGCCGCCAGGAAGGCCGGCGTCGCGGAGGCCCGCGTCGTCGCCCGCCGCGACAGCGGCGACGAGACCGGCGACGCATCGTCCGTCGTCGGCTACGCCGGCGTCATCGTGGGCTAAGTCTGCCGTGACGACGCCCCTTGTGTCGTAGGGGGCGAGGCTTGCCCCCGCCCGCCCCTACGGCTACCGGGGCAACGTTGCGCCTCGGTCGGCGTCGGAACCGATCAGATCCGCTCGGGGCGGGAGACGGTGCGGGGGCCGCCCGCGTCGCCGGTGTTGACCGTGGAGACGGGCTCGAAGAGCATCACGCGAGCTTCCTTCTCGGCGACGGGGCGGTGCTCGACCCCCTTCGGCACGATCAGAAACTCGCCCTCGCGCAGGCGCACGGTCCGGTCCCGGAACTCCATGTCGAACTCGCCGCCGAGGACCAGGAACATCTCGTCCTCGCCGTCGTGCTTGTGCCAGAGAAACTCGCCCTGGAACCGGACGAGCTTGACGTGCTGGCCGTTCAACTCCCCGACGATCTTCGGCTGCCAGTGGGCGTCAAAGAGCGAGAACTTCTGCTCGAGGTTGACCTTGTCGGTCACGAAACTTCCTGGGGAACCTCGGCCGGCAGGCGGCGCAGCTCCAGGATCAGCTCGTCCAGCCGCTTGCACGTGTCGCGCATGTACTCGTAGAGGTGCTTGTGGATGAGCGCGAGCGTGACGGCCTGGCGGAGCTCTCTCGGCCGCCGCAGCGCCGTCTCGGCCATGATCGAAAGGGTCAGCCAGGCCCGGCGCGGCGACGCTCGCAGGACGCAGGTCCAGAGAACGCTCGGGAGGATCTTCAGGTCCCGACCACCCGCCTCGATCCGACTCTGAAGCTCGCTTCCCTTCTGGAGCACGAGCTGCATGACCCGCCGGCGGTAGTTGCTGTAGGAGTAGAGGCGCTCCAGGAGCTTCTTGTACCCCTCGTAGAGCTGGAGCCGGGACATCCCCTTCGGGATGATGTTGGTGAACACGAACTGGTCGCCGACGGACTCGGCGATCAGCCTCCCGGCATCCTTCAACCGCTGGTGGAGCGGCGTCTTGGGGATGGCCTGGAGCATCCCGGTCATCGAGATGGGGATGCGGGCATCCTGGATGAAACGGAACTGTTCCTCGAAGATCGAGGGATCATCGTGATCGAAGCCCACGATCATCCCGGCCATCACGTCGATGCCGGCCCGCTGGATCCGATGAACCGCGTCGAGCAGGTTCTCGCGAAGGTTCTGGGTCTTGTGGGTCTCCTGGAGGCTGGCGGCGCGCGGCGACTCGATGCCGATGAAGATGTTCGCGAAGTTGGCCTGCCGCATGAGCTTCAAGAGCTCGTCGTCCTGGGCGATGTTCAGCGTCACTTCGGTCAGGAACTCGATCGGGTAGCCGTTCTCCCTCTGCCAGTCGCCAAGCGCGTGGAGGAGCCGCTTGGCCTCCGGCTTGTTGCCGATGAAGTTGTCGTCCACCACGAAAATGTTACGGAGACCGAGGCGGTGAATCTCGATGACCTCGGCCATGACCTGGGCGACCGTCTTGGTTCGGGGCTTCCTGCCGTACATCACAATGATGTCGCAGAACTCGCAGTTGAACGGGCAGCCGCGAGCGAACTGGATCGTCATCGTCCGGTACTGGTCGATCTTCAGCAGGTCGAACCGCGGCAGCGGCGAGTCGTGCATGCTCGGCTTCTCGTGCTGCCGGTATTCCCGCTTCCACTGGCCCAACGCGTACTCCGATAGGAACTGCGGCCACGTGTACTCGGCTTCGTCCACGAAGACGACGTCCACCTTGTCGGTCAGCTTTTCGGGGCAGAGGGAGGCGAGCGGACCGCCCGCGACGACGAACTTGCCGCGCCGCTTGAACTCGCGGGCGAGCTCCAGGATCCGCTTCTCGTGGACGATGTAGCCCGTCAGGCCGACGATGTCGGCGTCGGTGTCGAAGTCGATCGACTCGACGTTCTCGTCGCAGAGGACGACCTCGTGTTCCCGGGGCGTGATGCCGGCGACCGTCGGGAGCGACAGGTTCGGGAACAGGCAGCGTTTCTTCAGGCTCGGCAGGATCCGGTCGAACGTCCAGAAGGATTCCGGGTTCCTGGGAGCGATCAGGTAGATCTTCATCGACAACCTCCCGCGGGCCGCGTCACTCGAGCCGCAAGCCTAATGCAAAATGGATCAGGAATAGGGGGATTTCCGGCCCGCGCTTCAGATCCGGTCCTCCGTCACGATGGCTGAGATCGCCTGACGGATCCCGTCGGCCACCCCCGGCGCTCCGGCGACGATGTTCCCGCGCTCCCAGAAGCGCGTTCCGCCCGAGAAATCCGTCAGCTTTCCGCCCGCTTCCTCGATCAAGAGCGCCCCGGCGGCGATGTCCCAGGGAGCGAGCCGAAACTCGAAGAAACCGTCGAAGACGCCCGCCGCGACCATCGCGAGGTCCAGCGCGGCCGAGCCCGCGCGCCGGATGGCCCGGGCGTGGAGGAAGAGCTCGCGGAAGACGGAGAGGTAGAGGTCGATCTTGTCGCGCGAGCGAAACGGGAACCCCGTGGCGAGGAACGCGCCCTCGAGGCCAGGACGATCCGCGACTCGAATGCGCTCTCCGTTTCGAAAAGCTCCCGACCCGCGCCCGGCGGTGTACATCTCCTGCCGGAGCGGGTCCCACACCGCCGCGGCGACGAGCTCCTCTCCCTCCTTCGCCGCGATCGACACGCTCCAGAAGGGAAAGCCGGAGATGTAGTTGGAGGTTCCGTCGAGCGGGTCGATGATCCACGTCCGCGAGCCGGGCGCGGCCTCCCGCCTTCCCCCCTCCTCGCCGAGGAACGCGTCCGCCGGGAACGACTCCCGGATCCGGGAGACGATCCGCTCCTCGCTCTCGCGGTCCACCCTCGTGACGAAGTCGTTCTTCTGCTTCTCGGAGATCTCTCCCGGCGGCACGTTTCGCCAGCTTGCCAGCGCGACTTCGCCTCCAGCCCTCGCGGCCGCCGCCGCGGCCTCGACCAGCGTTTCGCGGCTCATCCGGACCTTCTCGCGAACCCCTCGGCGATCGCCTTTTCGGCGGGCGCGCCGAGGATGTTGTAGCCGCGGTCGTTCTCCCTCGCGGTCTGCCCGCTGGAAAACGCCTTCCACCAGTAGACACCCCGCCACCAGGCCTTCCCCTTGAGCGCGCGGAAGACCGCGGAGACCGCCCGCGCGGCGTCCGGCGGAAAGGGCGGACGCCCCGACCTCTCGTCGTGCGGAGCGATCCAGGCGGCCCGCACCGCGGGGAATCCGGCCTCCGCGAAGATCACGGGCTTTCGAGACGCCTCCGCGAGCTTTTCCAGCGGCGCCACGGCGGCGCCGACTCCCGCCTCGAGCGCGGAATCGCTCGCCTCGGCGTCCTTCGACAGCGAGTCGTAGAAGTCCACGCCGATCGCATCGAGGGCGTCCCAGAAGGGCACTTTCGGGGCTCCCGAGGCCCAGTTGGCGGCGTAGAGCAGCGGCGCGCCCGTCGCCAGGCGCACGGCCGCGATCGTCTCCCGCCACTCCCGCGCGCGCGGCTCCGTCGCGATGAGCTCGGTTCCGACGCAGAAGAGCGCTGCGCCCGCCGCCTCCGAGACGATCGCGTGGTGAACCAGGAAGCGGCGGTAATTGTCGAAGAAGAGCCTCCAGCGGTCCTCCCTTCCCATGGCGATCTCGCCGACGAATCGTCCCCGGCCGACCCAGAGCTGCGGCTTGACCATCGCCGTCATGTGGAGCTCCCGGGCATCAGCAACGGCGCGGACGGTCCCCTCGTCGGTCTCGCCGCCGGGACGGCGATGGATGAAACCGATCCAGGGAGAGTCCGCCTCCCGCATGAAAGCGAACGGCATGATCGAGATCGAGTCGGCCGGGATCTTCGCGATCCGAGCGAGCGTCTCGCGCGAGCGCGGAGAGGCGTAGGAAGAATCCACCGAGTTGGACATCGCGTAGGAGACGCCCCGGAGAAACCCGGGAGGAAGCGGCCGCCGCATGGGAGGCGCCTCCGCCGGGCGCGCTTCGGCGGCCTCGGCCCAGCGGGAAAGGGAAGCTTCCAGGGCCGCCTCGGGCCCGGCGATCGCCTCGAGGACGGCCGGCTCCCCCTCCTTTTCCACTCCCGCGGCGATCCAGGAGGCGGCGGCGCCCGTTCCGATGACCGGCGACATCTCGGGGTTGGAGGAAAGGACGTCCGCGACGGACGGCTCGACCGCGGCCTTCCTGGCGAACGTCGCGAAGCCGGGGATGTCCCTTTCCCACCAGCGTCCCGCCGCCCGGGCGCCCAGCCCTGCCAGGAGGACCGGGTGGGCCAGCAGCCGCCTGTCGCGGGCGGCGTAGGCGGCGGAGGCGAGCACCGGCGTGATCCCGTCCGGTTCCTTCGGCGCCGAGGCGTCGAGGTCCACGCGGATCTCTTTACCGCTCTCCGACAGGTCCGCAGGCCGTGAGGAACCGGTCTCGCGGCCCTTGGCGGCCGGATCGGGATAGACGACGACGAGGACCCGGCTGGAGTGGCGGGCCTTCCCCCCGCCCGCGAGAAACCGGCGCAGGACCGGCTCCCACTGCGCGACCGCGGAGGCCTCGGAGGACGGATACCTCCATCGAGCTCCCTCGCGTTCGACCTCCTCGAGGCCCGGCCCGGCGGCCCGGAAAAGGAGAACGGCGGCGATCCCGAGACCGCCCGGGCTCAAGCCGGTTCTCTCGGCTGCCTGCTCTCGCCCGTGCGCCAGACGACTCGTCCCTCGACGATCGTCGCGGCCGGCCGCCCGGTGAGTTCCCATCCGGCGAAGGGCGTGTTTCGGGAGAGCGACTCGAAGCGGGCCGGATCGACCGCCCAGCGGGCCTCCGGGTCGAAGAGGGTGACGTTGCCGGGAGCGCCGGGCGCGAGCGTGCCGCCGGGAAGTCCGAAGGCCCTGGCGGGGCCCGCGGCGAAGACCCGCGCGAAGCTCGTGAGCGTGATCTTTCCCTTCCGGACGAGCCGGTCGTGGACAACGGCGGCCGCCGTTTCGAGGCCCACGATGCCGAACGGCGCCGTGATGAAGTCCAGCGACTTCTCATCCTCGTGGTGCGGCGCGTGGTCGGTCGCGATGGCATCCACGGTCCCGTCCTCGATTCCGGCGGCCAGGGCGTCGAGGTCACTCTGCTCGCGCAGGGGAGGATTCATCTTCGCGTTCGTCGAGAATCCGGCGCGTGCGACTTCCTCGTCGGTCAGGGCGAGGTGGTGCGGGGTGACTTCGCAGGTCACCGCGATCCCGTGCGCCCGCGCTTCGCGGACGAGCGTCAGGGCACGCGCCGTCGAGAGATGCGCGACATGGAGCCGGCCTCCGGCGATCTCGGCCACGAGGAGGTCGCGCGCCACGGCCGCAGCCTCGGCGATCGCCGGCTGGCCGGGCAAACCCAGCCGAGTGGAGACCGCGCCCTCGTGCATCGGGGCGCCGGCCGAGAGGCTCGCGTCCTCGCAGTGCTGGACGACCGGCATGTCGAAGAGGCCCGCGTGCTCGAACGCTCGACGGAGCAGCGAGCCGTCGGCCAGCCACTTGCCGTCGTCGGAGACGGCGACGGCGCCGCCGATCCGCATCTCGCCGAACTCGGCCAGCTCCTCGCCCTTCTGGCCTTTCGTCACGGCACCGATCGGGTAGAGGCGCGGCCCCGGCGCCGCCCGCGACTTGGAGATCAGGAACTCCGAAATCGCGCGGCTGTCGTTGACCGGATCCGTGTTGGGCATGGAGCAGACCGCGGTGAACCCGCCGGCCGCCGCGGCGGAGAGTCCCGTCGCCACGGTTTCGGCGTACTCGCGGCCGGGCTCTCGCAAGTGCGCGTGCAGGTCGATGAATCCCGGCAGGACGAGGAGGCCCGAGGCGTCGAAGACCTTCGCGCCGCGCGCATCCAGGCGCTTGCCCACGTCTGTCACAACCCCGTCCTCGATGCGGACGTCGAAGGAACCGTCCCGGCCGGCTGCCGGATCGACGAGCCGGCCGCCCCGGAGGAGCAGGGACCCGCCGGCGGGCCCATCGCTCACGCGGCCTCTCCTTCCCACGCGTGGCCGGTCAGAAGGAGGTACAGGACGGCCATCCGCACCGCGACGCCGTTGGACACCTGCTCGAGGATTAGCGACCGGTCCGAGTCGGCCACGTCGGAGGCGATCTCGACGCCGCGGTTCATCGGCCCCGGGTGCATGACGACGGCCTCCGGGCGGGCGCGGGCGAGCCTCGTGGCGGTCAGGCCGTAGCGCTTGAAGTACTCGCGGGTCGAGGGGAACAGCGAGGTCCCCTGCCGCTCGAGCTGCATCCGCAGCATCATGACGACGTCGGCGCCCTCGAGCGCCTCGTCGAAGTCCGTCGTGGCCTCGACCCCCATCTCCTCGATCCGCGGCGGAAGCAGCGTCGGGGGCGCGCAGACGACGACGCTCGCGCCCATCCGCGTCAGCAGCCAGATGTTCGACCTCGCCACGCGCGAGTGAGTGATGTCTCCGGCGATGGCCACCCGCAGACCCTGAAGGCGGCCGAACTTCCGGCGAATGGTCAGGGCGTCGAGCAGCGCCTGGGTGGGGTGCTCGTGCGCCCCGTCCCCCGCGTTGACGACGCCGGCGCGAAGGTTGCGCGCCAGGAAGTGCGGCACGCCGGGGCAGGAGTGGCGGATGACGATCAGGTCGGGCGCCATGGCCTGCAGGTTCCGGGCCGTGTCGAGGAGCGATTCCCCCTTCTCGACGGAGCTCCCCTTCGCGGCGAAGGAGAGGGCGTCGGCCGAGAGCCACTTCTCGGCCGTCTCGAAGGAGAAGCGGGTGCGCGTCGAGGACTCGAAGAAGAGGTTGACGACCATCCGGCCGCGCAGCGCCGGGACTTTCTTGATTTGCCGCTCGCCGATCGGCCGCATCGATTCGGCCGTGTCCAGGATGAGCCCGATTTCGGCGGCGGAAAGCTCCTCGGTTCCGAGGAGGTCTTTGGAGCGAAGCGCGGTGGGAGTCAACCTCTCAGGCGGGTCTCTCGAGGATCCAGACCTCGTCGGCGCCGTCGGTCTCCTGGAACATGACCTTGATGACTTCGCGCTGGGCCGTGGGGACGCTCTTGCCGACGTAGTTCGCCTCGATGGGGATCTCGCGGTGGCCCCGGTCGATCAGCACCGCGAGGCGAACCGCGCGGGGCCGGCCGAGGTCGATCAGGCCGTCCAGCGCGGCCCGCACGGTGCGGCCCGTGTAGAGCACGTCGTCGCAGAGGACGACAGCGCGGCCGTTCAGGTCGAAGTCGATCTCGGTCTTCTTCAAGAGCGGCTGCGGGGCGACCAGCGAAAGGTCGTCGCGATAGAGCGTGATGTCGAGGGTGCCGACGGGGAAGGGCTTCTTGACGAGGTCTCCCAGCGTCGCGGCCAGCCGGGTCGCCAGCGGGACGCCGCGAGTGCGGATGCCGATGAAGGTCAGGTCCGGAAGATCGCGGCTCCGCTCGGCGATCTCGTGGGCCATGCGATCGATCATCCGGCGAATGCGGTCCGCGTCGAGGATCCGCGTCTTCTTGATCAGAGCGTCGGCCAAGTCCCGGCGAGTCTATGGGCTGTACCCGCAGAAGGTCAAGCTTGTCATCCTGAGCGAGGCGGTAGGCCAGCGAAGGATCTCCTCGACCGAACCGCGCTATTCGAATCACGCGGCTTTCTCGAGAAGATTCTTCGGTCGCTTCGCTTTCCTCAGAATGACAGAAGCCGGGCGGTTACAATGAAGGGAAGGGATGGTGCTCTACAACTCGGCGACGAAGGAGTTGACGGCGAAGGTCGTCTATTACGGGCCGGGGCTGTGCGGCAAGACGACCAACCTGCAGCTGCTTCATGACCGGCTGGACCCCAAGACGGTGGGCAACCTCGTCACGCTCTCCACCCAGACCGACCGGACGATCTACTTCGACCTGCTCCCGGTCGACCTTGGCGAGATCAAGGGATACCGGATCCGGTTCCAGCTCGCGACAGTGCCGGGACAGACCGCCTTCAACGAGACCCGAAAGGTTGTTCTCAAGGGCGCCGACGGCGTCGTCTTCGTCGCGGACTCGCGGTGGGCGATGCTCCCGAAGAATCTGGAGAGCTGGCAGAACCTCAAGGACAACCTGAAGGCCAACGAACTCTCCTTCGAGACGATTCCGATCGTCATTCAGTACAACAAGCGCGACCTCGACGACATCCTCTCGGTGGACGCGATGCAGGAGGCTCTCGGGTTTTCTTCCTACCCCTCCGTCGAGGCCGTCGCGAGCGCGGGGCGGGGCATCACCGAGACCTTCAAGATGATCTCGAAGCTGACCTTCGTGGACCTGCTCCGCCGCTTCCAGGGCCGAAAGCCCGAAGAGACGGCCGCGGGTCCCGCGTCGCCCACCTTGATCCTCGTGACGCCGCCGAAGGCCTCCGCGGACTCCGCTCCGGCGATTCCTTCCGACAGCCCGCCGCCATCCGAGTCGCTCCCGAAGGCGGCTCCCGCGCCGCCTCCGCGAAGCGGTCCCGCCGGAGGCTCCGGGGCCGACCGTCTGGCCGCGCTCGAGGCGCGACTGGCCTCGGTCGAGGCGGCGCTGGCCGGGGAATCCGAGGAGCGCGGCCGGCTCTCGGTCCGCTCGTCGGAGTCCGTCGCCGCGCTCGAGGGGCGGCTCTCGGAGGCGGAAGCCGGCCGGCAGAGGAGCCACCAGGCGATCGAGGCGGCCCTGGCGAGCCTCTCGGCCCGGGCGGAGAAGCTGTTCCAGGAGATCGCGGCACTCGCGCGAAGCGTCGAGGCGCTCGAGGCGAGCCTCCAGGAGAAGACCGCGCAGGGGCTCCGGGAGGCGGAGGACATCCGAAGCCAGATTGCACCGCTGCTCGAAGAGCGGCGGGACGGCAGGGAATCCGAGCGCCGCGTGCTCTCCGAATTGGACCGGCTCCGGGAGTCTCTCGCCGATTCGCTCGCGGAGGTTTCCGAGACGCTCCGCAGGGCGGTGGGGGGACTGTAGGAGGCCGGGTTGGACCGCCTAGGGGTTTGCGACGAGGCGGGAGAGGAACTTCTCGTCGTTTCGCCAGTCCTCGCGGACCTTGACGTGGAGGTCGAGGAAGTAGCGGTGTCCCGACTCTGCTTCGAGCTCGAGCCTCGCCGCGGTCCCGATGTCCCGGATCATCGCGCCGCCTTTTCCGACCACGATCCCCTTCTGTCCTTCCTTCTCCACCACGATCGAGGCGGTGACGACGGTCACTCCCTTTTCCTCGTTCTCCTCGACGGAATCCACCAGGACCGCGGAGGAGAACGGGAGCTCCTCGCGCGTTCGCTCCAGGAGCTTCTCGCGGATGACCTCGGCGATCCATTCCGTCTCGGGCGTCGAGGTCAGGAAGTCGTCGGGGTAGGAGCGCTCCCCTTCCGGCAGGTGGCTGGCGAGGAGGCCGGCGAGCCTCTCGACGCCGTCGCCCGTCTTCGCCGAGATGGGCACGATCTCTGCGAACCCGTGGCGGGAAGAGAAATCCTGGATGAGCGGGAGCAGCCGCTCCTTGGGAATCCGGTCGATCTTGTTCAGGGCGAGGATCGCGGGCCGTCCCGTCCTCTCGAGGAGGCCGAGGATGAAGGACTCCCCCTTGCCGGACTTCTCCGACGCGTCCACGAGCCACAACACGAGGTCGGCGGTCGCCAGAGCGTCGGTCGCGTCCCGAACCATCGCGGCGTTCATGCGGTGATGGGGGCGATGGATGCCGGGCGTGTCCACGAGCGCGATCTCGGCCTCGGCCAGCCGCGCCACGCCCAGGATGCGCTTGCGAGTCGTCTGGGGCTTGTCCGAGACGATCGCGACTTTCTCTCCGATCAGGCGGTTGACGAGCGTGGATTTCCCGACGTTGGGCCGGCCGACGACGGCGACCTCGCCGGTCCGAAAGCTGTCAACCATCAGCTCTCAGCTTTCAGCTCGGAAGCCCGTTCCCGCGCTGGCTGAGAGCTGACTGCTGATGGCTGAGAGCTTCCCTGGCCTTCGATGCGCACCCGGTAGACCCGGCGGCGGTCCGCCTCCTCGACCGTGAAGAGAAGGTCGGACTCGCGGTGGGACTCTCCCGGACGAGGAATGTGCCCCAGCCGCGCCGCGAGGAACCCGCCCACCGTCGTGAATTCCTCCTCCTCCGGCCCGCGGCCGAAGAGCTCCCGCACGGTCGCGATGTTCTCCTTGCCCGAGACCGAGTAGGCGTTCTCGCCCGCCTTCGTCACCGCCTCCCGCTCGTCCTCGTGCTCGTCGGAAATCTCGCCGACGATCTCCTCGAGGAGGTCCTCGACCGTCACGAGCCCCGAGACGCCCCCGTATTCGTCCACGACGATCGCCATCCAGAGGTGCCGCCGCTGGAACTCGCGCAGCAACTCCGAGACCTTCTTGGACTCCGGCACGAAGTAGGCCTCGCGCTTCAACTCGGCGATCGAGCGGTGCTTGCCGGAGTGGATCGCCTCGAAGAGGTCCTTGACGTGGACGATCCCCAGCACCGTGTCGATCGTCCCCCGGACGACCGGGATGCGGGAGTATTTCGACGACACGAAGAGGTCGGCCAGCACCGGGAGCGGCGACGCCCCGTCGATCCACAGGATGTCGGTTCGCGGCGTCATGACCTCGCGGACCCGCGTATCGCCGAAGTCCACGATCGAGAGGAGGAGCTTCTCCTCTTCCTTCTCGAGGATGCCTTCCTCGCGGCCAACGTCGATGTACGCCTGGACCTCCTCCTCCGTGGCCGTGGTCGCCTGCTGCCTCGCCCGCTTCTCGAAGATCTTGCGCACGGGGATCGCCAGCGGCAGCAGGAGCCACGACGCCGAGGTGATGACCGGCAGAAGCCGCGCGACCGTCTTCTCCGGGTCGGACCCGGCGCTGTGCCTCAGGAGCAGGACCTCCGTGGCGAGCCAGCCGACGAGGAAGACCGCGCCGCCGACGGCGAACGGGTGGATTACCTCGAGCCGGGCGAGCGAGAAGCCCAGCGTCAGGAACCCCAGGAGCAGGAGGATCTGGACGAGGACCTTCGTCGTGATCTGCGTGACTTCGACCTCGCCCGGTCCGGACAGGAGGCCGGAGTGCTCCGGGTGCTCCTCCAGAAGCCCGCGGATCTTGATGGGGGAAAGCCGGTCGAGGGCCAGCGCGAAAGTCTCGAAGAGGAGGAAGAAGGCGTAGCAGACCGCGGAGGTGCCGAGAAGGAGAATCACCCTCATTTCTCCGCGATCCCCAGGCGGCGCCTCATCTTCGCCTCGAGGGCGTCCATCTCCCCGTTGTCGGTCTCGTGGTCATAGCCCGAGAGGTGCAGCAGTCCGTGAACCAGGAGCCGATCCATCTCCCGCGCCGCCGGCTCTCCGCGCCGCCGCGCCTGGCGAAAGGCGTAGGGCACGGAGATCACGATGTCGCCGAGGAGCTCTCCGCCTCCGCCGGGAAAGGCGAGAACATCGGTCGAGCGGTCCTTGCGGCGGTACCGCCGGTTGAGGGTCCTCATGCGCCGGTCGCCGCAGAAGAGCACAGACACGTCGCCGATTTCCGAGTCCCGAGTCCCGCGGACCCTCCCTCCCGAGTCCCGGCTGCCCGGAATCAACCGCGCGGCGCGGGCGAGGAGCGAGCGGACTCGCGAGGCCGGCGGAGATTGCGGGACCTTCGAGGCGACGTCCACGCGCATTCAGCGGAGGCGCGTTGGCCCCGTCCCCCTGGCGGCGGAGGCGGCCGGCTCGGTCGGGACGGAGGTCTCCGTCGTGCGGCGGCGCGGCTTCTCGCGGTTGAAATCGAAGCCCGGGTAGTCGATGCGGTGGTGGTACATCGTCGTCACCGTCCGCTCCAGCGTGTCCACGATCATCGCGAGGTCCCGCATCGTCAGGTCGCACTCGTCGAACTGCCCGTCGCGCAGGCAGTCGTCCACGATCGTCTGGATCATCGCCCGGATCTTCGCGGGGGTGGGCTCGATCAGCGTCCGCGAGGCCGCCTCGACCGCGTCGCAAACCATCAGGATCCCGTTGACGCGGGTCGAGGGCTTGGGGCCGGAATGGCGGTACTCCAGCTCCTGGACCGCGCCCTGCTCCGGAGGCGCCTTGGTCAGCGCCTTCTGGTAGAAGTAGCGGATCAGCTTGGTCCCGTGGTGCTCGCGGATGGCGTCGACGATCGGGGCCGGCAGCCTTGCCTTCTTGGCCAGTTCGGCGCCTTCCTTGACGTGCATCGCGATGACGAGGGCGCTCATCGACGGCTCCAGCCGGTCGTGCCGGTTGTACCCCTTGGGCTGGTTCTCGATGAAGTAGTCCGGCATCTTGGTCTTGCCGATGTCGTGGTAGTAGCCGCCGACCCTGGCGAGGAGAGCGTCCGCGCCGATGGACTCCGCCGCGGCCTCCGCGAGGTGGCCGAGCATCAGCGAGTGCTGGTAGGTCCCGGGCGCCTCCAGCGCCAGGTTGCGCAGCAGCGGCAGGTTCTGGTTGGAGAGCTCGAGCAGGCGAATGTCGGTCGTCACGTGGAAGACGTGCTCGAAGACCGGCAGCAGCAGGCCGATCAGCATCGCGACGAACCACCCTCCGGCCAGCCCGCCGATCAGGTCGCCCGCGAAGTCCCAGCCTCCCCGCTCCCCCGCGAGCAATCGAAGCGAGGTGATCGAGACGAGGTTCGCCCCCGCGACGAGGCCTCCCATCGCCAGCAGCACGCTCCGGGAGCCCAGCTTGCCCAGCCCGAAGAGGCCGACGAGCGAGCCGAGCAGGGCGAAGAGCGCGAAGTTGAAGCTCATCCCCATCAGGAGCCCGGCCCCGACGGAATGGACCGCGGCGAAGAGGAGCGCGGGCCCCATCCCGGCGACGAGGCTCGTCATGATCGCCCCGGCGGCGAAGGGGATCGTGTAGTACGTGTGCGCGGCCCAGGCCGACCCTTCGAAGCTCGACGAGAGGCTCTCGGCCAGGGCGAAGGCGCCGCGGGTGACGAGGGCGAAGACGATCCCGGTCGCCAGGACCGAGGCATAGACGGCCGTCGGAGAGCGCTCGCGGCGCCGGCGGCGTTTCCTCCGGGCGTCCACCCAGAAGACCGCCGCGGCGAGAATCTGGAGGATCAGGACGCCGGACAGCTTGACCCACGAGGAGGGATCCGAGACCGAGGCCCGAGCAGCCGTGATCCACTCCGCGGCGCGGGGCGAGATCTCGTCTCCCTTGCGGACGATGACCTTTCCGCGAGGGATCTTCGTCAGCACGGTCTCGACGGAGTGCGCGGCCTGCTCGCGCCGTCGGGCCGTCTCCGGGCCGTTGTAGGTCAGGTTCGGACGAAGGACCGTCGCGAGAAAGCCTCCGAGCTCCCCGGCCTCCCGGCCGGTCAGCGGCGGCCCGTTGAGCTTCGTGGAGAGCGCCGTCCGGGCCTGGCTGCCGTACTCGACGACGTCGGTCAACTCGCGCCTCCGAACCTCGCGCGAGGAGGACGTGTCGCGCAGCAGCAGTCCCTTGCCGCCGTTCTCGATCATCAGGTCGCGGTTGTCCACGACGCCGCTGCGATACTGCTCGGCCGCGGCGGCGACGAGGCGGTCCTCGATCTCCCGGGAGAAGGTCACCCTCGCCAGCGCGGCGATCGCCTCGTCGCGGATCGGCAGCTCGAAAGCGTCCCGGACCGACTGGGGCACGGTTCCCGCTGCGGTGTGCCGCCGCGTGACGGCCCAGCCCTCGCGCGCGGTCTGGAAGGACTGCCGCAGGCTTTTCTCGACGCGCGCCGCGGCGCCGCTGTCCCAGTCGTAGACCGGCAGCACCTCGGCCACGGCCTCCGCGCGGCGGCGCTCGGTGGCGACGGAGTCCGGGACGATCAGGTCGCGCGGGGCGACGACGTCGCGCTGCGCGATCGTGCCGGGCGGGGCCGGGGGGCTCTGGAAGGAAATCGACGGCGAATAAGAGAAGGTCGTCGCGAGCACGTACGCGATCGCCCAGAAGAACGGGCGCACCCCGGAGATCGGCGCGGCGCCGTCCTCGCGGGGAGATCCCCGGCGCTTCCAAAAAGAGGTCGTCGGGCGCCGCGGGGGCGCTTCCGTCGGCATCCGGAATTACCGTCCTTCGGAAACGCGGCTGGCGCGGGCGGACTCGCGGTCCCGCTCGCGCTCGCGGTCGAGGGCGTCGTAGGCGGAGATGATCGACTGCACCAGCGGGTGGCGCACCACGTCCCGCTCGTCGAAGAGGACGAAGCGGATCCCCTCGATGTTGGAGAGCAGCTGCTGGGCCTCGCGGAGGCCCGAGGTCTTCCCCTGCGGCAGGTCCACCTGCGTGATGTCGCCGGTGACGACCGCGCGAGAGCCGAACCCGATGCGCGTCAGGAACATCTTCATCTGCTCGGAGGTCGTGTTCTGAGCCTCGTCGAGGATGATGAAGGCGTCGTTCAACGTCCGCCCTCGCATGAAGGCGATCGGCGCGATCTCGATGACGCCGCGCTCGAGGAGCTTGGCGGTCTTCTCGTATCCGAGGATGTCATAGAGGGCGTCGTAGAGCGGCCGCAGGTACGGGTTGACCTTCTCGACCATGTCGCCGGGCAGGAAGCCCAGCCGCTCGCCGGCCTCGACGGCGGGGCGCGCCAGCACGATGCGCTTGACCTTCTTCTCCAGGAGCGCGGCCGCGGCCATGGCTACCGCCAGGTAGGTCTTGCCGGTCCCCGCCGGGCCGATCGCGAAGACCAGGTCGTGGCGGTCGATGGTCTGGACGTAGAGCCGCTGCTTGATGTTTCGGGCCGTGACCGTGGACTTCAGGGTCGGGCCGAAGGGGCTCTCGACGAAGAACTCCACCAGCGACGCCCCGGGGTCCTCCTTGAGCACCCGGATGCCCGTGGAGACGTCGCTGGCCTTCAAGGGGTAGCCCATGGCAAGGAGCTCGGAGAAGTCCGCCAGCAGCCGCCGGGCGGTCTCCTCCCCTTCACCCTCGCCCTTGACCGAGATCTCGTTGCCTCGGGCGGCCAGGCGAACGCCGAAGGCCTCTTCGATGGCGCGGAGGTTTTCGTCGGCGATTCCGAAAAGCGCGGTCACCCCCGAATCCGGGAGGGTGACGGCGAATGTGGGCTCAGGAATCTTGGTCGCTCCTTGGGGAGGGGTCCCCTCCCCGCGATTTCCATGAAAACGGTACCACGCCCGGGAAAAAAGCAAGAAGCGGGCCTCCCTTCCGGGAAGCCCGCCTCATCTCTAACTGGAACGGCGTCAACAGGATGCCTGTTGACTGTCCTCTTATTTTCCGGCGGCCAGCGACTTGGCTACGTCCTCGAGGCCGTTCTCGACGGCGTCACGGACGGTCGTGCCCTTGGCCTTGTGCCGGATCTCCGCGACGGTCGTGCCCTTGGCGTCCTTGACTACGACCTCCATCCCCACTCCGGGATTCGCCGCCCAGCCTCCCCAGTACCGCGCGGCGCCGTGCGGCTCCCAGGCGTTGAAGATGTTGCCCTCGATAGCGTAGTCGCCGCCGGACTTGACGACCTTGAATCCCTGCTTCTCCAGCCACTGCTCCGCGTAGTCCTTGCCGTCGCGGGAGGCGTCCCTGCACTCACGGCTGCGGCCGTTGCAGTCGAAGTCCTTGACGCTGACGCTCGCACCCTTCTTGAGGCCCTCGCCCGGGTAGTACACCCAGTCGGCGTCCTTGCCCTTGACCAGCTTGTCGTAGTCGGCCAGGTACTTCTGAGGCTCGTCCTTCTCCTTGGCGTCGTCGGACTCGAGAAACGTCTTCTTGGCTGCCTCGGCGGGGTTGGCAGACAGCAGCAGGAACGCAGCAAAGGCGATCGCGAACAGTCGTGAGATATGGCGAGCCATAGATTGTTTTCTCCTTTGGGCTCTATTTTAGCAGCGCTTCGGTGACCGCGTCGCCGGCCTCGGACGTGGTCAGGGATCCACCGATGTCCCTCGTGCACCGCTTTTCCCGCGCGCAGGCGGCGACCGCGTTCTCGAGCGCGGCGGCCTCCGGGCGATGGCCGACGTGGTCCAGGAGCAGCGCCATCGTCAGGATGGCCCCGAACGGGTTAGCCCGGCCGGTCCCGGCGTACTTGGGAGCGGAGCCGTGCACCGGCTCGAACATGGAGACGCGGCCGGGATGAATGTTGCCGGAGGCGGCCATCCCGAGGCCGCCCTGGAGAGTCGCCGCGAGGTCGGTGACGATGTCTCCGAACATGTTGTTGGTCACGATGACCTGGAACTGGCTCGGGTCCTTGACGACCTGCATGCAGAGCGCGTCGATGTAGAGCGTCGAGGACTCGATGCCCGGGTACTCCTTCGCGACCTCGGCGAAGGTCCGCTGCCACAAGTCGCCGACGAACCGCATCGCGTTGGACTTGTCCGCCATGACGACTTTCTTGCGGCCGCGCGAGACCGCGAACTCGAAGGCGTGGCGGATGATCCGCTCGACCCCCTTGCGGGTCGAGATGTCTTCCTGCAGGGCGATCTCGTCCGGAGTCCCCTTCTTGAAGTTGCCGCCGCTCCCCACGTAAGAGCCTTCCGTGTTCTCGCGGAAGACGGCGAAGTCGATCTCCTTCGCTCCGAAACCCTTCAGCGGCGAGAGCCGGTCGTCCAGGCACCGGACCGGCCGGTAGTTGACGTACAGGTCCAGTCGGAACCGCGTCCCCAGCAGGATGTCGGCGCCGTGCTTCATGTCCGGGATGCGCGGGTCGCCGAACGCCCCCATGAAGATCGCGTCGTAATTGGCCGCAAGGTCCTCGTACGCGCCGGGCGGCATGGTCTCGCCCGTGGCCAGATAGTGGTCCGCGCTCCACGGAAACTTGTTCATCTTCAGCGGAAGCGAAGACTTCCGCGCGACGGCCTCGAGGACCTTGACCGCCTCGGCTGTAACGTCCACACCGATCCCGTCGCCGGGCACCACCGCGATCCGCATGAGCCGCGGAAGATAGCAGATCGGGAATCCGCTAGAATCGGGTCATGACGTTTGCTGAGGCCGTGAGGGAGATCCTTGCCGACGCGTCGAAGGCGCCGGAGAGACCCACTCCGGGAAGTCTTTGCGAGAGGATCGCGCGCGAGGCAGAGAGGTACCTCGATCGGGTGCGGTTCGATCCGGCGCAGTACATGCGGCACCCGATCCTTCTCTGGGACGACTGGGAGGTCATGATCATCGGGTGGGAGTCGGGGCAGGTGACCCCCGTCCACGATCACCGCGGCGTCATGGGTGGGATGGCGATGCTCTCGGGCTCGCTCCTGGAGGAGCGTTTCACGACGCCGAACCGCGCCCCCTCGCTCGCGGATTCACGCGTTCGCCCGGAAGGCGACCTTTGCGACATCGGGCCGACGACGCTTCACCGCCTGATCCCGAAGACGCCGCGAGCCGTCTCGCTCCACCTGTACCGGCCGCCCCTTCGCCAGATGGGGATCTGGGACGAGACCGGGATGATCGAGCTCCGTCCCTCGACATTCGACGTCGGCGAAGAAGTCCTCGCCAGAGCCGCCGCCGAGTCCCTCCCCGCGCGCTGTTGAACGGTCCGACGAACCCTCAAAACTGGGCCAGGAACCCGTTCGCGCCCATCGTGACCCAGAAGCTGATCCCGTCGCTGCAGCCCGCGTAGGGTCCGACTCCCTGGAACGAGAACAGCACCGTTCCGATCTCGGCGAGGCTGGCGGCCTTCCAGAGGGAGACGGTTCCCGCGCCCGGGTTCGTCACGAGGATCCGTTCCCCATCGAAGATCGCCGCGGCCGGCAAATTGAGGCCGTTGCCTGACAGCGTCGCCAGGACGGTCCCCGTCGACGCGCGCACGACGGACACCGAGTTCGAACCGATGTTGGGCACCCAGATGTTCGTGCCGTCGAAGGCCGGGAGGAACGGCGAGTCGCCCACCGTCACCGTCTGGAGGATCGCCGCGTTTAGGTCTAGCTTCTTAAGAGTCCCGTCGGTGACCCACATGTTCGATCCGTCATAGAGGATGCCTGCCGGCTGGATGAAGCCCGTCGTGACGGTCGTCACCGGGTAAGGAAGCGAGGGGACGAACTGGATGATCGAGACGGATCCGGGAGGGCCGCTGTTCGCGGTGAAGAAGCGCGCTCCGTTGTAGGCGATCGCGAATGGAAAGGCCCCGAGGTTGGTAGCCACTGTCGTGACTCCGCCGGGGTCGGAAAACGACGGCAACCCGTAAAGCCTGCCCGGCGATAGGAAGCCGGTCGCCCAGACGGTCCCGTCGACCACGACGATTCCATTCGCGGCCGTCGCTCCCGTCCAGGTCTCGAGACCCCGGCCGTCGCTCGCGCGCAGCCGCTGGATCCAGTTGGCGTCCCGGCTCGCGACCCAGATGTCGGTTCCGTCGGTGTCGGCGAGATAGCTGCCTCCTCCCGTCTGGATCGGGTTCAGGACATTTTTCTGGGTCCAGAACTTGTTGAGGGGCGTCCTGCGACTGCCGCGACGGACCACTCCGTCCACGGTCCGGGAGAGGAACGCCGCCATCTGGAGGCGCGAAACCGGGCTCGCCGGGTCGTAAGTCGTCGGAGTCGTCCCCGTCGTGATCCCCGTGTAGAAGACCTCCAGGACGAACGGGCAGAAGACGTCGAGCGCTACGTCGGTGAACGGCCCGCACGTTCCGAAGAGCGCGGTTGTCAATCCGATCAACAAAGACGCCGGCGAGGCGATCGCCACAATCCATCGAGAGCCGGGAAGAGCGCGCATAAACCCTCCGCAAAGAAGGCTCCGCCCGGAGGCGGGGCCGGTTTGGAGGGATTATGACCGTTTCGCGACGGTTAGACGCCAGCCGATTAGAAGCGGCCGAGCGCGGCGCCTCCGTAGAACGGGATCCAGAAGTCCAGTCCATCGCTGCAGACGCCGTTGGGCTGGGCCAAAGGCGTCGCATCGAAGGAACCGAGGGTGGTCAAGTCCCCGGCTTTCCAGAGCGAGAAACTATCGCCGACGTAGTTGGTGACCAGGATTCGCTGCCCATCGAACGCGACGCCGGCGGGCCCGTTGAGCCCGTTGCCGCTGAGGGTCGCCAGGATCGCGCCGGTCGAAGCTCGCACGACCGAGACCGTGCTGTCCGTGTAGTTCGGAACCCAGATGTTGGAGCCGTCGAAAATCGGGTATCGAGGCTGCGTGCCGACCGTGACGCTCTGCAGGATCGCTCCGTTGGAGTCGAGCTTGGACAGCTTTCCCGGGGAACTGGCGTCGGTGACCCACATGTTGGATCCGTCGAACAGGATCCCGAAGAGCGAGGTGAATCCGGTTGTCACGGTCGTCGCCCCGGCGCGGCCGGTGAAGTAGGAGACGGAACCGGACTGGTTGGCGCTCCAGATGTCCAAGCCGTCGTAGGCCAGCTGGAGAGGGTTGTCGCCGAGAACGGCGGGGCCAATCAGGTTGACCGGTCCGCCGGCGGCGGCATCGATCGAATACAAGGAGCCCGGAGCCGTATGTCCACCCACGTAAACGACTCCGTGGACGGCCAGGATGCCGTAGGCGCCCGTGGCGCCTGTCAGGGTGTCGAGAAGTTTTCCGTCCGAGCCACGAACGCGATAGACGCGCCCGCCGGTCGTGTCGGTCACCCAGACGTCCGTACCATCGGATTGCGCCATCGCCGGCTGGGCCACGGGAACGCCGGGCAGATCCGTGCGAAACTCGGCCGTTTTCGACGTCCAGAAACGATTGAGGGCCGCGCGCCGGCCTCCGCGTTGAAGAGTCCTGTCCACCGTGCGAGAGAGAAACGCCGCCATCTGCAACCGGGTCACGTTTCCCGTGGGGTCGTAGGTCGTCGCCGTGGTGCCGGTCGTGATCCCCATGTAGAAGATCTCCAGCACGAACGGGCAGAAGACGTCCCCGGCGACATCGGTGAACGGGCCGCACGTCCCGATCAAGTTGCTCGCCTCACCGGCCAGTAGACCCCCCGCGACAGAAATCGCCAGGAGCCATCGGCCCCGAGAAATCGCGCGCATCCGACCTCCTAACGAGAAGTGCTTCCATTTTCACGCAGCCGGGCCCTCGAAAAGAAGAGGAATCGGGTGAGGCCCGATGCTCAAGCTCTGCCCCCTCGGATGTTTGGACGGTTAGAAGCGCAGCAGGGTCCCGCGCCCGTAGAGCGCCACCCAGAAATTGACGCCGTCGCTGCAGGCGCCGTTGGGAGCCGACCCCGGCGGGAGCGTCACGGTGCCGATGGTCGTCAGGTCGGCCGCCTTCCAAAGGGAAAGACTGTCACCGCTGTAGTTCGTAACCATTGCTCTCTCGCCGTCGAAGGCAGCGGCGACCGGGCCGTTGAGTCCATTGCCCGTGAGCGTGGAAACGACGGCCCCGGTCGAGGCGTGCACGATGGAGACCGAGTTGGACAGGAAGTTGGGCACCCAGATGTTCGCGCCGTCGAACATCGGGAACCGGGGCGAGGACCCGACCGTCACCGTCTGGAGAATCGCGGCGTTGCCATCCAGCTTTTGAAGCTTGTTCAAACCGATGTCCGTGACCCAGACGTTCGAGCCGTCGAAAAGGATTCCGAAGGGACTGACGAACCCCGTCGTGACCATCGAGAAGGCAGGGGTCGCGGGATTGAAGCGGCTGACGGACCCGCTCAGGTTCGCCGTCCAGATCGAGGTCCCGTCGAAGGTGATGTCCGTCGGGTTGGCGCCGGTGAAGGCGTACCATCCGAAGAACCCCGCTCCGACACTCGGCTGAATCGAGTAGAGATCCCCGTTGCCGGGCGTGCTCGTGACCCAGACCTTCCCACCCGCGCTGACGAGACCGTAGGCGCCGGCTGCCCCGGTCGTGGTCTCCAGGACCTTGCCGTCGTTCCGCACGCGAAACACCTTGCCGTTGACGGTATTCGAAACGAAGACATCCGTGCCGTCGGACACGGCCATGGCGGTCCCTACCGTATTCGTATCGAGGTTGATTTCCAGGAAAGCATTGCTGCCGCGCTTCCAGAATTGGCCGAGCGCGGCCCGCCGGCTTCCTCGAAGGAGAACGGCATCCACGCCGCGGGACAGAAAGGTCGCCATCTGGAGACGGGAGACGGGCGAGGATGGGTCGTACGTCGTCGCCGTCGTCCCGGTCGTGATCCCGACGTAGAAGACCTCCAGGACGAAGGGACAGAAGACGTCCGCCGCAACGTCGGTGAAAGGGCCGCAAGTGGAAAACAGCGCGGCGGAGGCGCCCAGAGAAATCGAGACAGCGACCGCTGCGGCCGCAAGGAAGCGACGAGTGCGACCCTTCCTTCGAATCATCGATTGAGGCTGCAGGATGATAGCGCCTCTTTTCAGCCGGCGAGCCGCCGCGCCAGCACCAGCGCCTCCGCCCGCCCGCGAGGATCGAGGACCCTCTCGACGACCCGCTCGCCCGGCTCGGGCGTCTTGCTCGAAGGCGCGATCCGGAAACTTCGCCTCGCCGGCGCTCCGCTGGCCGGAGCCTGCGAGAGGCGGTCGTCCGGGTCGAGGCGGAAGCGTCGCACGGCCTCGATCGTCGTCGGCTCCACTCCCACGTCCTTCGAGATCGAGACGGCGCCGTAGCGCTCCCACCGGACCGCGGCGCGGGCGAGCCGGGTGTCCACGCCGTGGAAGCTGCGGTCCGTCCCGGGCCGCGCCGGCCACTCGAGGATCGAGTCCCGCGCCGCCAGCGCTCCGCCGATCGCCAGCGCGCCAGCCCCGACGATGGCGGCGGCCCTTCGGAACCGGGACGACACCGCGGAGATCAGCAAGACGACGCCACCTCCGGCGACGACCGCGGCGACGGTCGAGAGGTAGCCGAAACGGACCGAGTTGGGGTGCCCCGATGCTCCCGTCGCGATCGAGGCCAGGAAGGCGGCGCCGGACTGGGTCAGCAGATACGCGGCGAAATTCTCGCGCGGAAAGCGCAGGGCCCGCGCCAGCGCCACGGCCGCGGGGATGCCGAGGATCCAGCCGAGCCGGGAACGGCCCTCGAGGTCATGCCGCGCTTCCGGATCGCCGACGAACCACGGAGAGGCGATCGCGTCGGCGGCGGCCTCGGCGACGGGGAAGACCGACCGCGCGTACCGGACCTCCATCAGCACGTTGTGGGCGCCCGTCCGGACGAAGTAGGGCGTGACTCGCCCTTCGCGGAGGAGAAAGAGAGGCGACGCGGTCACGAGAAGTCCCGCGACGAGCGCGCCCGCCATTGCCAGCCGTCGGGAGAGAGCGAGGCTCCCGGTCGAGGGCCAGAGCGCGAGCGCGACGAGCGCTGCCGCCGCGGCCCACGCCGCGAGGTACACGTGGGCGGCGAGGCCGAGCAGGAGCCCCGCGGCGAGCGCCACGGCGAGCGCCTGGCGGCGGCGGGCGCGAAGCACCATCCACGCGGCCAGGTCGAGGAGCGGCGCGACGACGAGCGCGTGCCAGCCCCATCGCGAGAGGAGCATGTGCCACCGCATTCCGGCCAGCGCGAGGAGGACGAACGTCGCTCCGCCCGTCGGGAAGAGCTCGCGGCCCAGGAGAAACGCCGTGCCCATCGAAATGAGGCCCGCGATCGCCGACAACGAGCGCGTCCCCGCGACCGACGTCCCGAAGAGGAGCAGCGCGAGGCGATACGTCTCCAGGTAAAGAACGCCGATCATCCCGTGCGGCTTCTTCACTCCGTACGGGATCGGACGGATCGAGTCGGCGAAGTCTTTCCAGCTCCCGGACAGATCGAGGCTCGGCGCGACCAGGACGACCTCATCCTGGAAGAGCGGGTCCGGAACGCGGTCGAGCCAGAAGAGCCGCGCCGCCGCTCCCAGGAGAATCCCCGCGGCGGCGAGAACCCCCAGCGCCCAGCGGGAGAGCGGAACCGGGCGCATCGCGGCGTGCCCCCAGGCGGAGCGGCTCCAGGCGCAGAACGCCGCCGCCGTCAGCACGCCAGCCCCCGCCGCGGCCGCGACCAGGACGAGCCAGAGAAGAGACCGCGGGACGGCCCAGGCCGGATCCGGATCGGCGAAGAGGGCCGGCCGGAAGAATCGCGCGACGTTGACGGCGGCGACGAATGAGGCCGCGCCTCCGGCCAGGAGAGCGCCGGCGCGTCCCGGCCGGATCACGCCGGCGCCGCCCGGCCAAAGACGAGGGCCCAGGTCTTTCCCCACCCATCCTGGACGCGCTCGACAGGGCGTTCGCCGGGAGCGGGGACCGTGGTTGGTGGGACCACCCGAAACTCTCGCCGCGCTCCGGAGCTGATGCCGAGAAGGGGGGTTCGCCGCCGCTCGTCGGGATCCAGGCGGAACCGGCGCACGTTCTCGACGGTTCCGACCGCTGCGGCGTCCGGCGAGTGGCCGAGGCCATGCTCGAGATGAACTGTCCCGAAGCGATCCCAGCGAGCGGCGGCGCGCCCGATGAGCGTGTCCTGGCCGTAGAAGGAGCGGAATGTCGATTCCGCCTGGGACCAACGGAGAATCGCGTCGCGGGCTCCGGCCAGGCTGGCCCACGCGAGAGCACCCACCACGAGGATCGCGGCGATCCTTCTGCGGCCGGTAGGGACCCTGCCAACGATCCAGAGACTGCCGGCCGCCGCGCCGACGGCGGCGGAGTCAGCCAGGTATCCGAACCGCGACCCGTTGGGAAGGAAGGCTTCTCCTCCGGCCACCGCCGCCGCCAGCGCCGCGCCGGCCTGGGCGAGCAGGAAACCCGACAGATCTTCCCCGCGGTTCGCGAGCGCCCAAGCGAGTCCTGCCGCCAGCGCAATTCCGACGAGCAATCCGAGCCGAGTCCGGCCGGGAAGGTCGTTACGCGGGGTCGGGTCCGGCAGGAACCAGGGCGCTCGCAGCGCGTCCGCGGCGGCTGCGAACGGCGGAAGAGCCGATCGCGTCAATTGGATCTCGGTTGCCACGCTGTGGTGGCCGACCCGTCGAAGGTAACCGATCGAACCATGCGGGCGGAGAACGAACAGGGGCAGGACGGCGAGGCCCATGGCCGCCATGTAGGCGGCGACGAGAATCGCGGCCACTCGGAGCTCGCCGGCTTCGCGCGGCCAGACCAACCACAGGAACAGGGCCGCCCCTCCGATCCAGGCGGCAAGGTAGACGTGCGCCGCGACGCCGACGAGGAGTCCCGCCGCGGCGGCAAGGAGCGCGGAGTTTCTCCGGCGGGAATGGATCGCCGCGATCGCGGCCAGATCGAGCAGCGGCGCGATGACGATCATGACCCAGGCCCAACGGGACAGGATCAGGTGCCAGCGAAGACCGGCCAGGATCACCGCCGCGAGCGTCCCCCCGCCCTGGGGTAGCAGGGTCCTACCGAGCCACGCGGCGGTCACGACCGAGAAGACGCCCGAAATGGCCGAAACGAACCTCAGGCCGATGACCGTGACCCCCCAGAACACGAGAACGAAACGAAAACCCTCCAGGTAGAGAACGCCGACCGAGCCATACGGCGCCTTCGCCCCGTACATCACAGGCCGCACCGGATCCGCAAAGTCCCGCCAGCTCCCCTCGAGGGCAACCGTCGGAGCGATCATCGAAACGTCATCCTCCCAGAGAGAAGACGGAAGCAAGTCGATCCAAGCGAAACGAAAGACGACCGCCGCCAACACCGCCGCGGCAAAAAGGATTGCGAGCGTAGAGCGGGCGAACGGAAGAGGCTCCAGGGGCTGCGTGGCCGATCGTGTGCGGCTCCACAGAAACAGCAGTGAGGCCGCAGTTACGCCCGCGCCGGAAGCGGCCGAGCCGACGAGAAGCCAGAGCGCAAGACGCGGCACGGCCCAGGAGGCTTCGGCCGACAACAGGAGATCCGGTCGGATTGCACGGATCAGGTCCACCGCCGCGACGAAGGCAGCCAGGGAGCCGATCAGGACCGAGGACGCCCGTCCGAGGCTTCTCATCGGCTCAATGGCGGGCGGTTAACGGCCGCGCGAGGACGCGGGCCCAGTCCCGCCCCCAGGCGTCTCGCACGCGCTCGACCACTCGCTCCCCCGTTTCGGGAATCGCGCCGGCGGGTTCGATCCGAACGAGGAGGTTCCCGGCTGCGCCACCGTCCCCGTGATCTCCGGCATCCAATCGGTGGTTCCGGACCGCTCGAATCGTCAACGGCGAGTGGCCGAGCCCTGGCGAGATTTCGACTCGTCCGTAACGCTCCCATCGCAAGGCGGTTCGGGCCAGCAGCGTGTCCTGGCCGTGGAACGCGTCGAACGTGTCGCGGCGGGCCGGCCAATCCATGAGCACGTCGCGCGCAGAGAGCGCGCCGGAGACCGCGAGAAAGCCGACGGCCGCGATCGCAGCCGTGTGGCGCGAGGACGCCGGAAGGAGTCCCAGGATGCACAGGACTCCTCCCGCTGCCGCCACGGCCGCGACATCCGAGAGGTAAGCGAAACGGTAGCCGTTGGGAACTCCGGCATGACCTCCGGCCACCGAAGCGGCGAAGGCGGCACAGCCCTGGCAGAGGAGGTAGGCGGAAAGCGGTTCTCGCGGCCGCAGAAGGGAGCGAGCCAGGACGAGCGCGACCGGCGGACCGAGGATCCATCCAAGCCTCGACTTCCCCGGCAGGTCGTGGTTACGGTAGGGGTCCTCCTTCAGCCACGGCGCGACGAGCGAGTCCGCGGCAGCGGCGAAAAGTGGCATCGCAGAACGCGCATAGCGCATCTCCGCGGCAGCGCTGTGATCGACCGGGCGGGCGAAGTACGGCGCCTCCCGTCCTTCACGGAGGAGGAAAAGCGGGGCCGCCGCCAGCGCGAAGCCCGCCGCGAAGAGAAGGGGCCGCGCGATGGACGGACGGAATCCAACGGTTCCTTCGCGAGGCCACGCGGCGAGAAGCACGAGTCCAACGGCAACGATCCATGCTGCGAGGTAGACGTGGGCGCCGATTCCCGCGACGGCGCCGGCCAGAGCCGCCAGCCCGGCGCTCTTTCGACGCCGGGCTGAGAGAAGCAGCAACGCCGCCAGGTCGGCGATCGGAGCGAGGACGATCGCGTTCCAACCCCACCGGGACATCAGCAGGTGCCACCGCAGGCCGGCCAGGACGAGCGCCGCCAGGGCTCCGCCTCCCGCCGGCAGGAGGGCGCGCCCCAGCGCCAGGGCGGTCAGGAGCGAAAGGACCCCCGCCGCCGCGGAGAGAAACCGGACGCCGAAGATGGTCGTCCCGAAGGCACGCAGCGCGAGGCGGTAGAGCTCGAGGTAGAAGACACCGACGCTCCCGTAGGGCTTGGCGACCCCGTAGGGCGCCGGGCGGATCGCATCGCGGAAGTCCGAGGGCTTTCCTTCGAGGTCGAGCGCGGGAGCGATCAGCGTCAGGTCGTCGATCCAGAGCGACGGCGGGCTCGTCGAAAGCTCGGCGAAGCGGGCGGCAGCCCCGAGGACGACCGCCGCCGCGGCGATCGCGGCGATCGCAGCGGGGCGTGCTGGAAAGGCGGCGAGCGAGAGGGCTTGCCCGTACCTCCTCGCCAGGCTCCGAAAGAGGGCTGTCGCCAGGACGCCCGCGCCGGCCGTGCCCGCGATGACGAGGACGGCGAGGAGAAGCCTCGCGAGCGCCCAGGCCGGCTCCGGATCCACGAGGAGCGCGGGACGGACCCACCGGACGAGATCGACTCCGGCCACGAAGGCTGCCGCGGCCCCGAAGAGAAGGGCGGCCCCGGTTTCTCCCCGCCCGGTCCCGGCGTCCGCCTGGGACCGGCCGGCCTCCGGTCTCACTTCTGGAAGAAGAGAAAGAGATTGACGGCGGAGGGCCCGAGGGAGAAGAAATCGCCGGACACCAGCGACCGCGCGCAATCTTCGTCGAACGTGCCGGACAGGTCGTCGGGGGCCGGGATCGGGTCGCCGTTGACGTACGTCCCGCAGGTCGACCGCATGTCCACGAGGTAGTACTTCGGCTGCGAGCCCGTCCAGTGGCGAATCAGCTTGGCGTGGAGCCGTGAGACCTCGGTGTTCAGGAAGGCGTCGGGAGAAGAGACGCGGAAGCCCGAGACCGGCATCCCGACGCCGATGAACTCGGGGACCTCGCGCCCCAGCAACAGCTCGTCGAAGTCGAGGCGCACGAGGCCGGCGTTGTAAGGGCCGAGTCCCAGGATGTAGTGGCCGCCCGGAAGCTTCAGAAGCGTTTTCTCGAGCCGTCCCGAGAGACCGGACATCCCGTTGTCCACGAAAGACATGACATCGCGCTGTCGGGACTCCAGCGCTTCGCGGCAGATGGCGGAGTAGAGATCGTCTCTCACCGCGGCCACCGTTGCATGGCCTATTGTCGCATAGTAGGGGCGGACCTCGCGCCCGCCCGCGGTCAATTTACGGGTCCTGGTGTTTCCTGAGACGACTCCTCCGGCGCCAACTCCACCGTCCACCGCTCGTAGAGATTCTCTGGAAGCTCCTTGACGAACCGCGACGGCTCGAGGATCACGTCCACGCCGTACCGATCCCGCGCCAGCAGCGGATACGTCAGGTTGACTTCGTTCTTCGCGCGCGTGATCGCGACGTAGAAAAGCCGCCGCTCCTCCTCCGCGCCTTCCTCGGTCACCGTCGAGCGGTAGCTCGGGAACCGTCCCTCCGAGAGCCCCATCACGATGACGCGGCTCCACTCCAGCCCCTTGGCCTGGTGAACGGTCGTCAACACAACGCGATCGTCCTCTTCGGTCTGCCCCGAGATGACGTCTTCGCCGGACAGCTCGTTGAAGAGCGTGACCTCTTCGAGGAACGTTCGCACCGAGTCGTAGGCCTGGGCGAACTGGGCGAACTGCTCGAGGTCGTCAAGACGCGCGTCGCCGTTGGGAAACTTCGCCCTGGCGAAGTCCCGGTACACGTCCTCGACGACCGCCCGGATGGCCTCCGCGGGAGACTTGCGAATCGCCGGGCTCTCGAGGCGGTCCATCAACGCTCGGAATGGCGCCAGCGCCGCCGCCGCCCCGCGCGGCAGGTCCATGCCGGCCCCGGGCTGTTGCTCCGAGCGCTCGCGGAAGGACGCGAGGGGATCGGGCCGGCGTCCGATCGAGTCCCAGACGGCGGCTGCGGCCCGCTCGCCGATCCGCGGAAAGATCTTCAGCGCCCGCTTCCAGGAAAGCTCGTCCTTCGGGTTGACCAGGATGCGCAGGAACGCCAGCACGTCCTTGACGTGGCGCTGCTCGAAGAACCGCGCCCCCGACCGGATCTCGTAAGCGATGCCGCGGCGAGTCAGCTCGATCTGGAGCTCGAGCGCCTGGTAGTGCGCCCGGTAGAGCACCGCGAGCTCGGAGAGCTTCTCCCCCTCGTCGTGCCACTCGAGCAGCCGCTGGCCGACGAAGCGCGCCTGTTCCGGGATGTCCGGCAGCGGGACGACCGCCGGGAACACGCCCGGCGGGCGCGACGCGCTCAGCTCCTTGGGGAACTGCCGGACGTTGTGCGAGATCGACGCGTTGGCCAGGCCGAGGATCTCGGGCGTCGAGCGGTAGTTACGCGTCAGCCGGTAGGTCGCCGCGTCCGGGTAACGCTCCGGAAAGCCGAGGATGTTCTCGAAGGAGGCGCCGCGGAAGGAGTAGATCGCCTGGGCGTCGTCGCCCACGACGGTGACGTTCCGGCGGAGTTTTCCCATCCCGTCCACGATCTGCCCCTGGAGCTTGTTGGTGTCCTGGTACTCGTCCACGAGGATGTGCTCGTAAGAGCCCTGGAGCTGCTTCGCGGCGTCGGGCGCCTCCTCCAGCAGCCGCTTCCAGGCCAGCAGCAGGTCGTCGTAGTCGCAGGCGTTGGCCTCGCGCTTTCGCTCACGATAGCGCTGAAAGACTCCGAGGATGTCTCCCTCGAGCTCCAGGAAGTGCGGCGCCCGCTCCGCGAGGACCTCCGAGAAGGAGCGGGCCGTGTTGATCGTGTACGAGTAGAGGTCCAGCAGCACGTCCCCCTTGGGGAACCGGCGCTCGACGACGGGGATCTTGCGGTCCGAAGTCGCCGACTCGAAGAGCTCCCGGGCGTCCTCCTCGTCCAGGATCGTGAAGTTCGCACCCAGGCCCACGCGCGACCCGAACTTGCGAAGCACCCGGTTGCCGACCGAGTGGAAGGTCCCGCCCATGAGCCTCCGGGTGTCCACCGTCAGGAGCGTCTCGACCCGGCGGAGCATCTCCCGGGCCGCCTTGTTGGTGAATGTGAGGAGCATGATCCGCCCCTGGTCCGTCCCCGATTCGATCAGTCGGGCCACGCGGTAGACGAGTGTGCGGGTCTTCCCGGTCCCGGCCCCGGCGATGACCAGGACCGGGCCTCCCCCGGCCAGGACGACCTCCCGTTGCTCCTCGTTCAACTCCCGGTCGTAATCCACCCGGTAGGCCTTCGCCCGGGCGGGGGTTTTCAGGACGTAACGGCGTTCCACGAGAAGAGTTTACCGGTCAGGTAATCAATCCGCCGGCTCAATCGTCATAAAGGACGGAGGAACTCCGTGAGCATCCAGCAGATCCGCAAATCCGTCCTGATCGCAGCCGGGATCGTGGTCCTGGGGATCGCCGGCCTGGTCGCGGGACGGCTGTCCGCCGGCGCGTTTCCGGGACACGGGAAGGGCGATCCGGCTTTCCGGATGTTCCATCACATGGCCGAAGCCCTGGACCTGACCGATGACCAGAAGGCGAAGATCAAGGAGGTCCTGAAGGCCCATGCCGCCGAGATCGAGGCCCAGATGAGGGCCTCGGCGACCGCCCGCCGGGCGCTTCACCAGGCCACCCTGGCGGACAGCACCGATGAGTCCGCGATCCGCGCGGCTGCCCAGAGCCTGGGGGCCGTCCAGGGCGACTCGGCTCTCCTGATCGCAAAAGTCCGGAAAGAGGTCGATCCGATCCTGACGGACGACCAGAAGACGAAGCTTCGACAGCTGCGGGAGAACGCCCGCAGCCGCTCCGATTCCACCATCAAGTCCTTCGAGTCCTTCCTCGGGAACCGGTCGTGAAGCCGCTGCCGCCGACCTCAGCGCCCCTGGCCCGGCCAGTCCAGCCGGCCCAGCCCGACCCATCCTACGAGGCGGAGCTCGTCGAACGGGCGCGCCGCGGTGAGGAGGACGCCTTCACGGAGCTGACCCGCCTGGCCTCTCCTGCCGCGCTCGCCGCCGCCCGCCGGATCACCGGAGACCCGGCGCTTGCCGAGGACGCGGCGCAGGAGGCGTTCCTCCGGGCCTTCCGCGCTCTCCCGAGCTACCGCCACCAGACCTCCTTCGCGGCATGGATGCGGGTCATCGCCCTTCGTTCCGCGATCGATCTGGTCCGCCGCCGCCGCCCCGAAGTCCCGTTGGTCGAGTTCTCCCGCCCGGACGGGTCCGAGGAGAAGCGCCACCTCGACGCCGACCTGCTCCGGGAAACCCTCGAGGCGCTTTCGCCCCTGGATCGGGAGCTGCTTCTCGCACGCGAAGTCGAGGGAGAGGCGGACCGGGAAATCGCGCAGCGCTTCGGAATGACCGTCACCGGGGTCCGTGTCCGAATCCACCGCGCCCGCAAGAAGCTGAAAGCGCGCTTCTCGGGGAGCCGATGATGCAGGTGGCGGCCTGCCAAGGCGGACTGGGCCAGCGCGGCCACCTCTTCCTGTGCCGGTCCTGCAGGGTCGAGCGCCGGATCGCGGCCGCATGGAAGGCCGTTCCCTGCCCGACCGAGGTCGAGGTCCCGCAGGTCCCCCGGGAGGACTTCGTCCGCCGCGTCGCCGCCGCGGCATCCCGCGACCGCCGCCGGCGGCTTCGCCACCGCGCCGTTCTCACCGCCGCCGCCGCGCTGCTCTTCTTCTTCCTCGCCGGCGCCGGCCACCAGGCGGAGTCCGACCACCTGAATCCGGAAGACACCTACTCGCAGCTCTTCACCCCCTCCGCCCTGGGAAGCCTCCTTCCCGAGTAGACCTACCCTTCGGTTCCACCAATTTGTCACCAATGGCTGGCGGTGTTTCCGTCTGTGGGAGACTCTCCGCAATGCCACTCAGGTTGATTACAGCGGGTGAGTCGCACGGCCCGCGTTTGACTGCGATCCTCGACGGGATCCCGGCGGGGCTCCGAATCGATCTGGCTTTCGTCAACGGCGAGCTTGCCCGCCGCCAGCACGGCTACGGCCGCGGCGGCCGGATGAAGATCGAGAAGGACGAGGCGCTTTTCGAGGGAGGCGTGCGCGGCGGGATCACCCTCGGCTCCCCCATCGCGATCGGCATCGTCAACCGCGACTTCGCCAACTGGGAAAAGATCATGGGCCCACTGGACGTGGACGAGGATGCGGCGGCCGGCAAGCGATTGACTCGGCCGCGCCCGGGCCACGCGGACCTGGCAGGCGGGATGAAGTTCGGGTCGAAGGACCTGCGGGACATCCTCGAGCGGGCCTCGGCCCGCGAGTCCGCCGCCCGCGTGGCCGCGGGCGCCGTTTGCAAGCTGCTGCTGAAGGAATGCGGCGTCGAGATCG
>DATFQY010000164.1:0-64150 GCA_035263845.1 Thermoanaerobaculia bacterium | reverse complement strand
TGCGCGAACCGGCGAGCGCCGGAGGCGTAGCGGATCGGCCCCGCGGCGAAATCGAACGGCTCCTCGTGCGCGATCCAGCCGGTCAGCCTCGGCCGGAGGTCCGGCGCGAGATCCGGATGGACGTAGAGGTAGCCGCAGGCGGGGCCGCCGCAGAGCCACTTGATCGTGCCGCCGACGGCGAAGTCCACCCCCCATCGGGCGACCTCCAGCGGGAGGACGCCGGCGGACTGGTAGACGTCGAGCAGCACGAGGGCGCCGGCGCGGCGCGCCCGCTCGACGACGGGACCCGGATCGAGCCGGTGCGAGCTCCTGTAGGAGACGTGAGAGATCGAGACGAGGGCCGTTTCCTCGTCGATGGCGTCGAGGAGCTTCTCCATGGGCGTCGTGACCCCGTCCTCCGACGCGACGACCTCGAGGCGCGCGCCGGTTCGTTCCTGCTCGCGCCAGACGTACTCGGTCGTCGGAAACTCCAGGGCAGTCGTCACGATCTTCCGACGCGTCCCGGACGAGAAATCCAGGCAGGAGGCCGCGGCCGACAGCGCGACGGACGCGTTGGGCTGGGGCTGCACCGAGCCCGGCGCCGCGCCGAGGAGCCGCGCGATCCGGCCGCCGACTTCCGCGGAGAGGTCCCACCACGCCGCCTTCCAGGCGTTCTCGCGCGTGTAGGCCTCCCAGCGGTCGAGGTAGGACGCCATCGCCTCCCTCGCGCCGCGCGGCATCGGGCCGAGGCTGTGCGAGAGCAGGTGGATCCCGGCGGAGAGCGATGGAAACTCCTCGCGGCGGCGATCGATACCGAGGAGACTCATCGCGCACGTCCCCGGCGGCCGAGCGCGTAGAGGAGGGCGCCAATCAACCCCCACGCGGCGCACAGCTCGACCGCCGTGACGCGCCCCTGGGCGAGGCGCTGCGAGAAGGAGAGGCTCGAAAGGGTCGAAAGGTCGTCGGAGACCTGCAGGACGATCAGGGCGGCCATCGCGAGCATCGAGAGGATCGCCCCCGCCCGCTGGAGCCACAGCGGGACCCGGACGGTCACCTGCGCGAAGAGGTCGGGGTTCCTCGACGGCAGGACGAGCAGCGTGAAGCTGTGCAGGAAGTAGAGCACGACGAGAGCGAAGACCGCGATGTTGAGGGCGAGCGAGACCTGGCCGCTCGCCACGAGCAGCACGGCGACCGCGAGCGTCAGCGTCAGGCCGGTGAGCGGAGTCCCCGTCGCGGGAGCGACCGCGCCGATCCACCCCGGGGCCAGCCGGTCGCGCGCGACCATGACCGCCAGCCGCGAGGGAACAAGCATCGTCGAGTTGAGCGAGGTCGTGATCGCCATGAGCGCCCCGAAGATCACGAACCAGGCCGCGCCGCCCGGCAGGTAGACGGAGCCGACGTCGGCCATCGGCGCCGCGCTCGCGGCCAGCCTCTCGCCGGGAAGGACCCCGAAGGCCACGACCGATATCAGGAAGTAGATCAGCGTTGTGACCGCGATCCCCCGGACGAAAATCCCCGGGAGCCGGCGCGTCGAGTCCCGGACTTCGCCGGCCGCCTGCGCGAGCGACTCGAACCCGGCGTAGGCGAAGAAGAGCGGCGGAAGAGCGCGCGCGAATCCGCCGATCCCGTGCGTGAAGAAGGGGCGATAGTTGGCCAGCCGGATCGC
Source organism: Thermoanaerobaculia bacterium (assembly GCA_035263845.1). Taxonomy (GTDB): domain Bacteria; phylum Acidobacteriota; class Thermoanaerobaculia; order UBA5066; family Gp7-AA6; genus JAWOLE01. Next base: position 62,505 of record DATFQY010000164.1, on the reverse strand, counting down.
GAAGAGCCCGGGAACGACCAGCACCAGGATCGAGAGGCCGAGCAGGACGCACATGACGACCTGGATCCGGCCGAACCAGCGCACGCCGACCGCATGGACGACGTAGAAGAAAACGAGGCTCGCGATCGCGACGGCCGTCCGGGCCCCCGGCGAGTCTTCGCGGCGCAGCAGCGGAGCGAGATACTCCGCGAAGGCGACCGAGAGGTACGCGAGCGCCCCGACGTAGGAAATGATCTTCAGCCAGGCTCCGACGAACGCGACCCCGTAGCCCCCGAACGTCCGGGAGATGTGCGTGTACTCGCCGCCCGGCTCCCGCCCGAGGGGCGTCGAGAGAAAGACGGCGTAGGCCACCGAGTTGGCGAGGACCGCGGGCGCCAGGACCACGTACGCTAGGATCACGCTCGACCCGGTCAGCGACCAGGCCTCGCCCGTGACCTTGAAGATCCCCGCCCCGATCAGGATCCCGATGAGCGCCGCGTAAGACTCGACGACCCCCAGGTCCCGCCGAAGCCCTTCCGTCATGCCGGAATGCGGCTCAACGCGAGGTGAAGACGCTCTTGGCGATCATGGCGTGAACGCCCTTGTTGCCGTCCACGAGCTGCGTGATCGAAAGATCCGCGGCGACGCTCGCGAGCATGTAGGCGTCGTCGCGGGAGAGATGCTTCTCGATAGCCAGGAAGTCGATCATCTCGCGCAGGGCCATCTTCGCGGCCTCGTTCAAATCCTCGTGCAGGCCCATCGTGATGTAGTGCGTCGGCGTCTCGGCACGCGGCCACTTCAGCCGCACGTCCTTGCGGACGGTCAGCCGGAACGTGCCGGCCAGGGAGGTCTCCAGGGCGGTGATGTCCACTTCCCCGTTGCCCTGTCCGGCGTGGCCGTCTCCGGCCAGGAACAGCGCACCTCGCGCGTGGACCGGGATGAAAAGGGTCGTGCCGGCGACGAGCTCCTTGTTGTCGAGGTTGCCGGCGTGGATCCAGGGCGGGCCGCTGTTGATCTTCCCCGACACCGGGGGCGGCGCGACGCCGAGGCTCCCGAAGAAGGGGCGCAGCGGCACTTCGATCCCCGGGGCGAAGCGGGCGACCATCCGCTTCTCGTCGAGCGGAATGATCCGCATCCGGGCGTACGGGAAGTCCTCGGGCAGGAAACCGCGCCCCGGCGAGAAGCCGTTGTACGCGTACGGGATGGCGAGACGGATCGAAAGGATCTGAACCTCGAGGACATCGCCCGGCTCCGCACCCTCGACGTAGACCGGCCCGGTCAGGATGTGGCCGCCCGGCCCCTTGTTGGTCACCTTCTCGTAAATCTCCCGCAGCGCCGGCTCGACGTCCGCCGCCGGGAGGCCGGCCCCCTCGAGCCGTGCGGGAGAGGATGTGATGAGCGTGTGGATCTCGACCGTGTCGCCGGACTTCACGCGGAGGACCGGGGGCGTGGCCGCGTCGTAGTAGCCCCACGCGACCGTCGTTGGAGACGGTTTCAGGACGACAGGCCCGGCCGCGGACTGGGCCCGGGCGCCTGGAACGGCGCCCAGGGCGAGCCAGGCCGCGGCGGCGACCGCGAGGTGTTTCACATCAGATTCCGGGTGCTTGGACCTGGATCGGGTCTCCCGCATAGAGCGTCGGAGCGCCCTGCTCGGCGGCGGTCTTGTTGAAGTTCGCGACGTCGGTCTTCGCGATCTCGTTGAACTGGGCGAGGTAGCCGTCGAGGGTCTTGCGGCGCTCCCCCATCTGCTCCTTGAAGAGCTCTCCCGGCGGCTGGTTGTAGCCCGAGAGCGCCTGAGCCAGGCGCTGGTAGTTGCTCTGGAAATCGGTGTGGTAATGGATCGAGTCCTGGCCAACGTCGCGTTGCTGGTCCGGGTTGTAGACCTTGTCGCGCAGGTCCTTCAGCTTCTTGTTCAGGTCCTTCGAGGCCTTCAGCACCGCCTCGTACTTGCGTCCCCCGCGGCCCGCGTCCCCGTCCTCGCCGCCGCCGCGCAGGTTCCGCTCGAGCGCCGTGATCTGGGTTTGAAGGCTGTCGATCCGGTTGATCATCTCGTTCAAAGCGGTCACACCGTTGCGGACGTCGAGTCCCGCGCGGGTCTGGGCGCGGAACGCCTCCATGTCGTGAGGCATGCGCGGGTCGGGCAGGACGGCGACGGTCTGAGTCTGGGTGTCGCCCTTGACCGTGACGGCGACCTTGTAGGTCCCCGGGACGACGTCGGGCCCGCGGTTGGCGTCGAAGAACTCGTTGGGCGGCGCCTCCCTGGCCGTCGTCACCCGCTTGGGCCCCTCGTACCGCCCGTTCCAGACGTGGCGGTTGATCCCCTCCTTCGCCGGGGCCCACTGTGTCGCGACCGCGCCGCCCTTCTCGTCGGTGATGACGATCTTCACGGCGTCGCGCCGCGCCTTCTTCTGCTCCTCGGTCTGCTTGATCTCGGACTTGACGTAATAGTCGATCGTCACGCCGCCGGGCGGGTTCGGCGCCCAGAAGCCGCCGGTGTTGAAGCCGCCGCGGTTCCACTGCTGGAGCATCGCGGCGGGCGGCATGGAGAAGAGGTGGAACTCCTTGCCCTCGATCGCGTCGGCCCACTCCTCGATCGGGACGATATTGTCGAGGACAAAGAGGCCGCGCCCATGCGTGGCGAGGACGAGGTCGTGCGTGGGCTTGTGGAACTTCACGTCCCAGACCGGCACCGTCGGGAAGTTTGCCTTGAGCGGCTTCCACGTCGCGCCGTTGTCGGCGGAGAAGAAGACGCCGGTACCGGTTCCGGCGACGAGGAACCCTTTCTTGTTGGGGTTCTCGCGCACGACGTAGCAGGTCGAGTCGTCGGGAAGCCCCTTGCCGATCGCCGTCCAGCTCTCGCCGTAGTTCGAGGTCCTCCAGGCGTACGGATGACGGTCGTCCATCATGTGGCGGTCGGAGACCACGAAGGCCGTTCCCGGATCGAAGGAGGAGATGTCGATTTGGTAGATCCGTCCCCACTCCGGCATGCCCGGTATCTTCTTCGTCACGTTGGCCCAGTTCTTCCCGCCGTCGCGGGTGACGCTGACCTGCCCGTCGTCGGAGCCCGCCCAGATCACGTTGCCGTCGGTCGGAGCGACCTGAAGGGAGAGCAGCGTGCCGTGCGTCTCGGCGCCGGAGAGGTCGTAGTGAATCGGGCCGCCCGAGACGACCTGCTTGGACTTGTCGTTGCGCGTCAGGTCGGGCGAGATCACCGTCCACTTGCCGCCGCCGTCGGTGGATTTGAAGACGACGTTGCCGCCGATGTAGACCTCGTTGGCGTCCTTCCACGAGACCGAGATCGGCGAGGTCCAGTTGAAACGGTACTTGAGGTCCGCCGGGCTCATCTCCGAGGCGCCCGAGAGATACGGCCGGATGTTCCGGGAAAGATGCGTCTTCTTGTCGAGCCGGTTGATGTTCCCGTTCTGCGAATCCGAATAGACGATGTTGGGGTCCGACGGCGCCGGAACGACGTACTCGCCGTCGCCCCCGGCCGTCACGTACCAGTCGCCGGGGCCGATCCCGCCGCGCGACAGCGAGTTGGACGTGCCGCACCAGGCATTGTTGTCCTGGAGACCGCCGCAGACGTTGTAGGGAACGCTCGTGTCCGTCGAGACCATGTAGAACTGCTCGATCGGGATGTTGTTGAACTCCCGCCAGCTTTTCCCGCCGTCGGTGGAGACGAGCGAGTAGCCGTCGTTGCCCTGGAGGATGCGGTCCGGGTCTTTCGGGTCGATCCAGATCGCGTGGTGGTCGGGATGGATGCGTTGAGTGATGACGCGAAAAGTCTTTCCCCCGTCGTCGGACTGGATCATGTTGTACGAGGCGAGGTAGATCCGGTTCTCGTCGGCCGGTGAGACGCTGATCTGGGAGAAGTACCAGGGCCGCACGTTGAAGAGCATGCTGTCGGAGAGCTTCTCCCAATGGTCGCCCAGGTCCTTGGAGTCCCACAAGAGCCCCTTCTTGGTGTGGATCAGCGCGTAGACGTGGTTCCCGTTCGTCGGGGCGACGGCGATCGCGATGCGGCCCACCGGGCCCTCGGGCATGTCCTTGGTGAGCTTCGTCCACGTCGCGCCGCCGTCGGTCGAGCGATAGATGCCGCTTCCCGGACCGCCTCCGACGAATTCCCACGGCAGGCGCCGGAACTGCCACATCCCGGCGAAAAGGACCTTCGGGTTGCCGGGCGCCATCGCGAGATCGCAGGCTCCCGTCTGGTCGTCCACGAAGAGGACCTTCTTCCAGGTCGCGCCGCCGTCGGTCGTCCGGAAAACGCCCCGGTCGGGGTTCGGCGCCCAGACGTGGCCCAGCGCCGCGACCAGGACCGTGTTGGGGTCGTAGGGATCGATGACGACGCGGGAGATCTGCCCGACGTTGGCGAGGCCCATCGGACGCCAGGAGTTTCCGGCGTCGGCCGAGAAATAGACGCCGTGGCCGTCCATGACGTCGTTACGCGGGTTCGCCTCTCCCGTGCCGACCCAGATCAGGCTCGGGTTGGACGGCGCGACGGCGATCGCGCCGATCGAGGAAGGATATTTCTCGAAGATCGGCTTGAAGCTGTTGCCGCTGTCCACGCTCTTCCAGACCCCGCCGGCGGCCGCGCCGACGTAGATGACGTTGGGGTCCCCGGGGACGCCGGCGACCGCCGTCACCCGTCCTCCGCCGACGGCCGGGCCGAGGTTGCGGAACTTCATGTTCTGGAACGGTCCCTCGCTGTCCTTGTCGGCGGCCGTTGCGGCGGCCGCCGCCGCGAGCGCGAGAAACGACGCGAAGATCGAGCGCGCGATCGTCATGGGTTTTGTCTCCTCCCTTTGGGACGCGGATTATTTCGCGGGTGGCCCGCGCCCGACAAGAGCGCACGCCGTGGCACTATTGGCCGGACCATGAAACCCCTCGCGCACCGGATCGCGCTCCTGTGCCTTCTCTGCCTCGCCGCGGCCGAGCCCCCGGCGGCGTCCCGCCGCGGAGAGGTCCGCGCGCTCTGGGTCGTCCGCAGTTCGATCACCTCCGAGGCGGCCGTGGGCAAGCTCGTCGCCGACGCGAAGGCCGCGGGGATCAACACGCTGATCGTCCAGGTCCGCGGCCGGGGCGATGCGTATTACCGGAGCCGGCTGGAGCCGCGCGCCGAGAGCCTGAAGAACGCGCCGGCGGGCTTCGACCCGCTGAAGTCGGTCCTGGCGAGGGCGCGCCCGGCCGGGATCAGGGTCCACGCCTGGCTCAACACCCACCTGATCTGCGACGTCAACGACCTCCCGTCCGACCCAGGTCACATCTTCCGGAGCCACCCGGACTGGCTCGCGGTCCCCCGCCGCCTCGCCGCGGAGCTCGCCTCGCTCGATCCCCGGGACCCGCGCTACCGCGACCGGATCGTGCGGTTCACGAGGGAGAACACCTCGGAGCTCGAAGGCATCTTCACCGACCCGGCCAACCCCGAGGTCCAGGACCACCTCGCCGCCGTCTTCCTCGACGTCGCCTCGAACTACGACGTGGACGGGATCCACTTCGACTTCGTGCGCTACCCCAACGGGGAGTTCTCCTACAGCCGGATCGCGCTCGACCGATTCCGCGCGTCGCTGGACGACCAGCTGAGCCGCGAGGCGCTTCTGCGCGAGGACCAGCTCGCGAAGACCCGCCCGCTCGCTTCCGTGGACCTGCACCCGGAGGCCTGGGACCGGTTCCGCCGCGACCAGATCACGGGCTTGGTCGAGCGGATCTCGGCCGCGGTTCGCGCGCGCAAGCCCCGGCTCCTCGTTTCCGCCGCCGTCTTCTCCAACGACGACGACGCCTTCCACAACCGTTTCCAGGACTGGAAGAGCTGGTTGCGGCGCGGCCTTCTCGACGTCGTCTGCCCCATGGCGTACACGCAGGACACGGCCGTCTGGAAGCGCCAGATCTCCGTCGCGCGCGGCGCCGCGGCTGGATACGGGAAGAAGGTCTGGGCGGGGATCGGCGCCTGGCGGCAGAGCCCCGACCGCGCTTTGGAAAAGATCCAGGCCGGGCGGCGCCTCGGCGTGGACGGGTTCGTCTTCTTCTCCTACGGCCAGATGGTCAGCCCGTCGGAGTGGTCGCCTTCCGGCGACTACCTCGCCCGGGTCGGGCGCAGGGCATTCCGGTGAGGCTCCCCGCGATCCTGGCCGCCCTGCGCCGCCTCTACGGAAGACCGGACCCTTCGTCCCGAACCGACCCGCTCGCGCTGATCCTCCGGGAGAACGTCGCCTACCTCGCCTCCGAGGAGCGCCGCGAGGAAGCCTTCGCGCAGCTGGAGAAACGCGTCGGGCTCACCCCGCGCGACATCCTCGCCGCGCCCGCCGCAACCCTGCGCGAGATCGGGGCGCGCGGCATCCTTCCCTCCGGCACCGTCGAGAAGCTGCGCGAGATCGCGGAGATCGTGGAGGAGGAGTTCGGAGGCGATCTCGCGGCCGTGCTGCGGCTCCCCCCGAAGGAAGCGATCCGGGCCCTTCGGAAGTTCCCGTCGATCGGCGAGCCGGGCGCGGAGAAGATCCTCCTCTTCTCGGGGACGCTGCCGGTGCTCGCCCTGGACTCCAACGGACTGCGGGTCCTGCTGCGCCTGGGGTTCGGGAAGGAAGAGAAGAGCTACGCGAAGTCCTACCGCTCCGCCCGGGAGGCGGCCGCCCGCGAGCTCCCGAAGACCTGCAGGGCGTTGATCGAGGCCCACCTGCTGCTACGGCGCCACGGCCGGGAGCTCTGCAAGACCAGCCACCCGCGCTGCGAGGCGTGCCCTCTCCGCGCGCGCTGCCGGTATTACCGCGCCCTCTCCGGCTGAGCTCCCAGGATGCGGGAGAAAGTCGAGAGGCTGACGTTCCGGCCGCTGAGGACGACGGCGACGGGGCGGTCGAAGCGCCCGGCCTTGCCGGTCAGGCAGGCGGCGACGGCCGCGGCGGAGGAGGGCTCGATCGCGTACTGGTGGTTGGCGAACGTCCACCGCACGGCGTCGAGGATCTCCTTTTCCGAGACGAGGGCAACTCGGTCCACGCGGGTGCGCAGGACCTCGAAGGGTTTTGCGCCGATGCCTCCCTCGATCCCCCCGGCGGTCGTCTCGATCGCGGGCAGGCGGGTCACGGCCTCTCCTCGCTCGCGGGAGAGCGCCAGCGCGGGAGACTTCTCGTGGTTGCATCCGACGATCACGGCGTCGGGGAAACGCTCCTTGACGGTGAACGCCAGGCCGGCCGACATGCCTCCGCCGCCGACCGGGAGGACGAAGCCGCGCGTGTCCGGGGCGTCCTCGAGGATCTCCAGGGCGAGCGTCCCCCCGTTGCCCGCCATGATGGCCTCGTCGTCGAAGGCCGAGATCCAGACCTTGCCGGAGCGGGCCGCCTCCTCCATCGCCCACTGCTCCGTGTCGTCGTAGCCGGGCCAGCGCGAGCGCACGACCTCGGCACCGAGGTCCGTCATTCCGCGCAGCTTCGACTCGTCCACGCTCGACGGGACGTAGATCCTCGGAACGATTCCGAGAGAGCGCGCGGCATAGGCGATCCCCCTCCCGTGGTTGCCGGCCGAGCAGGTCGCGATCCCGGCCCGTTTCTCGGAGTCGGTCAGGAGCGAGAGGCGGAAGAGCGCTCCCCGGATCTTGAAGGAGCCGGTGAGCTGGAGGGATTCGAGCTTGAGGCGGACCGGCGCGCCGAGGACCGACGACAGCCCGGGCGACGCCTCGAGCGGCGTGCGGCGAATCCGTCCGGCCAGGAAGGCTCGCGCCTCCTCGATGAAGGCCGAGGAGAGTGGCGGTAGCTGGCCGGGCGTCATGAATCCAACCGTCGTCGCGAGACCTATATTACGGAACCGGGAGGCAGGCGATGGCGAAATGGTTTTTCGAGCCGGGACACACGTCGGCCGAGTTCCGCGCGCGCCACATGATGGTGACGTGGGTGCGCGGGGCCTTCAAGGACATCCACGGGACCCTCGAATACGACCCGGAGAACCCCACGGCGGCACGGGTCGAGGCGACGATCGACGCCCGGAGGCTCTGGTCGGGCGAGCCGGACCGCGACGCGCACTTGAAGTCCGCCGACTTCCTGGACGTGGAGAACCACCCGACAATCACGTTCCGCTCCACGGGCGTGGTGCTCTGCGGGGCGGACCTGGCGAAACTCGACGGCGACCTCACGATCCGCGGCGTGACCCGGCCGGTCTCCTTCGACGTGCACGCGCTCGGCCAGTGGCAGACCGGCTGGTGGGAGGACGGGATGGACAAGGGGCCGAAGCTCCGGGCGGGATTCGTCGCAACGGCCCGCATCAACCGGAAAGACTTCGGGGTCTCCTGGAACAGCCTGCTCGACAAGGGCGGCGTCGTCGTCTCCGACGACGTGGACATCACCGTGGACGCCGAGGCGATCCTCGAAGGCTGAACGTCGCTTCGCTCCTCAGGATGACCACAAAACCGTCTTTCCATTGTCCCGGGTGAACCCCTTGTCATCCTGGGCGAAGCGAAGCGAAGGATCTTCTCCGGCGAACCCCGTGACGACGCTACTTCTTCTTGAAATACTGGACGTCGCGCTCATGCTTCTCGGCCGCGGCGCGGCTCTTGAACGTTCCGAGGTTGCGGCGCTTTCCCCGGCTCGTCTTCTTCCGCGAATACAGCCGGTAGCCACCGGACGCCAGCTTTCGGATCATTACCTCACCTCCTCGGGATTCCGGTGCGACTTCCGTGCCGGTCTCACCGGGCCTCCCACATCGGGTGCTCGAAGGAGAGGTAGACGAAGACCGAGGCCGCGGTGCGGTCGGCGCCGACGGCGATCGGAACCGCGATCCCGGGCACGATCTGCAGGCCCCCGGGGCGGTTCCAGGCCCATCGGAATCCCGGGCTGACGGTCAAAGCGTGCGAGGCGGACACCTGGCCGCCGCCGACGACGGCCTGCGCCTGGTTCCAGATGGCCTCCACCAGGAAATTCAGGTCGTTACGAGCGAGCCAGATGAAGCTCTGGCCGAGGTTCCAGCCCAGCGTGGAAGCGGCATCGCCCTGGGCGTCCTTCGCGCGCGGGTTCCAGGTGCCCCCGACGTTGGTGTGCATGATGAGCTTCTCGGAGAGGACGGTGCTCATCGCGACGTTGACCTGGAACCCGACGCCGCCCGCGCCGAGGTCCTTGCGCTGGTCGCCCGTCGGAAAGAGGACGGACAGCCGGGGCGCGCAGGCGAACTTCGAGTCTCCGCTCCCGGCGAGCTGGTAGCGGTAGTTGAGCGCAAGGTCCCCCAGCCCCGTGTGCGGCGCCGTGTCCGAATCCACCCGCGCGTAATAGACCGAGTAGCTCAGCTGGTGGGTCTGGCGAAGCAGCGGCCACTCCTGCGTGAAGCTCGCGACCCAGTCTCCGCCGCGTGACCGCTGGAACGAGCTGATGTGCTGGACGATGCCCTCCTCCTGGTTGTACGCCTCCTCCATCAGGAAGCTGTTGTCCTGGATGGACGCGATCTCGGCCGCGCCCTTCTGCGCCCGCGCCCCATCCGCGTGCAGGAGCCCGCCGAGGATCCCCGAGAGGACCGGGAGGAGTACTCCCTTTCGCATTGGGCCGGCATTCTATTGGCCCCATCGGCGTCGGATGAGCAGCAGCATCGGCGGCCGCACGATCCGCGTCAGGAAGGCGACGAAGAGCGCCCCGCCGATGACCACGACCGCGAGGGGCTTCTGAGTCTGGGCGCCGATGGCGTTGGACAGGGCCGCGGGAAGCAGTCCCAGCATCGCGACCAGGCTCGTCATCAGCACGGGCCGGAAGCCCCGCTCCGCGCCGAGCCGGATGCCGTCCTCGATCCCCCTTCCCTCGCGCCAGAACCTCTGCGTGTAAGACGTGACCAGGATGCCGTCCTGGATCGCGATGCCGAAGATCGAGATGAAGCCCATCGCCGCCGACACCGAGAAGCTGATGCCGGTCACGATCAGGGCGAGCAAGCCGCCGGTGCAGGCGAGAGGGATCGTCAGCAGGACCACCACCGTCTCCGGAACGCTCCGAACCGAGCCGAACGCCAGGAGCCCGATGAGCACCAGCGTCAGGGGGACGATCACGGCCAGCCGCCGCTCGGCATCCTTCAGCTCGTTGATCTCTCCGGCCCACTCCAGGTGCGTGTCGTAGGGAAGGTTGACCCGCGCGGCGATCTTCTGGCGCGCTTCGTCCAGGGTGGATTTCAGGTCGCGGCCCCGGATCGAGAACTTCACCGGGACGTACCGGTGGTTGTCCTCGCGGTAGATCGTAGCCGGGCCCTCCTCCTCGCGCACGGCGGCGATCTGCCCGAGCGGCACCTGGCTCCCGTCGGGGGCGCCGACCAGGATCTCCTGGATCCGGCGAACGCTGTCGCGGTACGGCTCCTGCCAGCGCACGACGAGATCGAACCGCTTCTCCCCCTCGAAGATCTGTGTGACCGACTGGCCGCCGATCGCCGCCTGGATGACCGACTCGACGTCTCCGACGTTCAGGCCGTAGCGCGCACAGAGCGCCCGGTCGGGAGTGATCGTCAGGTTGGGCTGCCCGAGCGTCTGGACCATGCCGAGGTCCTCGATGCCGCGCACGGTCTTGAGCACCCCGACGATCTGTCGCGCCTTCTCCTCGTCCACCGTCAGCGAGGGCCCGACGACCTTGATCGTGTTCTCCCCCTTGACTCCCGAAAGGGCCTCCTCGACGTTGTCCTGGATGTTCTGCGAGAAGTTGAAGACGATGCCGGGAAACTCGCGGGCGAACTGCTCGGAGAGGCTCGCGGTCAGCTTCTCCTTGTTCATCCCGGGGGGCCACTTCTCGAATGGCTTCAAGGGAACGAAGAGCTCGATGTTGTAGGGGCCGCCCACGTCCGTCCCGTCGTCGGGGCGCCCCACCTGCGAGACGACCGTCACCGCCTCGGGCCTCGCGCGCAGGATCTCCCGCATGCGGCGGACGTAGCGCGACGACTGGGGCAGCGAAACCGACAGGGGCAGCGTCGCCCGGATCCAGAAGTTCCCCTCCTCGAGCTTGGGCATGAACTCGCGGCCGACGAAGGGGAAGAGCGCGAAGAAGAGCAGGACCGGAACGAGCCCCACGCCGGCGGCAAGAACCGGCCGCCGGAGCGTCCATTCCGTCACGGGAACGTAAAACCGGTGCAGGACGCGAAGGACGGCGTTGTCCCGTTCCTCGAGACCGACGGGCAGCCGCCTCGCCAGGACGGGGGTCAGCGTCAGCGACAGCAGGAACGCCCCCGCGATCGCGTACGCGTAGGTGTGCGCCATCGGCGAAAAGATGACGCCGGTCACGCCCGTCAGCGTGAAGAGCGGAAGAAACGCGACTCCCAGGATGATCGTCGAGAAGACGACCGGCCTTCCCACCTCCGCGGCCGCGGCGAGAATGCGCTCGTCGCCGCTGCCCCCGGCATCGCGGCCCAGGTGCCGGAAGCACGACTCGATCATGATGACGGTGGACTCGATGATGATCCCGAAGTCCACCGCGCCGAGCGAGATCAGGTTGGCTGGCGTGCCGCCCGCGGCCATCCCCGTCAGCGCGGCGAAGAGCGCCAGCGGGATGTTGGCGGCCGCGATCGCCGCCGCCCGCCAGTTCCCGAGGAAGAGCAGCAGCACCGCGGAGACGAGCACCATGCCGAGGACCAGGTTGTGGAGGACGGTGCGGGTCGTCGTCTGGATCAGGTCGGTCCGGTCGTAATAGGGAGTCAGGTCCATGCCGGGAGGCAGGAGGTGGTTGCGCCGGATCTCCTCGACCTTTTTGCGGACCCCCTCCAGGGTCGTCAGCGTGTTGCCGCCGACCTTCATCAACACGATCCCCTCGACGACGTCGTCGTCCCCGTCCTGGCCGACGACGCCCAGCCTCGGGGCGTGCCCGACGGCGACGTCCGCGACGTCCTCGACGCGCACCGGCGTGCCGCCCTTTGCCGAGAGGACGATGTCGCGGATGTCCGGGACGCCCCGGATCAGGCCGATCCCCCGCACGTTGAAGGACTGCTCTCCCACGTTCAGCACGTTGGCACCGACGTTCTGGTTGGCCGCCTGTAGAGCGGAGAGGAGCGGTGACAGGGCGAGGCCGTGGCCCCGAAGCCGGTACGGGTCCACGTCCACCTGGTACTGCTGGACGAGCCCGCCGAACCCGGCCACGTCGATCACGCCGTCCACCTGCTTGAACTGGCGCTCGAGGACCCAGTCCTGGGCCGTCTTCTTCTCGAGCAGCGAGTGGCCTGACCCGGTGACCGTGTATCGGTAGATCTCGCCGATCGCGTTCTCGGGAGAGAGCGCCGGGGAGAGGCCGTTGGGCAGGACGACGGTCACGAGGCGGTTCAAGACCTCCTGGCGGTCGTCGCGGTAGCTCGTTCCCCATTTGAAATAGCACTTGATGTCCGAGAGGCCGAAGACGGAGATCGAGCGGATGTGGTCGAGGCCCGGCATGCCGTTCAGGGCCACCTCGAGAGGGATCGTCGCGTACCGCTCGACCTCCTCGGCCGCCCAGCCGGCCGGCTGCACGATCGTCTCGACGCGCGGCGGCACCGGATCGGGATAGGCCTCGATGTCGAGGTTGGCGTAGGACCAGAGGCCGAGGCCAGCGAGACCTACCGCGCCGGCCAGGACTAAGAGCGGCCATTTGAGAGACGCTGCGACGATTCGGCGGACCATCGCCGGCCTACTCGCCCGCGCTCGTCAGGAGGATCGCCCCGGAGACGACGACCCTCTCCCCGGGGGCCACGCCGGAGGCGACGGCGACCCAGCCGTCATCAGCCTCGCCGAGCGTCACGGCCCTCTCCCGAAACCGGGTTCGGCCGTCCGGCGCCTTCCCGTCCTCGACGAGGACCGTCTGGCGGTCCCCGGACTTCAGGACGGCGGTCCGCGGCAGGGCGAGCGTCTCCTTCCGGTCGAGCTCCACGGAAAGCGTGACGTACATCTCGGGTTTCAGCAGGCGCTCCGGGTTCTGCACGGCGCAGCGGATCCTCACGGTGCGCGTGTCCTTGTCGAGCGAATCCCCGACGAAGTCCACCGTGCCGTCGATCGCGCGGCCGGGATAAGCGACGGAAGTGATCGCGACCTTCTGCCCCCGGCGGACCCTGCCGAGGTCCCGCTCGTAGATGTCGCCCCACACCCAGACGGGATCGATCTGGCCGACGGTGAAGAGCTCCTGCGCGACGTTGGCCGAGGAGAGCATGCCCTGCACCTCGAGCCCCGGCGTGGCGGTCCGCGCGATGACCTCGCCGGCGATGGGCGAGCGCAGGAAATACTCCTGCGTGGCGGGACCGTCCTCCGCCGCGTGGAGGAGCCTCAGCCGCAGACGCGCGCGGGCGACCTCGGCGGAGGCCTTCTCGTTGTTGTCCCGCGCGGTCTCGTAATCGCGCTCCGCCGCCGCCTGGTGCTCGTAGAGGTTCTTCTCGCGGTCGAGCTCGCGGGCGGCGGCCACCGAGTCGGCGCGAGCCTTGGCCAGGTCCGACCAGGCCGAGGCGAGGTCCGGGCTCTCGATGATCGCGAGCGACTCTCCGACGCGGACTTGGTCGCCCAGTCCTGCCTGCGCCCTCGCCACCCGGCCGCTGACGGGAGAAAACACGTGCGCGACCCTCGACTCGTCGAAAGCGACGCGACCGGCCGCGGTCAGGTGAAGCGCGAGCGTCCGGACCCCCGCCGGCTCGATCGCCAGACGGGCCCCGCGGATCTGCTCCTGCGTCAGCCACGTCTCCCCGGGCGGAGGAGCCTCGGCCGCGGACGGATCGACCCGGCGGCAGGCCGGGACGGAGAGAAAGAGGAGGAAGAGCACGCCCGCGAGAGCCGCCCGCGCCCTCATGGCTCCACGCTCCGTCCGATGGCGGCGGCCATCTGCGCTTCCGCCGAACGCAGCGCGTCGAAGTCCTGCTTCGCCTCGAGCTCGACCGAGAGCGCCGTCCGCTCGGCGTCGAGGAGGTCCAGGAGCGAGACGGCGCCGGAGCGGTATTGCAGCTCGACCAAATCCCGGGAGCGCCGTGCCCGGTCGAGGAGGCTCCCCCTCATGCGTTCGACTCGCGTGCGGGCGGCCAGGTACGCCGCCCACGCCGTCAGGACTTCGGTTCGCGCCCGAGCCTCCGCGCGGTCGAGCGCGATTTTCGCGGAGACGCGGTCGCTCACGGCGCGCGCGATCTCTCCCTGCTTCTGGTTGGCGACGGGCAGCTCGAAGGTGGCGCCGAGCGTGAGTGTAGGAGGCGTGATCGGAGCCTCCTCCGGGCCCTCGCGCGCGTAGGCGGCCGAGAGTGAGACGTCGGGGAGCCGCTGCCGCTTCGCCAGGGCGAGCGCCGCGTCCGCCCGCGACAGGGCCGCCCGCGCGGCAGCCACGTCGGGCCGGGCCGACAGGGCCTCGGCTACGAAACGTTCCGGAGCGCCCGCCGAAAGCCAGGCGGGGCTCTCCCGCTCGAGTGATCCCTCGAGCTCCGGAGGTACGGCCGGGTCGAGCCCGAGCAGGAGGGCGAAGGCCGCCTTCGCCTGCGAAACCTGCGCCTGAGCGGCGGTCGCCGCCTGTTCCGCCTCGAGCCTCGCGGTCTCGATCCGATCCACGTCGGCCTCGCTGACGGCGCCGTAGCGGAATCGCGTCTCGACCAGGTCGCAGGCCCGGGCGAAGCTCTCCGCGACCTTGCGGCTGACCCGCAGCGATGCCTCCGCGGCAAGAGCGTCGTAGAACGCCTGGGCCACGGCGAGCCGGAGAAGCCGCAGGGCGTCCTCCCGGTTCGACCTCGCCGCGGACACGGCCTCCGTCGCCTCGCGGACGCGCAGGCCGCGCTTGCCCGAGAGGACGGCTTCGGCAGCCCCCTGGTCGGCGAGCGACAGCGAGTACCCGTTGGCCGTCGTTTCGCCGCCGCTCACCGGGACCCCGGTGCTCCGGACCCAGGCGCCGGAGAAGAGAGGGTTCGGCAATCGCCGAACGGCGCTCAGGTCCGCTTCGGCGGAGGCGACGGAAGCCTGCGCGAGCAGGGCGTCATACCCCTGACGCTCCGCGAGGGCGAGCGCTTCCGGCAGCGACAGCCGCCCCGGCGGCGGGACCTGCGCCTGCACCACCAGAACCGTCAGGAACAGGGCGCCGGAGGCAGACCCGGCGCGGACCACAAATCCTTTCAAAAGGGACTCCTTCTCGAAATGGGGCGTCTCCGGACGCGAGGCGCGCCGGGAACACCGAGACTCGGTTCAGGGAGTCAGATCGAGAAGGGAGGGGCGCGGGAAGCGGCTTCCGCCGGAAGCAGGAACGGAGCGGCGAGGGCAAGCTCGAGGGCCGGAGCCGCCAGCGGGGTCAGCGTCGCGACGAATTGGACGACGGCTGTCGTGGCGGCGACGAAGTCTCCGGTGAAGCACGCCAGACAGGGGAAATCGCGGACGGTCCGGACCGGGTTGAGGGCCGGCTCCTGCCTCGTGCCGGCGGCTCCGAGGACCTGGGTGACGAGCCCCGAGTCGCTCCTCTGGTCGAGGAGGAGATCCTCGATCCCGTTCAGATGGTGATGCGGCGCCGCGACGACCGCCAGGAAGAAGGAAACGAGGTAAGCGGCCGTCGACCGGCGGAGACGGTTCCCGATCATCCGAGGTCACTATAAGGGCAGTGTCAAGACGAGAATTCCCGGAGTAGGCTTCCGCCGAGCGAACTCCAGCGGGAAGAACAGGGGGAAACCATGATCCGACTGCAAGTTCGGTTCGCCGCACGCCATCTGCTGCTCGCCGCGTCGATCCTGACAGCGGGCCAGGCTTCCGCGCGAGGCCAGGCCGCTCCCGGGAAGGCAAAACCCCAATCGAAGCCGGCAGCTCCCCTCTCCGCGGAGAGCCGCAAGTGCGTCGCCTGCCACGCGCAGAAGACGCCCGGCATCGTCGCCCAGTGGCGCGGGAGCCGCCACGCGCGCGAGGGAGTGGGCTGCTGGGAGTGCCACAGCGCCTCGGCAAAGGAGCCCGGGGCGTTCGAGCACGAAGGAGCGACGGTCGCGACCGTGCTCACGCCAAACGCCTGCTCCGGCTGCCATGGCGACATCGTCGCGGAGAACCAGAAGAGCCACCACGCGGCCGCCGCGAAGTTCATCGGCTCGCTCGACAACGTCCTGGGAGAAGTCGTCGAGGGACGCCTGGCGGCGGTCAACGGCTGCTGGCAGTGTCACGGATCAACAGTGGCAGTCCTGAAGAACCCGGATGGCTCGGTCCGAAAGAGCTCCATCGGGGCTCCCGTGCTCGATCCCGCCACCTGGCCCAATACCGGCATCGGCCGCATCAACCTCGACGGGACGGCGGGGGCCTGCTCCGCGTGCCACAGCCGCCACGCTTTCTCGAAGGCGATGGCGCGGCAGCCAGAGGTCTGCGGAAAGTGCCACCTGGGTCCGGACCATCCGCAGACCGAGATCTACGACGAGAGCAAGCACGGAATCGCTTACCGGACCCAGAAGGAAGCGATGAAGCTGAATGCCGACAAGTGGGTCGTCGGGGTCGATTACACCGCCGCTCCGACCTGCTCGACCTGCCACATGTCGGCCACGCCGAAGCAGCCGATCACCCACGACGTCGGCGCCCGGATCTCCTGGTCGCTGCGGCCGGTCATCTCCAAGAAGCTCGAGAACTGGGAGGCCAAGCGAGCCGCCATGAAGGAGGTCTGCGGCCAGTGTCACGGGCCGGCGTTCGTGGACGGCTTCTACAAGTCCTTCGACGACACGGTCGATCTCTGGAACACCAAGTTCGCCCAGCCCGCCCAGAACGTCATGAACGCGCTGCGCGAGGCCGGGAAACTGACGCCGACGCCGTTCGACGAGGAGATCGAGTGGACCTTCTATCGCCTCTGGCATCACGAGGGGCGGCGGGCCCGGATGGGCGCCTCGATGCAAGGGCCCGACTTCGTTCAGTGGCACGGCTTCTTCGAGGTCGCCGAGACCTTCTACAACCGATTCCTGCCGGAGGCGAAGGAGGCTGCGCACGGCGACGAGAAGGTGCTCGCGGCGATCAAGGCGGTCGAGGAGGATCGCCAGCATCTCTGGCGCAAGGGACTCTCGCCCGAGGAGCGCCAGAAGATCGATGAGTTCTACAAGGAACGCTACGGGAAGGACTGACCCCTAGACTTTCGGCTTGCAGGGCGACGGCCGCTCCCGGCGCAAGACCACGTCGAGCGGCATCTTCTCGTCTCCGCGGCGGACTGTCAGGCGGAGCCCGTCGCCCCAGCGCTTGTCGGCGAAGGCGTTCCGGATCGCCTCGCGGTCGGCGGTGGGCCGTCCGTCCACCTCCAGCAGGCGGTCGCCGACTTTCAGACCGGCGCGCGCGGCCGAGGACTTCTTGTCCACCTGGATGACCTCGGGCTGGCCGTCGTTTTCGACCCGGCGCGTCGCGAAGCCCGGCGTCGGATAGCGCGGATCCTCCTCCTCGGGAATTCCCCAGACGTAATCCGCGAGCGAGGCCTGGACCGATTCGATCGCGCAGCGCCCCTTCTCGGTGTCGGAGATCGCCGCCGGGACGAGCGTCGCCGTCTTCCCGGAGAACCAGAGCTTCGCCTGCCGCTCCGCGCCGAGGCCGTAGGCGACGTGCCCTTGTCCGAGGAGCACGACCACGATGGATTTCGGATCGTCGCTCGCCTTCGCGGCGCGGACCGCGTTCCAGCCGAAGGCCGCGTCCCAGGTCGCCTGCGCCTGGACCATCCGGTTGAGCATCGCTTCCGGCAGCGCGCCGTGGAACTCGTCCTCGTCGAAGGAAGCCTGGAAGAGCCTCTTCGATTCTGCGTTGTCCCAGTCCACGCGCTCGGGAAGGAGCGCCCTCTGCGCCGGCTCGAGCGCGTCGAGCCCCTTGCGGCCGACCGTCGAGACCAGCTCCGGAGGGACGTTGACGCCGAAGAGCGGGATCCGGTTGTCCCTGGCAAAGACGAAGATGCCGCGGTAGTAGTCCCAGTTGTAGCTCCAGTGCTTCATCCACCCCGACTTCTCGAGAAACTCCGCCTCGGTCAGCCTGCCCGCCGTCCAATCGGCCAGGGCCGGCCCGGCGTCAACCGGGAACATCTCCAGTCCGACGCTCACGCGACGCCCGGCGCGCGAGAGCTCGCGCAGCACCGCGAGCTCGACCGCGTGGGACTCGACACTGACGTGCTCCTCGCCGACGAACAGGATCCGAACGGCCGAGAGGCGCGACGGAAGATCCGAAGGCTTCAGGAGCGCGCCGGTCGCCGTCTCGGTGATGCCATCGAGGACAAGAGGGGCCGTTTTGTCGCGGCGCGAGGGGTCTCCGATCGTCAGACGGAGGGGGTCGTCCGCGGCCGCCGCCGGGGCCGAGCGCAGCAGCAGGACGAAGAGCGCGATCCGGCCGATTACCGGCGTCTTCATCGTTTCTCCTCCGGTTTTCGCATCCTATACGCCGCCGCTTCCCGCACGATAATTCCGGCATGCTCCGCTGGAAGATCGTGGCGGCTCCGCTGTCGCTGCTGATCTGGGCGAGCTACGTCGCGATCGTCATCGCGTGGACGCCGCTCGTGCTGGTCTTCCGGCTCACGACCCGCGCCTCCGACCCGGAACGAGTCCGCGTGGGACGGTTCTTCCGGAGGTCGGCGGTCCTCGCCGGCAGCATCAACCCGTTCTGGAGATTCCGCGTCGTGGACGACGTCCACCCCGACGCCCGCCGCCCTTACGTCTTCGTCGCCAACCACCGCTCCAACGCCGACGCGTTCCTGATCGTCCGGCTTCCGTGGGAGATGAAGCTCCTCGCCAAGCGGGCGGTGATGAGGATTCCGCTGCTGGGCTGGCAGATGCGGCAGGCCGGCGACGTGCCGGTCCGCCGCAGCGACCGGGAGAGCCGGAGACAGGCGATGGAGGAGTTGAGGCGCCGGCTCGACCGGAAGGTTTCCGTGTTCCTCTTTCCCGAGGGGACGCGAAGCGAGGACGGAACGCTCGGCGAGTTTCGCGAAGGAGCGTTCCGCCTCGCGATCGAAGCGGGCGTGGACGTCGTTCCGCTCGCGATCCGCGGGACGGAGGAATGTCTTCCCAAGCACTCGCTCGTCTTTGCCCCGGCGACGGCGACGATCACCGTTCTCCCTTCCGTCACCACCGCCGGCCTGAGGGCCTCCGACGCGCCACAACTGGCCGCGCGCGTGCGCGAAGAGATCCGGCGCGTGCTCGAAGCTGCGCCGATTGGTCCGTCTTAAAGCGCGATGAGGGCGCGCTTAATCGCGGCTTAAGCGGCAGTTAGAACGCAATTAATCGCGGCGGCGTTCGCACTCCGCGCGCGCAAGATCGCGCGCAGCCGGGGATCCGAGCGAGTCGCAAGCCCCGTGGCAATCGAAACGAAGGAGGGTGTATGGAAGGTCGTGTCTCCGCCAATCGTCGTCCTGTCGTTCTCCTGCTCACTTCTCTCATGCTGATCGTCCTTTCCTGTTCCGACAGGGAGATGCCGACGCAGGCCGGCGCCTCCTCTCCGGCCGCTGGAAAGCCGGCGTCGACCGACGCGGCCGGGACCAACATGGCCACGTCCAACCGCGGGCGCGGAACGGTCAAGGTCGATCCGCGCGAGGGAAGGGACGACGACAAGACCCCCAGGCCGACGGTGACCGGCACGCCGCCGACGCCGACGGCAACCCGCACGCCCGAGCCGGAAGAGAACGAGAGGACGAAGACGCCCACGCTCACACCGACCGTTACGCCGACCGGGACCCGGACGCCTTTGACTCCCACCGCCACCCGCACTCCCGGGCCCGAGGACGACGACAACGAAAACGAGGTCGAGGGCAGGGTCGGTACCGTCAACGGAACGAGCTTCGTCGTGATGACGGAGTCCGGTCCCGTCACCGTGCAGACCAACGGCGCGACGCAGTTTCGAGGCGACGACGTGCCGAAGACCCTGGCGGATGTGAAGACCGGCGTGGAAGTCGAGGTCCAGGGGCAGCTTCAGCCGGACAAGTCCATTCTCGCCTTCCGGGTAGACATCCAGAACGAAGACTGAATCCCGGCCGCGGTTCCTTCCCTGCTCGGCGGTCCTCGTGGCCGCCGGGTCTTTTTCTATCTCCAGGGCTCGATGGAGAGGATCTCGACCTCCGCGCCGCCGGCCTTGACGCGCTCGCCGGGCTTGGCTCCCAGCAGCGCGTCGGCGAACTCCGACTGGTAGGAGTACACAGCCTCCTCGGGCTTCGAGTCCCAGGGACCGAGGATCGTGGCGGAGCGTTCCTGGCCGCTCTCGACTTCCTTCAGCCTCACGCGCGTGCCCACGCGGACCTCCGAGGGGTCGATGCGCGAGGAGTCGAGCGCGCGCGAGCGTGACAGCTCGTCGGCGAGCGTCGCGATCCGCGCGGAGAGGTACTCGTGGCGCTGCCGGGCCGCGTGGTATTCGAAGTTCTCCGAGAGGTCTCCGTGCTCCTTGGCCACCCGCATCGCCTCGGCATTGGCGGGCAGCTCGACCTGTCTCAGGTGCATCAGCTCGCTCCGGCGGGCCTCGATCGCCTCCGGAGTCGAGTACACGTACTCGCGCGCGGGCGCACGGAGCCCCGGGAAGCGCATCAGCAGGGCTTCCTTGACCAGCGCGCGCCGGTGCTCCTCAAGGCCCCCGGCCCGCTCGAGCGCGTCGAGGTACGTCCGAGCCTCCTCTTCCGAGCCCGCGGCCTGGACGATCCCGACCGCGACGTTGCCGGGGTCGAAGAGCTCCTTCAACTTCGCGCGGTAGCTCGAGAACTCGTCCTGTCGCAGCGCCTCGAGGATCGCGAAGAACGTGTTGGCGGGGAGCGGCCTGCCTTCGCCCCGCATCCGTTCGATCAGCCACAGGAACGCCCGGGGCGCCTGGCGCGGGGAGCGCAGGACGCGCCGGGCGATCTCTTCGGATCGCTCGGGCGCCTCGGCGACGCCGGCGAAGAGCGTCGAGAGAACGCGCGCATCGTCCTCGTGGAAGATCCTGTCCGCGAAGATGTCGAGCCAGTCGGCGCGGCCGGATCGGATGGTCTCGAGCGCTTTCTCCCGGGCGGCGTAGTCGCGGATGTGGCCGAGGACAGACGGCACGTCGCGCGCCGCGAGAAGCTCCGACGCGCCGAACGCCTCGGGCTGGCCGGGAACGATTTTGAGAGCGGCCTGGGAGAGCTCCCAGGCGAGGGCCGGCTCTCCCCTTCCGGCGGCGGCGCGGGACTCCGCGGCCAGCGAGTCCCCGAAGAACTTCGCGAGGTCCTTCGACCGCTTCGCCTGTTTGCGGGCGATCTCGATCTTCTGGGCCGGGGAGGCGGCCTCGAACTCGTGCCGGACGGATTCCTCCGCGTCTCCCGCGCTCGCCGACCACGCCACGGTGGCGGCCTTACCGGCGCCGGAGGCCACGATCTGGGGGTTCTTGCGAGCGGCGGCCCAGAAGCTCCCCCACTTCGATTCCTCCACGATCCCGGCCATGTTGTCCTTGACCTCGATCAGCGTCATCGGACGGCCGAAGCTCGCGAGCAGCAGCCTCACGGTCTCGGCCGGGTCGCGCTCGGCGAGCGCCTTCGTTCCCTGCGGGTCCTCGAGCTTGCGCCGGAGCAGGTGCTCGGGGGCCAGCGCCACCAGGTTCTTCTCGGCGTTGACCAGCGACAGCGGCAGCTTCGCGTTGGGAAACTCCATGCGGATGACGTCGAGGGCGGGATTCAGCTCGGCGATCCGTCCGGCGCCCCGCCCCGGCATCAGGTAGATCCCGCCCGGTGAGAAGTGGAGCCACCGGGCTATCTTTCCCGCCGTCTCCGAGAGGTCCGGCGCGGTCGCGAGGTGGAACTGGGCGAAGACCGTCGCGAGCGCCGGATGGCCCGCGTGGATCTTCCGCAGGGCCGCGTCGATCTCCCCGCGGATCTGCGAATCCGTCGGAGACATCCTCGCGATCTCCAGGAGAACCGCGACCTGGCGGTCGGAGTCTCCCCGCTCGGCCTCGTAGTCGGCGAGGAACCGCAGCCAGGAGACGGCGTTGGCGACGCCCCCCTTCTTCTTGACCGCCGCGGCGACCGTGAAGAAGAAGGGAAGGTTCTCCGGCTCCGCCTCCATCCTGGCCATCCACACGTCTTCCAGCGCATCGAAGCTCTTCTGCTCGATCAGCTGCGCGACGTCCGCGGGAAGCTCGCTGGTGGCCGGCGCCATTGGAGCCGTGAATAGAGCACGACCGGGCGGGAGGGGCAAGCCCCTCCCCGACGACACCCGAAACCCGACGAGGGCCGCGGTCGGGCTCTCGTTTCGTAGGGGAGGGCCTTGCGCCCTCCCGCCTCTGGTCGTGACCTAGAACTCCGAGGAGTGGGCCTTCTTCTGCATCAACGTGCGGATCGCGGTGCCGGAGAGGGTTCCGTGGATGGAGACGGAGTCCGCGTCGCTGGAGACGGAGAACTGGCGGATGACCGACACCAGCTCCGGCGACCTGTCCTCCACCGCGAGCCTCCACATCGCCATCAACCCCTTCAACGAGTCCTCGAGCAGCTGCCGGCTGTCCGCGTCGCGAGCCACGCCGGCCGCCGACAGTTCCAGCCCGTCTCCCCGAGTGTTCGCCTGCAGCGCCACGAGGGACACCGACTTCATCGCACCCATCATCGCCGCCTCCGGCTCGCCGCCGGATTCGCTGCGCCTCTCCATGCGCGCCCGACCCTTCATCGCCGGG
This sequence comes from Thermoanaerobaculia bacterium, assembly GCA_035263845.1. GTDB lineage: Bacteria > Acidobacteriota > Thermoanaerobaculia > UBA5066 > Gp7-AA6 > JAWOLE01. The sequence goes on along the minus strand of DATFQY010000164.1, from coordinate 40,049 downwards.
GGGTACCGGTTGACGTCCACGAGCACCCAGAAGGCGGCGCTAAGGTCCACCCGCTTCAACTCGCGCCCCAGCCCCGCGCCCGAAACGAAGGCGGTGCCGCCCGACTGCCGGTCGGCGAGCGCCTGGACGACCGCCGACTCCGTCCCGGCGATCACGAGGTTCGAGTTGACGAACGCCACGGCGCTCGTCCGCTCGCCTTCCGAGGTGTGCTTCTCGGGCAGCTGGTAGTAGTCGCCTGCCGGCGAGGTCTTGCGGAAGCCTCCGCGCGAGACGAGCGCGCTCGCAAGGCGGTTCGTGTCGAACCGACCCTCGAAGAGCGCGAGGATCGGGGAGCCGCTGCCGCCCGAGGAGGGCCTGGCGGCCACGACGACCACGTCCACGTCCTTCTTCGGGTTCAGCTGGGCGTCCTCGAAGAAGCGAGCCGCGTCGCCGTCGGCCGCCATCCGGTCGGCGCTGGCGAAGAGCTTCGCCGCGACCGGGCTCTCGCGCAGGTCGCTGAAGCGGACGACCGCGACGGTCGCCGCATCCGGCGGAACGAGCGAGAGCAGGTCCGCGGCCGAGCGCGACGCGGCGTAGGCCGGGGCCGCCGCGGTGAGCGCCACGCAGAACGCGAAGCCGGCCGCCGCGAGGTGGAGGAGCGAATGGACCTTCTTCATTTCAGAAATCCTTTCTGGAAAAGAGCCAGCAGGCCAGGGTCAGGGCCGCGAGACCGAAGAGGGCCGTCGAGCCGTAAACCGCGAAGAGGTTGGCGGGCGCCGCGCCGTGGAGCACCCGGTTGCCGGCGACCGCGGAGACGGTCGCGCGCCCGAGCTCGGCCGTCTTGGGAAAGACCCAGTACAGGCCGTCCACGAGCTTCGCCGCCCACTCCGAGGACATCGCCGCCGAGATCTTCTGGTGCGCGGCGAGGATCGCCGCGAGGAAGAAGACGGCGTAGGTGGACATCAGCGAAACGCCCGTCGAGGAGGTCGCGACGCCGACGAGAAACGCGAACGCGAGCAGGACGGCGATCGTGAAGAGGATCGTCACGCCGCCGAAGAGGAATCGCCAGTGGACGACCCGGGTCTTCCACAGGATGATGATCCAGATCGAGCCGATCAGGTACGCCAGGTTCGCGGTGGCCAGCAGCATCCCTCCCGAGTAACGCGAGAGAAGGAGCGGGATCCGCCCGACGGGCCGCGAGAGATAAAGGTCGATCGTCCCCTTCTCCTGGAGCCGCGGCACCAGGTGCGCCGTCGCGAAGAGCGCCAGGAACGTGCCGACGAGGTAGAGGAACCCGGAGAAGCCCGACTCGAAGCCGAGCACGAGCCGGTCGATGTCGATCGAGCGATCCGGCAGGTTCACGGACTGGCCGAACAGGCGGGCGCCGGCCAGAGCGCCGTTGACGACGTCCAGGTTCACCGCCAGGGCGAAGATCAGGATGAAGAGCGAGGAGAGCGCGAAGTAGGCGATCAGCGTCCACCGCGCCGCGGCCTCGCGGAAAACCTCCTCGATGCTCGCCGCCCAGGCCCTCATGCGCGCGGCTCCCGGGACTGCGGCGTCACGAGCCCCACGAAGACGTCCTCGAGCGAGGAGCGCACGGGCGTGAGCTCCTGGAGCTGCGCTCCCCGGGCCCGAAGGCGGTCCACGAGGGCGTTCAAGTGCTCGAGGTCGCGGGCCGTCAGGTCAAAGTGGCCGTTGACGCGGTCGATCGAGGCGCCGGTCCCGCGAAGGTCGGAGAGGAGGGCGTCGTCCACGCCGCTCGCCACGAGCTTGTAGCGGGAGGTGGCGGCCGTGAGGTCCTCGATCCTCCCCTGCGCGGCGACGGAGCCTTCGCGCAGGACGGCAACGCGGCCGCAGATGCGCTCGACTTCCGAGAGCAGGTGCGAGTTGACCAGGATCGCGCGCCCCTTTCCGGCTTCCTGGGCCAAGAGATCGCGGATCTCGCGGCGGCCGACCGGGTCCACGCCGTCGGTCGGCTCATCGAGCAGCAGGACGTCCGGCTCGTGAACGAGCGCGGCGGCGAGCCCAAGACGCTGTGTCATCCCCTTCGAGAACTTCTTCACCCGCACGTCGCTCCACTGGGAGAGCCGCACCCGCTCGAGAAGCGCCGGGATCCGCCTGGACAGATCCGTTTTCTCGACACCCGACATCCGGCCGAAGATCCGAAGAGTCTCCCGAGCGGTCAGGTAGCCCGGGAATCGGTGGCCCTCCGGCAGGTAGCCGACGCGCCGGCGGCTGGCCGGGTCGCCGACCGGGATTCCGAAGATGGAAGCCTCCCCGGAAGTCGCGTGCGTCAGGCCGAGAAGGATCTTGACCGTCGTCGTCTTGCCGGCGCCGTTGGGGCCCAGCAGGCCGAACACCTCTCCCGGCTCGACGTGTAAGTCGATACCGTTCAAGGCGATCACCGCCCGCCCCTTGAGCCCGGAGCGGTAGACCTTGCGTAGTCCCCGGGCCTCGATTGCCGTCGTCATCGGTAATAGAAACGAAAAGACGGGGATGAAAGTTCAGGGCAGATTGGCTCGACCCTTGCGGTAGAAGCCCGCGGCACGCATGAAGTTACGGCGGCGAACGATCGGCATCGCCCTGGCGGTGCTCGTGGTCCTCCTCATCTTCGTGGGGGGACTCGGCACGCACCTCATCGTCACGACCGGGCTCCTGCGGAAATGGGTCAATACCGACCCCGAGAAGCTCTTCCTCGACTACGACTCGGCCTCCGCATGGGTGCCGGGAATCATTCGGATCCGCGGCCTGGCCGTGCGGGGCAGCGACGACAACGTGCAGTGGCGCTTCCGCATGGAGGCGGCCACGATCTCGATCTCGCTTCCCGACCTGCTGCGCCGCCAGGTCCACGCGACCCGGGTCCGCGCGGAGGGCCTCGTCTTCCGGCTGCGGGAGAAGGTGCGGAAGGCCGACTTCTCGCAGGCGCACGAGAAGCGGGTCCCGGAGATCCCGGGCTTTTCCGATCCGCCCTGGAAGACCTTCGAGCCCGAGCCGCCGCCGCCGTCGGCGCGGGAGAGGAGCCGCTACTGGACCATCCACGTCGAGAACCTCGTCGCCGATCCGGCGCCGGACATCTGGGTCGAGCTCTACCGGTTCCGCGGGCACGCGCGGGTGACCGGCGGGTTCTCCCTCCGGCCGCACACGCGGGCGTCCATCGGGCCGGCCGCCGTGGAGTTCGTCAGCGGACGCTTCGAGCTCGGTCCCTCGGAGAGCCTCCTCGCCTCCGCCTCCGGGAAGGCGGACTGCCGCTTCGACGAGTTCGAGCCGGACGAGGTCCGAGGCGACGCCATCTGGAAGAAGATCTCCGGCGCCATCCGGATCGAGGGCCGCCCCGACGACCTCCGCTTCTTCAACCACTTCCTCCGCCGCACGCCCGAGCCCCGGCTCTCCGGAGGCGGCGGGAAGGCGCGCTTCGAGGTCGAGTTCGATCACGGGATCGGGAAGGGCGCCGGCGATTTCCAGTTCACGCGGGCCGCTTTCCGTTACCCGGAAGGCACCGTCGCGGGCCGCGCCGCCGGAAGGCTCGCCATCCCGCGCTGGGACGTCGAGAACGGAAACCTGGACGTCTCCGGAAGTCGCGTCGAGTTAACCGGCGTGACGACGGAGGGAACGCGGCACGACGAGAGGGACTGGTGGGGGCGCTTCGAGATCGTCTCGGGGCGCTTCCACGGCGATTTCGCGGCGCAGACCTCGGTCGCCTGCCGGGACGCGCGCCCGCTCTACACGCTCTTCGCCGCGAAGCTGCCCGGATGGGCGGAAGGGCTCCTGAAGATGGAGGGAATCCAGGCGACGGGGCGCGTGCGCCTGGGCTCGCGCTCCGTCGAGGTCGAGAACCTGGAGGCCTCGGGAGGCAAGTTCACGATCGCCGGCCGCTACCGGGACCGCAAGGACGTCCGCGACGGCGCCTTCCTCCTGGAGACCGGCATTCTCGCCGTCGGCGTCTCGATCGAGGGCGACCAGAGCCACGTCAAGCTGCTGGGGGCGCGGAAGTGGTTCGAAGGAGCGGGCGCTGCTCCCGCCCGCGCCTCGTCGGACCGCTGAGCTCCGCTACGCCCGGGCCACCTCGACCACAACGGCCGTGCCGTAGGCCAGGACCTCGGCGACGCCCTGCGCGATCTCCGTCGTGTCGTACCGCATGGCGATGACGGCGTTGCCTCCGGCTTCCAGCGCGTGCTGGGCCATCAGAGCAAACGCTTCCTGCCGCGCGTGCTCGCACAGCTCCGTCCAGAGCGTGATGTTCCCGCCGAGCAGGCTCTGCAGCCCCGCCCCGATCGTCCCCACGATGGAGCGCGAACGCACCGTGATGCCCCGCACGATTCCGATGTTGCGGACGATCCGATACCCCGGCAGCTCGTTGGCCGACGTGATGAAGTTGTTCGGTATCACGGCTCACGCTCCCAGCAGCTTTCTGGACTTCAACTCCGACAGGAGCCGGTCGACTTCCTTTTCCTTTTCGATGGCCGCGAAGCGGTCGTCCACGTCGTCCCCGGTCATCTCGGCCCAGGCCTGGCTGACGGCCTCGGCTCGCGTCACGCGGTCCTTCATCCGGTCGAAAGTGTTCGACCCGGCGCCCGCCGCCATGGCGAGCTTCGCCTCGCTCGCCTTCTTCGAGACGCGCGCCCGCCGGTGCCGGGCCAGGAGCAGGTCGCTGCGCGACTGCGCCTCGGCGAGCTTTCCTTCGAGCTTCTGCAATGCGGCCTTCAGGTTCTCGACCTCCGTTTTCTGGTCCGCGACCTGCTGGTGGAAGTTGCCGGCCAGCTCTTTGTAGCCCATCGCCCGCTCCAGCGCCGCGCGGGCCAGCGCGTCGTCGGTCTTCTCGACCGCCAGCTCCGCCTTGCGCATCCACTCCTTCTCCTTCTCCTCGTTCTCCGCCGCCTTCTTCGCGAGCAGGTGCTGGTCGGCGATCGCGATCGCCACCTGCGTCTTGACCTGCAGCAGCTGGTTCTGCATGTCGAGGATCACCTGTTTGATCATCTTCTCGGGGTCCTCGGCCTTGTCGATGAGGTCGTTGAGGTTTGCCCGAACCAGTGTCGCGACTCGTTCCAGTAGCGCCATGACTTACCTCCGTCCATTCACCATTCACAACTCACAATTCACAATTCCTCCGTATCACTTCACGTCGATTGCCTTGTTCTGCTCGCCGATCTCCTTGACCTTGGAGAAGAGGTCGGAGATCCGCATTCCCGAGAGGGCCTCGAAGAGGGCCGGCACCTGCGCGGCCATCTTCGCCATGTCGCCGGTGATCTTGTTGGCCCCCGCGGAGTCGCCGTTGCCCGTCGAGACGATCGTGATCTTGTCCACCTTCGACAGCGGCTCGGCCATCGCGCGGACCACCTCCGGCAGGCCGCCGATCAGCCGGTCCACCACGGCCGCCTGGTTCCACTCCTGGTACGCCTCGGCCTTGACGTTCATCGCCTTCGCCTCGGCCTCCCCCTTCTTGAAGATGATCTCGGCCGTGGCCTCTCCTTCCGCGCGGACCGCCGCCCCCCGGCCCTCGGCCTCGAGCGTGAGCCGCTGTCTCTCGGCCCCGGCGAGGGTCTCGATCCGCTGCTTCTCGATCTCGGCCTGCTTCAGGACGGTCGCGATCAGCTCCTTCTCGCGGCGCTGGATCTCGGCCTCCTGGACCTTGATCTGTTCCTGCTTCTCGACCTGCTGGACGCGCACGGCCTCGGCCACGACCTGCTGCTGCATGACGTTGGTCTGGATCTCGTAGGCCTTGTCCGCCTGCGCCTGCTGCTTCTTGACCGCCTCGTTGTACGCGGCCTTCTTGACCTCCATGTCCCGCTGGGCCTCGGCCTGCTTGGCCATGGACAGCGTCTCGGCGAGCACCCGCTCCTGGTCCGCCTGGGCCTTCGCGATCGCGGCCTCCCGCTGGGCGAGGGCGCGCTTGATCGCCGTGTCGCGCTCGGCCTCGGCCGCGGCGACGTCGGCGTCCCTCTTGATCCGCGCCACGTCGGGCCGCCCCATGTTGGTGATGTACTCGTTCTTGTCGCGAACCTCCTTGATCGTGAAGGAGACGACCTCGAGACCCATCTTGTTCATGTCGTCGGCGCAGGTCGACCGCATCCGGTCGGCCACCATCTCCGGCTGCTTGACAATCTCCTCGACGGTGAGCTGGCCGATGATCCCGCGCAGGTGGCCCTCCATGACGAGCCGGATCAGGCCCTCGCGCTGAGGCGGCGTCTTGGTCAGGAACTGCTCCGCGGCCGTTTCGATGGACTCCCGGTCGGACTTGACCTTGATCTGCGCGACCGCCTCGACCGTCACCGCGACGCCCTGCTTGGTGTAGAGGTCCTGCTGCGGAGCGACGTCGAAGGACATCAGCTCGAGCGAGAGCTCGCGGCAGCTCTCGACCATCGGAAAGATGATCGTGCCGTGCCCCTTGACGACCCGCGTGCCCCGGAAGCCGTACACCACGAGCGCCTCGTTGGGGCCGGCCTTGCGAAACATCTTGGCCAGCATGACCAGGATGAACAGAAGCGTCAGAACCATCAGACCCAGGATGATCCAGGTTCCCATCGCGATCCCGAACATAAGAGACCTCCTTGGTCCGCGGCTCGCGCCGCGGCTACTTCGTTGCGTACCCCGCCACCCTCCAGACCCCGTCCTTCTCCTTGACGGGCACGACCGTCTCGGCGGCCGTCTTCCTCTTCTCGAAGGAGCTGTCGTAGACGAGGATCAGGTATTCGCCGCGCGGGTCCCCCGGAGTCGCCCGGCCGTACTCCCCCGCCTTGAGCGCGCGGGACAGGAGCTTGCCGAACGTCTCCCGGGCGGCCTTCGCGGACTTCTCCCACTCCTCCTGCGTGACCTCTTTCTTGAAGAGCTCGGCGGACTCCTTCCAGCTGCGGGCGTAATCGCCGGAGTCCACGAGGGCGAGCCAGGCCAGCGCGGCCTCTTCTCCCGCCTTCATCTGCGCTTTCTCGGCTTTCGTGGGCGGCTCGTCGCCGAGCAACGCCGCCGCGACGAGCAGGCAGATTCCGGCCGCCGCGAGCGCCCACAGGATCTTCCTCATCGTGTCCTCCTTCACCGCTTCAGTGCCGCCCCGCCGTTTCGCCCGCCAGCTCCTCCCACGGGCGGACGAACGCGATTCCCTTTTCGTATTTCGTGACGACGACCTCGGTGCCGCGAGCGATCGCCGCTCCGCTCTCGCTGCGCGCGCCGGCACTCCGGCGCGTTCCCGCCTGCGAGTAGACGATCTCCCCCGTTCCCCCTTCGCGGATCCCGACGGTGACCCTGCCGAGCACGCCGGTCATCTCGAAGTCGGCAGACTCGAGGAATTGCTCGTGCTTGAGCAAGACCTTCGTCAGGAACACGAAGACCACCGCCGAGCCCGCGATCCCTGCCAGGAGCGAGAAGCCCAGGACCACGAGCTCACCCAGGTGGCCCCGCCCCGTCAGCAGGTAGCCCATCCCTCCGAACCACGCGAGGAAGGCCATCAGCGTCGCGAAGTTGAAGGGCGAGATGCCGGCCCCGTGGCCGGTTGCGGGCCCGGCCCCGCCGTGGCCGAAGTCAGCCGTGCTTCCATGAGTCCCGAAGTGCCACCCGTGCGCGTCATGCCCGACCGGCAGGTGGAAGGTGCCGCCGACGAGCGCGAGCACGCTCAGGCAGAAGCCCAGCACGAAGCAGACGAGGTAGAAGCTTTCCCAGCTCACGAGTGCCTCCTTTGCCGCCGCCGACGCGCCGGGATCGCGAGCGATTCCGGCCGCAGCACCTGGAGGAGCCTCTCGACGAGGTTGGGCGTCTCCAGGATCTCGCGCATGAGGACGAGGCAGCGGCGCGAGTTCGGGTGCTTGGCGAGCGCGAGGAGCGCCAGGCTGACGTCCTTGTCGCGGCGGAAACGCTCCGCACCGGAGACGAGCCAGAGGTCGAGCTTGTCCTCGCTGACGGCAAGGGGCGAGGCGAGCTCGGTCTGGAAGCCCTCCGGATCGTCCACGAGGAAGCCGGGGTGGACCTTGAAGAAGCGCGCGAGCATCGACCGGGTCTTGTTGGTCATGTGCGGGCGCGCGCCGCTTTCGATCTGCGAGAGGTAGCCCTGGCTGATGGATTCGCTGATCTCGCCGCGGATGGAGCGCGCCACTTCGGCCTGGCTCATCTCCCGGTCGAGCCCGCGAAGCGTCCCTTCCACCAACCGGAGGTAGCGGAGCTTTTCTCCCAGCGTCATAACAAATCGCAATATTTCTATTGCAATTTGCTAAGACATGTCAAGGCCCTCCAAGCGACGCCGATTCAATGGGTTGGCATCACTTAGTTGACGTGCTCGGCCTTCCACCGCATCGCCATGAGGATCCGGGACCGCCCGCTCGGGTGGTCGTAGAAAAGGAACTCCTCCAGCGGGGACGGCTCGAGCTTGCGGTACTCCCCCAGCTTCAGCGTCACTTCGGCGAAACCCTCCGGCTGCGCGCTCGCGTTCAACCCGAAAATGTCCGCCTCCGCCTCCTGGGTCCGAGTCAGCGTGTTCGTCACCGGCGTCAGGACGAAGAGGTACACCGAGATCAGGACCGCGAAGAGGGGCATCCCCGCGGGATCGGCCGGACCGCGCACGCCCCACCGGGCCCCGAAGCGGCGAGTCATCGCGTCGAAGGCGAACCGCAGGAAGGCGAATCCGACGACGATCAGGATCCCTGCGAAGACGACCCCCTTGACGAGGTGGTTCAGGACGTAGTGCCCCATCTCGTGCCCCATGACCGACTCGATCTCCGGGAGCGAGCAGCGCTTCAACAGGTTGTCGTTCAGCGTGATCCGGAGCGTCCCGAAGAGGCCGCTGACGTTGGCCGACACACGGGTCGTCTGGCGCGACGCGTCCGAGACGTAAACGTCGTTTGCCGGGATCCCGTTGGCCCGAGCGAGCGACAGGATCGGCCCGCGCACCGATTCGTCCGTCAGCCGCGTGTATCGGTTGAAGAGCGGGAAGACGACGACGGGCGCGATGAGGACGGTGAAAGCCCAGAGCGCGGTGGCCGTGAGCGCTCCCCGGATCCACCACATCCGCGGCGCCCGCCGAACGACCGCGTACAGGGCGACGACGGAGAGACCGCCCAGGACGAGCGACACCGCGAGCTCCTTGACCCGGTCCCCCATCCACGGCCAGAAGGTCTGCGTCGCCAGCCCGTACTGGTGCTCCCGAAAGAATCCCTCGTAGACGGTCAGCGGAAACAGAAGGATCGCCGCCGCCGGCAGAAACTGGAGCCAGTAGACGTACGTCTGCACCGCCGGCCGCTTCGTCACCCGCTCCGCGAGGTCGCGCATCCGCGCCGACCACCGACGGGTCAGCAAGAGCCACGCGGCCCCGAGCCCGTAGAGGAATCCCCAGAGTTCGAGCCAGTACCACCCCTCGAAATAGGCGTCCGAACGGGCTTTTTTGTCGGACGGCACGCTCGCCAGGTAGGCTCGCGCCGCGATCTCGGGATCGAAAGTCTGCTGCGTCGCGGCGGCGTCTCCGGGACAGAGCGCGGCCGCGGCCAGGAGGAAAAGGACACACCAGCGAAGGATCGGCGCCACCTCCGCTAACCTTATCGCGCCCGGAACGTAGAACTGTCGCTGGATACCGAAGGGAGAACCATGCGCCTGGCAAAGAACCTGACCTGGCTCGCCGCGCTCCTCGCCGTCGCGATGTCGCCGGGCTCGCCGCAGAGGGGGATCGAGATCGCCGACATCGACAAGTCGGCGGACCCCTGCACGGACTTCTTCGAGTACGCCAACGGGGCCTGGCGGGCGGCCAACCCGATCCCCGCCTCGATGGGCAGATGGAGCCGGCGGTGGAAGGCGGGCGAGGAGAACAAGGACCGGCTGAAGGGCATCCTCGAAGAGGCCGCCGCCGTCAAGGACGCCCCCAAAGGGAGCGTCGAACAGCTGGTCGGAGACTTCTACGCCGCCTGCATGGACGAGTCGCGGATCAACGGCCTCGGCGTCAAGCCGGTCCAGCCGATGCTCACTGAGATCGACGCGATGAAAAACAGCGCCGAGATCCGGCTGGTGATCTCCAACCTGCACGCGGTCGGGATCCGGGTCCCCTTCGCCCTCATCGGAAACTCCGACAACCACGACCCGACCCAGGTCATCGCGCAGATCTTCGCGAGCGGCCTCGGCATGCCCGACCGCGACTACTACGTCAAGAAGGAGCCGCGCTTCGTCGAGGCGCGGGAGAAGTACCTGGCCCACGTCGCCGCGATCTTCAGGCTCGCCGGAGACTCCGACGAGAGGGCGAAGGCCGGGGCGGCCACGGTGATGCGCATGGAGACGCAGCTCGCCGAGAACTCGCTCGACAACGTCGCACTGCGCAATCCCCGCGAGACCGACCACAAGACCTCCTTTTCGGACCTCCAGAAGATGACGCCGGACTTCAACTGGAGCGCCTACTACCACCGGCTGCGGCTTTCCAGGGACGCCCGCGGCGCCGAGGCCGACGTCCTCCCCGCCGACGTCAATGTGGCCGAGCCGAAGTTCCTTGCGGAGTTCAACCGGCAGCTGACGACGACGCCGCTCGCGGACTGGAAAACGTATCTGCGCTGGCACGTCCTCGACGCCGCCGGGCCCTCGCTCTCCGAGGACTTCGTGAAGGAGGACTTCGCCTTCAACGGCGCGTTCCTCTCCGGCGCCAAGGAGATGAAGCCTCGCTGGAAGCGGTGCGCGGAGGCGGCCGACCGGGGGCTCGGCGAGGCGCTGGGACGCAAGTACGTCTCGAAGTACTTCCCGCCCGAGGCGAAGGCGCGCATGGTGGAGCTCGTTTCCAACCTGCGGCTGGCCATGAAGGAAACGATCGACGGGCTCGACTGGATGAGCCCCGAGACCAAGGCGAAAGCGCTCGAGAAGCTCTCGACCTTCAACCCCAAGATCGGGTACCCGGACAAGTGGAAGGACTACAGCAAGGTCGTCATCACGCGCGACTCGTATTGGGACGACGTCGTGGCCGGGCGGAAGTTCAACGTCTCCGACAACCTCTCGACGATCGGCAAGCCCGTGGACCGCGGGCGCTGGGGCATGACGCCGCCGACCTCCGATGCCTACTACAACCCGCTCTTGAACGAGATCGTCTTCCCGGCCGGAATCCTCCAGCCACCTGCTTTCAGCATGGACTCGACCGACGCCGTCAACTACGGCGCGATCGGGGTCGTCATCGGCCACGAGATCTCCCACGGCTTCGACGACCAGGGCGCGCAGTACGACGCGCAGGGCCGCCTGAACAACTGGTGGACCGCCGAGGACCTGAAGAAGTTCCAGGAGAAGGGCGCCTGCGTCGTCAACCAGTTCGAGAGCTACTTCGTCGAGCCCGGCCTCCACCACAACGGCAAGCTCGTGCTCGGCGAGGCGATCGGCGACCTCGCCGGGGCGAAGATCGCCTACCGGGCTTTCCAGATCTCGCGGCGGGGCAAGCCTCCCCTTCCGGACCAGGACGGCTTCACTCCCGACCAGCAGTTCTTCATCGCGTGGGGGCAGTTCCGCGGCGACGCCATCCGGCCCGAGACGATGCGGACGATGATCCAGGGCGACCCGCACCCGATCGCGAAGTACCGCGTCATCGGCCCCGTGTCGAACCTGCCGGAGTTCCAGAAGGCCTTCGGCTGCAAAGCCGGCTCCTCGATGGTGAGGCCGAAGGAGACTCGCTGCGAGGTCTGGTAGCCCGGGGTGAGGGGCCGCTCTCCCGGCGTTAAACTCGCCGGGAAATGAAATTCCTTCCCCTCGGCGCGGCGCTAGCTCTCTGCCTCTCCGCCGCGTGCGCCTCGACGACCGCGACCATCCCGCACGCGAAGAGACTGGCCTCCGCCGGCGTGGCTTACGGCAAGGCCGCCGACGCCCTGATCGGCGCGACCGAGGAGACCTCCGTGGACGCCGACTCCGCGCGTCTGCTCTCCGAGGCGCAGGGCCTGTCGCGGGAGGACCGCCGGGCGCTGCTCGAAAAGCACGCCGGGACTGCCGACCTCGTCGCGGAGCTGGAGCGGCTGCGCAAGCACGCACGCCTGCTGACCCGCTACTTCGAAGCGCTCGGGAACCTCGCCGACGACTCGGTGGACACGGAGGCGGGAACCCGGATCGACTCCGTCGCCGACGCCTTGAACTCCGCCGGCCAGGCGCTCTCGGGATCGAAGCTCCTCTCGCCCGCGGAGACCGACGCGCTCTCGAAGGGCGGAAAGCTCGTCGTCCGCGCCGTCCGAAGCCAGGCGCTGACCCGCGAGCTCACCCGGCGCGCCGACGCGATCGACCGCGAGCTTCGGCTCCAGAAGGCGATGCTCGACGCCCTGCGCCGCAAGGTCCAGACGGACCTCGCCTCGATCAACACGCTCGGCAGCGAGCGCGACATCACCAGGCCGTTCCTGGACTCGATCATCGCGGACGAGCGGGCCTGGATCGCGCTGCGCCGCTCGTACCTGCTCTCACCGCGCAAGGTCGAGGCGCTCTCGGAGGCCTCGGACGCCGCCTCGAAGCTGCGCTCGGCCTGGGCCGCGTTCGTCGAAGGAAAGTTCGACGAGCCCGCCCGCGCCGCGCTCCTGGCCGACCTGGACTCGATCCTGGCGTTCGCCGAATCCGTGAAGGCGGCCACACGATGAGCGCCCGGTCGGAAATGCTCGACCTGCTGCGAGAGAAGGTCCGTGCTCCGATCGAGAAGCACGCGGGCGAGATCCTCGAATCCTTCGGCGGGGACAAGGAGCGCGCGGCGGCGTTCCAGAAGGCCCGCGCGGACCTCGATTCCATGATCGAGAGGCTGGAGGAGGACGAATTGAAGGGCCTTCGCAAGGAGCTCGACGCTCACGCCGCGGAGTTGAACGACGCGATCAAGGCCCTCCAGTCGAGCCTTTCCAAGGTCAAGGACGCCGAGACCGCCGCCCGCGTCTTCTGGCGGGTCGTGGGAATCGCGGCCCGGATCATCGCGCTGGCCTGAAGACCGAGCCATGCCGACCTGGCTCGTCACCGGCGCCAACCGCGGGATCGGGCTCGCCTTCGCAGAGGCCCTGTCGCTCCGCGGAGACCGGGTCCTCGCCACGGCGCGGCAGTCCGGACCGACATGGGCGGCCCGGGCGCGACCCTGACGCCCGCCGAGAGCGTCGCCGCGATGCTGAAGGTCCTCGACCGCCTGACCCCCTCCGACACCTCCCGCTTCCTCGACCACCGCGGCCGCGACGTTCCCTGGTGACGGACCCGCCGGCGTCAGCGCGCGTCGAGCTGGTAGACCCGGACTTCGTCGGCGAACTGGACTCCGAGGGTGTGGGACTTCTGGGCGGGCTCGCCCTGGATGGTGGAGTTCTCGATCCACGCGCCCGCGTCCAGGGTGACGAGCGGACCTCCCGCAGGATGCTCGTCCACGAGGATCCGCGGCCAGTGGGTGTGCGAGACGAGAAAGAGCCGGCAGGCGGCCCCTCGGGTGCGGGCCTCCGAACGGATCGCTCCCCCGAACTCCACGATGCCGCTGGTCTTCTGGAAATCGTCGAGCCCGGAAAAGGTGCCGTCGTCGAACCGGGAGATCGGAACGAACGCGAACTGCACCGCCGCGACGTCCGCCTCGGAGGCGACGGAAACGGCGCCGGCGCGGTCCGGCAGGACGATCGGAATCGTGTCCCGCGTCGCCCGGCGCAGCAGCAGCCGCCGGTCGATCGAGACCTCGGGATCATCCTGGAACGGCCCGACCTCGTAGGTGCCCGCGTGGTGGTGCTCGGCGTGGAGCACCGCGCCCCACTGCAGGCGGTCCGGGAGCCTCTCCAGCTGGTCCCAGATGCTCCCGTGCGTCAGGAAGAACCGGCCGTTGGGCGGAGAGAAGCGGTCGGGCCGCTCGTTGGCCGGATTGGTCAGGTCCCCCAGCGGCGCGTCGTGGTTTCCGCGCACGATCGTCGCTCCCGAGTCCGAGAGCACCATGTTCATGAGCGAGATGTCCTGGTCCGCGAAGATCCTCTGGAAGATCTCGTCGGGAGACTCGCCGGGATCTCCCATCCGCCAGAAGTCGAGGCGGTCGCCCGACTGGTAGACCTCGACGTTCGAGGCGCGAGCGAGGATCTTGAAGAGATCGAGGAAGAGCGGCATCCCGTCGAAGTGGTAGTCGGGATACATCGCGCGCCGGTCCGCGGAGATCCAGTGGAGGTCCGGGATGTGGACCCGCAGGACCGGGTCGCCTCCGAACCCCAGCCGCGGATCGGCGTAGCGGTTGACGAGGAAGACCCGGAAGGTCTCGTTCAGCTTCTCCAGCAGGGACCCGTGGTCGAGAGGCGGCATCAGCTGTGTGGGCTGGATTCTACATGGCGAAGGATCCGCCCCGGCGTCGAGCCCGCCGGCTCCGGGGCGCCCTTTCAGGTCACGACGGTGTCGGCGACGGACGAGGCCTTGACCGAGTGAAGCGCCTCGAGAACCCCGGCAAGTTTCCCGCCGACGTGTTCCCCGAGGCTGCGATAGCTCTCCCACTGCGCTTCGTCGAAGAACTGGTCGGTCGTCGGCTCCTGGGGGAAGGTCGGGTGGTTCGTGGCGTACTGGAGCACGTCGGAAGGCTCGTCTCCCGCGAGCGTCGGCTTGACGACGAGAAGGAGGCCGCGCTGGCCGTCGGGATATTCGACGATGCCCGCCGCGATGTGGCGCTCCGAACGGCGCGCCACGGGCCCGCAGAAACCCGAATCCGGATCCGCAGCTTGCGCCGCCGGCTTGAGCTGCGCCAGCGTCCCGATCCTCCCCTCGTAGTCACGCGCCACGCCGAGAGAGCCGCCCTCGTTCTCCTCCCCGGCAAACCGGATCTCGGTCTGGAAATCCAGCCGCGCCTTGCGCACGAGGTTGCCCATGTCCTCGAACTGGCAGTCGGGGTCCGCGCCATTGTCCAGGATGACGATCAGCGGCACGCGCCGCCGGATGAGCTCGTAGGCGGCGGTGTTCTCGAAGTGGCCGCCGTCGGTTAAGTACCACCACTTCAGCGCCGTTCCCGGGAACCGGGCGACGAGCTCGTCCACGAGCAGCCGCTGCACCGGAAAGAGCGGAAGCCGCCGCGCGATCCGGCGGAGGATCCCGGGCGGCGTCTGGACGTCCCGGTTCCACGGGTCCACGCCGCTGTTCCACCAGTAGCCGAGCCGCACGTTCGCCATGCCGCACAGCAGGCTCAGCCCGAGGCTCGTGCGGAACCCGACGCCCGTCGAGAACGCCGCCCCGGAGATTCCGACCCACTCCCCGAGCGTCAGCGGCTCGACCTCGATCGTGTCGCCCGGCTCCTTCGTCGCGAAGACGCGGAAGCCGTCGGCAGGGGCGAGCGGCGCGAGCGACCTCTTGCGCGAGAGCCTCCCGGTCGCAAGGTGCCCGGCCCGTCCCGTCCAGAGCCCGTGGTGCTTGGCCCCGGCGCTCAGGCCGAACGGGCCAACGGCGAGCGAGGTCCCCTTGCGGTCCCGCTGCTCGACCTGCGAGCGGCCGTCCACGGTCTCGTTGATCGTCGTGTTGATCAGGTGAAGGGGGCCGCCGAAGCGCTCCGGACGGTACTCCTCCCAGCCGACGGCGTCGCCCGGCATCGGATCGGTCACCCGCATCCCGTCCGCCTCCCAGCGCTCCGGGTTGGACGCGCCGAGGTAGGCCCGCGTGAGCCTCGCGCTGTAGAGCGACTGCAGAGAGGAGCGGTTCAGGAAGGGCAGCGCGTGGCCGAGAATCACCGAGAAGAAGGCGAACCCGCCAAAGGCGATCCAGGCCGGCCGGAACCGGCCGCTCCAGAACACCGTCCAACCCTGCGTCACCTCCAGCGGCGCGCCCGCCATGGCGTCGTTCAAGTCGTAGGTCAGACGCGACAGGAACGCGAGCAGGACGAGGACGAGCGCCGTCGCGCCGATTCCCGCGAGCAGGCTGACCGGGATCGTCGGCCTTCCGCCGCGGGTGAAGTTGCTGATGAAGGGAACGACTTTCTTGCCGAAGGTCAGGAGCGTCGCGAGCATCGCCAGGACGCGCGCGATGTTCCACGCCGTCGGGTGAGCGTGGAGGTTCTGTCCCAGGCTGTCCACGACGCCGATCGCCGCGACGATCGCGGCCGCGAAGAGGAAGCGCGCGAGCATCCGGTTCAGAAAGTTTCCCTGCTTCCAGCGCGCCGTCTCACTCTCGATCCTCCAGCCGCGCTGCGCGAAGAGGGTCCAGGCGGCGGCCGCGAGGAGCCAGTACGCGGCCGCGCCGAGCAGGAACGCGGGAAGACCCTCGGCGCTCATCAGGAGCCAGAGCGGGATGAGCCCGAGCAGGATCGCGATGACGATCTCGCGCGCCCGTGTCAGCCAGTAAGCCAGCCCCACCGGGACGGCGAGGACCGCGACCATGGCGCCGGCCACCAGGAGGTAGTCGCTGACCCAGAGCGTGTGCGGAAGCGTGGGATCGAAGTTGCTGAAGAATTCTCCGAGGGCCGAGTACCGCGGGAAGTGCGGCGCGTCGCCGCGGAAGGCGACGGAGACGGCATCCGCGACCAGGGTCCGCACCGCGAGAAATCCGCAGAGGACGGTGGCGCAGAAGACGATCAGGACGAGCTGGATCGCCGCCCAGTTGCGCAGGACCGCGGCGGCTGCGAGGAACGAGTCGCCGCTGCCGTTGGGCGAGAGGTATCGGCCGTTCTCGCGCAGCCACGCGATCGGCTTGCTGCCGGAGTCGCCGAGGATCCGGGAGACGCGGTCGGCGGGAGTGTCTCCGCCGACCTGCGCGTTGGCGTCGGAGCCCGCGAGGCTGGAGGGCCGGCCCGACCGGTCTCGCGCCGGGTCCACGTAAGACCTCAGGTACAGCTGCCCCAGGAACGTCCCCGCGTATCCCCCGCCGGAGACGGTCGAGAGGAAGTCGATCCGGCGCAGCAGCCCGGCGCGGGCGAGCGCCTGGAAGACGCCGAGGCACACCGTCGCGCTCCGGATGCCCCCGCCCGAGCACGCCAGCCCGATGGGGACCTGGGGATCTCCGGCCGGAAGGCCGGCCGCCTCCCGCCGATTCGCGATCGCCTGCCGCTCGAGGGTCTCCAGCTCCTTCGGGTAGATCGACTCGTCGAGGGCACGAGGCGGAAGGGGCGGCTCGTCCGACTTTGAGCCGCCCCGCCTCTTCCAGAAGAAGAGCTTCATCGCGCCACCCCTCCCCGAAAGCCTACCAAGGGTCGGGGCGGCCGTCCGCGGAACGAGACCTAGTTACATGTCTTGCCCGCGGTCGTAAAGCTGCACGTGGCGCCGTTGGACTTGTTGCCGGTCTGGTCCACGTTGCCCGGCCCGATGTTGAACTCGAAGCCCGTGTTGCTCGAGGCGAGGTTCGTCTTCAGCTTGTTGCCGCTGCCGAAGACGTTGAAGCCGTCCTGCAGGTTCGAGTACATCTTGTTGGACGTCAGCTGATTGGTGTTCCCGGTCACCTTGAGGCCGTTCAAGGAGTTCCCCTTGCCGGTCTCCGCCTGGTTGCCGGTTAGCGTGTTGCTCGACCCGGTCACGAGGATCCCGTTGCCCTTGTTGTAGTCCATGCGGGTGTTGTTCTGGACGATGTTGCCGGTCCCGGCGACGAGGATGCCGTCGCCGCCGTTGCTCTGGATCGTCGCGCTCTGGAGTGTGTTGGCGTTTCCGATGAGCTCCACCCCGCGGGCGAGGTTGCTCAGGACGGAGCCGCCGCTGAGGACGTTCGAGGAGCCCTCGACGCGCATCCCCGTGCCGTTGTTGTTGATCGAGTTCCAGCTCACGTTGTTGCTGCTGCCCGTAATGAGCACGCCCTGCCCCGCGTTTTCGGCCCGGATGCTCTTCAGAGTGTGGCCGTTGGTCTCGACGAGCCATCCGACCGATCCGCCCGAGGCGTCGGGGCCGACGATCGTCAGCTTGCCCGAGCTGGTGATGTCCCAGACTGGCGCGTTCGGGCTGGCGGCGGTGACCTTGGCGACGGTGCACTGGGTGATCTTCAGAGTCTTGGATCCTCCCAGGACCAGGTTCTCGGTCGTGTTGGAGAAGATGCCGATGATGTCCCCGTCCACGGCGGCGTCATAGGCGGACTGGACCGACCCGAAGTTCGTCCCGCCGAGCGGCAGCGCCAGGTTCACGGTCTTCGAGGGCTTCGAGTTGGGGTCTTCCACGCAGTAGAGCGGCGTCGGCGTCCGCGTCGGCGTGGAGGTCCTGGTCGGAGTGGACGTCGGCGTGTTGCTGGGCGGCGGCAGCGCGGAGGTGCGGGTATTCGTCGGAGTCAGCGTCGGGGTGTTCGTGGGCGTGGGGGTGATCGTGGGCGTGTTCGTCGGTGTGTCCGTGACCGTCGCGGTGTTCGTCGGCGTCAGTGTGGGTGTGTTCGTCGGGGTGTCCGTCGGCGTCGGCGTGTTCGTCGGGGTATCCGTCGGGGTGCTGGTCGAAGTGCTCGTCGGGGTCGGAGTATTGGTTGGGGTGCCGGAGGGAACCGGCGTTGGAGTCAACGTCGGCGTGTTCGTCGGTGTCGGTGTATTCGTCCGCGTCGGCGTGGGCGTCGGATTGCCGGCCAGGATTTCCTCGTTGGCGTCGCCGCAGCCGGTGGTGAACCCGATGTTGTTGCCGTCTCCGGGGTAGCTGGCGATCCAGTAGTAGGTACCCGCCGCGGGCGGCGTCCAGCTCGTCGAGAAGGTTGCGACGCTGTTGGAGATGTCTCCGCTGCCGCTCAGAACCGGTTGCGTGCACTGGTTGTCGCTGTAAAGCGTGAAGGTGACCGAGCCGGTCGGGTTGTCCGCGTTGATGAGCGTCGCCGTGTCGCCGACGGTCGTCGAGTCCCCCACGACGGCGGTCGTTGGACTGGCCAAGGTGGTGATCGTGGGGGCAGCCAGGACGGCGCCCGTCTGCACCTGGTTGTCCTGGTTTCCGATCGAGCTGTTGTCGTCCCAATCGATGAGTCGGACGTGGAAGTTCGAGCCCGAGGCGAAGGCCGCCCCATGGTTCTGGTAGCCGCCGGTGAAGGTCGGGTTGTTCCAGAAGAACGTCTTCGCCAGGTGGCCGCCGACCCAGATCGCGACGATCTCGTCGTTCAGAGGAGTGGTGAAGTCCACCCTCATTTGGACGAAGTCGTCGCCGGTCGTCGAGGGCGGGCCCTGCTGTTTGACGTCCGGCAGAAGAGTCTTATTGCTGTCGCCGTGCCCGAGGATGGTGAGCGTCACGCCGGTGCACTGCGTCGTGCCGTCCACGACCAGCTGGTTGCTGGCGCTGACCTGGCCGCAGCTGATCCACAGGTTGCGCGTGACCCCGTCCAGGGCAGCGTCGGTCTCGGCGTCCGTCACGTGGGGATAGGTGAAGCTCGACCCCGTTCCGTTCAAGAGGAACGTTCCCTCGTCGGAGATCGCCACGGTCTGGTGGGCGTTGAACAGGGTGAGGCAGTTGGCGTAGGTCAGCGCCCCGAAGCTCGAGCCGGTGGTGGGTATGTCGTTGCAGGGCACGAGGTCCGTGTGGTCCGTGCCGCTGTTGCCCAGCGTGTAATCGGGCGTGGCGAAGAAGTCATACGTGATCGAGATCGGGGCGGAGGAGTCGGCAAACGAGTGATCGATCGTCGTGTAGTGCGAGCCCGCGGTCGGGACGGCCCGGATGGCCCGTTGAGGAACGACGTCTCCTTCCTTGTAAATGGAGTTGGAGGCGCCGAGGTTGCCGTTGACGTACTTGCAGGGGTCCTGGATGCCGTCGTTGGTCGTGCCGCCGGTGACCGGGATGCCCCCGCCGAGATCGTTGCGGCACTGGGTGAAGTCGATCCCGGTATTGACCGAGGTCGAGTCCGTGAACGTCGTCACCGCCTGCCCGGAGATCGAGCCGACCGCGGTCAGCGTGAAACTGATGCCGCCGTCCGCGTTGTCGCAGATGAACTCGTCGTTGACGATGTTCCCGTCGGCGTCCCCCGTCGCGTACATCACCGGGTGCGTGTCGAACGGCGGGTCTTCGACGAGCGTCAGCGAGACGAGCTCGCCCGACGCCCATCCGGACCCCGTGATCGTGACCCTCTGCCCCGGGGTGTAATCGGCCTTGTCGGTCTGGACCGTGGGCCCCGAGGACGTCCGCTCGGACTGCTTGCGGCCGGCCCACGGGACAGTCTTCTTCACGGCCGCGCCGGCGGGAGATTCGGCGGCGGGCGCCTGGACCTGAGCCGTCCCCAGGCCCAGGACGAGGCGAAGCCCCACGCCTTTCAGCATCAGCCCCGCTCCGAAGACCAGGGCGACTCCCAGAACGAACCGAAGACTTCCCGTCGCGACGCGTCTCATGGTGCCTCCTGAGGCTGCGTCGGTCAGCGGCCTTGGAAGTGAGGGACGCGCCGGCGCTCCGAATCGAATTTCTTGTGTGATGAGACGCTACGTGCGGGCGGACGCGGAATCCATATGCCGGTGGGCAGTTTCTTGTATACCCGAGGGTAGAGAGACGAAAGTCTAAGACGTTGCGGCCGACTCTCTACGCCAGGCCCTTGTCGTGCGCGAAGAGGATCAGGTCGAGCCGTCCCTCGAGCTCGAGTTTCTCGTAGATGTTGTGGAGGTGCACCTTCACGGTCCCCTCGGCGATGAAGAGCCGCTCCGCGACCTGCTTGTTGCGCATGCCGGCGGCGACCATGCGGACGATCTCGAGCTCCCGGGGCGTCAGGAGGACCGAAACCTCGTCGCGGGTCTCCTCGTTGCGCGCCAGACGCTCGAGCAGCGACGTCGCCGTCCGTTGCTCGAGCCACGAGCCGCCCGCGTGGACCTTGCGGACGCACTCGACGACCAGCCGCGGCGCCATCTCCTTCAGGAGCACTCCGCGGGCGCCGAGCCTCGTCGCCTCGAGGAGCTGGTCCTCGCGCAGGCTCGCCGTCAGCAGGATCGGCTTCGTCGGGATCCCCTGCTCCCTGATCTCCTTGAGGACCGACATGCCATCCCGCCCCGGCATCCGGATGTCGAGGAGCACCACGTCCGGCTTCAACGACCGGACCGCCGCCAGGGTTTCGTCGCCGTTGCGACAGCGGCCGACGACCTCGATGTCCTCCTCCTGCCCGAAGAGTGCGGCGAGGCCGTCGAGGACGAGCGGGTGATCGTCGGCGAGGAGGACCGTGATGGCCACTTCAGGACCCCTCTTCGAGGATCGGCAGCCGGATGTCCAGGCGGGAGCCGGAGTTCGTGGACTCGATTAAGAGGTCCCCTCCCAGCCCGGCGACCCTTCCCTTCAGGCTGACCGGCCCCGCCTTCATCCGCGTCAGCTCGTTCAAGTCGTACGTGCCGCGAAACGAGAAGCCGCTTCCGTTGTCCGCGATCGAGATCCGGACTCCGGTGGGATCCGCGGCGGCGCGGGCCTCCAGCTCCGACGCGTTGGAGTGCCTCGCCGCGTTGAACAGGCCTTCCCCGACGATCCGGACGACCTGCTCGCCAAGCCCCGCCTTCTCCAGCGAATCCAGCGGCCCGAATTCGCGGCGGACCCGGATGCCCCACTGCTTCTCCACGCGCTCGCAGATCTCCTCGAGCCGGTCCGCGACCGGCCGGCTGTCGGCGGCATACGCCCTCTCGGGCTCGAGCTGCTGGATCAGGAACCGCAAATCCCTCTGCTCCCCGGCGACCAACCGCTGGACGTCGCGAAGGAGCTTTGCCGCCTCTCCGGGATCGGTCGCGAGAAGACGCCGAGACGCCTGGAGCTGGAGCCCGACGCCCGTCAGCGACTGGAGGATGCCGTCGTGGAGGTCGCGTGCGACGCGGATGCGCTGCTCCGCGCTCGAGGCGCCGCTGGCCCGGAGGCGCTCGGCGACGAGTCGGACCTGCTCCTCCTTCTGCCGCCGCTCGTGGAATCCCAGGTAGCCGAGCAGGGCGGCGACGGCGAAGAGGTAGACGCCCCGGACGGCGAAGCGGTTGAGCTCGAAGGGCGTCTCGTGCAGGAGCCGGTCCATCGCGAAGCCGGTCCCGAGCGCGACGACGACGACCGCCACGCTCGTCCACAGCGTCCCCCGCCACTGCCAGCGGAGCGTCGCGGCGACGAGCGAGAACGTGAAGTAAGCGAAGAACGGAGAATCAGGCGCCTCGGTCAGGGACATCAGCACCGAGAACACCGCGAGGTCGAAGAGGTGCGTGGCGAGCGGCCACCACCGTGGAAGCTTCGGCGAGGCCCAGGCCACCGCGGCGATCGTTCCCGCGTAGGCGGCGTAGAAGACGAGAAGCGTCTCACCCGCGCGCCCGTGCAACGCGAGGCTTTCGTGGTCGAGCCACACCGCGGGCAGAGAAAATACGGAGAGGGCGAAACGCCCTGCCGCGATCAGTCTCTCGTTACGCTCCCGCGAGCCCTGCCCGCCCCGCAGGCCGGTCCATGGCATCACGCGAGAAATCGAGACACCCCCGTCCCGCTCTCCCACGAGGCTCCCTCCGAGGTTTGACGAACTGTCTGTCTGGCCGCCCGTTGTACTCTCGACCGCTCGGATCGTCAAGCTGGAATCTCTGCGGGTAAGAGCGCGAAACCGGATTCCCCCGGGCCAGGCAGGGACTTCACATGGATTTTCCGCGCGGCTTCACACCCGCAAGGGGCTCGAACGAAGCCCTCAGGCGCCCCCGGGGACGCTCTGTTATCGAACCTCGGTGGGGGTCGGTGAGGGTTCCGGCGTCGGCCGGTCGAGACCGCGGCCGTCACGAGAAGCGCCCGGAAACCGATGGCGAGGACTCTTCGAAAAAAGCATGGCCGCCCGACCTCTTCGCTTTTCTAGACGGACGGGCCGCCGGCTTCACTACCTCATCCCGCCACAGGCTCCAGGACGCGGAAGTCGTCCTCCGGATGAACCTCCAGAAATGGTCCATCCATGTCGATGACGACCGCGCCGCCGAAAGAGAGGAGCGCCCCTTCGAGGATCGGCGTCTTCGCGCAGACCGCGTGCGCCTGCGTGTCCGGCTCGACCTCGACGCGGATGCAATTGGCGCGAGAGGGATCCTGCGCCGCCGGTCCGATCGTGAACGAGTCGAGCCGGACGTCGATCGTCCAGAAGCCGTCGGTCGAATGCTGAGCGTCGCGGACCGGCCTCCCGGTCGCGTCGGCGTCGCAGCCCGTCTCCTTCCACCCGGAGATCCCGAGCCTCTTGAACGGCGTCGTCAGGAACGCGATCCAACGATCGAAGCACGACAGCCTCGGCTGCGGCTCTCTCGACAAGAGTGCGACGGTCCCCGGCGCATCGCAAACCGCCGGCGCGATGCTCTCCGGCGCGACCTGCTTCAACCGCCGCCGCCAATAGTGCCTCGCTCTCATCTTCGTTCGTTAGGGCCGCGGAGTAACGGCCCTCGGCGGCGGCTGATCACGCGGTACCCGCGTCGGTGCGCTCCGATCCGGCTCGGGCGTCGTCGCCTGCGCCGGCGTCGGCGTCCTCGCCACGCGTGTCTTCTTCGCGGTCGGCGTCGCGGTGTCCGTCGGCGTGCTTCCCACGAGGTAAACGACGAGGGGCGTCTGCGACGGCTCCGGAGTGTGGGTCGGCACCGGCGTCGTCGTCGGGACCGGAGTGTCGGTCGGAAGAACCTCGATCGACTCGAAGGGCGCCGGCGGGACGTCCCTCGGCCGGATCCGCGGCGGCGCGGCGTACTCCCGCGGCGGCGGCAGGTCCTCGGGCTCGACGGGAGGCTGCCTCTCGATTTCCGGCGGCGTCGGGGTCGGCGGAGGCGGCGGATCCATCCGGAGCAGCGTTCCCGCGTCCGTGCCCGCGTAGATCTCGCCGTTGGCGTCCAGGCCGAGGGCGGTCAGCCCGGGGATCGCGCCGGCGACGAGCTGCCCGGTTCCCCAGAGTTGCCCCGTGCAGTAGTCGCCGTAGAAGTAGACGCCGGCGAGCGCCGGGAACCGCACCCCGCGGTAGACGACTCCGCCCACGATCTCCGAGCATTCCCCCTCGTCCGCGACGTACTCGAGGATGGGAGGATTCAGCTCGGCGGAATTGCACGGCGCCAGCGCGGCGACGCAACTCTTCGGGCGCCGCTCCCGGCACACCGATCCTTCCAGCATCGGCCAGCCGTAGTTCTCGCCTCCCTTGCTCAACGCCGGCTGCAGGTCGATCTCCTGCCGGATCTCCCCGGAATCCGCGATGTACAGGTCTCCGGTCGCGCGATCGAACGACAGTTGCCGAGGGTCACGCAGTCCTTTGGCCCAGACCTTTTCCAGGCCTGTTCCGGGCTTCGACTCCTTGCCGCTGTTCGCGTTGACGTCCAGCCGCAGGATCTTCCCGAGCACCGAGTCCGACTTCTGAGCCGCGCAGGTCGCCTCGTTGGGCGAGCCTCCATCGCCGACGCCGACGTAGAGGTAGCCGTCCTTCCCGAACGCCAGCGCTCCACCGTACCGGCTCGCCTTCGCCGGAATCGGAATCGTCAGCAGGACGACGCCCGACCCCGGGTCCGCCCGCTTCTCGTCCTTCGCCGCCCGCTTGTAGCGAGCGACCACGAGCTTCCCGTCGAGGTCCATGTACGAAACGAAGAGGAAGCCGTTGGAGGCGAATGACGGGTGAAACGCGAGCGAAAGAAGAGACCCGCGGGCCGAGATGTCGAGAAACGCGCCCGGCAGGACGCGTGTCCGATCGAACACGATGACGCGGCCGGCCTGAAGTCCCAGGAAGACCCGGGCGTCGCCGGCGTTGGCAATCGCGACGATCGAATCCATCCCGCTGGCCAGTTGCCGAAACTCCGCCGCCCGGATCGCCTCGCCGCGCGAGGCGGGCTCCCCCGCCGCTCCGACCCGGTTCGCTCCCGCCAGGAGCGCAGCCAGGCCCGCCCCCAGGCCGAGGGCCTGACGGAGTCTCTTCGCGGCTCCCGAGGTGCGGCGCAACCTGGGGACTCTACGTCGTCCGCAGGGAAATCATCTAGAGTCGTCTCAAATTTCGAAGGTGGAAACGTGATGCGGAATCTTCTGCGGTATCTCCTTGTCTCGTGCGTCCTGGCGCTTCTCTCAGGCGCCGTGTCCCTGCCTGACGATGCCCAGCTCGGGCGATCCGGCTTACCCCTGGGGAGCGCGTCCGGCAGGGATCGGGTCTTCGATCAGCGCCGGAGCAGTCGCGTTCGAGTCGTCGGGAAGCAGTCCGGGGCCGCCGGTGCCGGCCGGGGCTTCCTTCCAGCGGCGTGGGACTCTCCGGATCCCGATCGGGAAGATCGTGAGGTTGCCATCGGATCCGATCCGTAGGCGAAGGAACTGCTTGAAGTCCTGGATGCGCAGGGACGCGAAGGCCTCGTCGGAGTGGCGTTGGAAGACGTTGAGCGAGACGAGGAGGTAGATCCCCATGATGAGCGAGCCCGCGAGCCACCCTCCCGCGGCGACCGAGAGGGCGAAGCGCCAGACGAATGCGAAGGAACCCGGCTCGAAGTGCCGCGCAACGAGGCAGGCGGCCGCTCCCCAGGCGATGAAGAAGAGAGCCACCAGGTGCGCAAGGCCGTGGAGGAGGCCGCCGAAAATTCGGTAGGCGGGCGAATGCGTGTCGGTGAAGAGGAAGAAGAGCAGGAGGATGGCGATGACCCAGAATCCGGCGTTGGGCTTGTTCACGACCTCGTGCAAGGTCGTCGTGACCGCTTCTCCCAGCTGCGAGAGCCCGAAGCGGCCGATGTCCGCGCTCACCGCCCAGGCGGTCAGCAGGTACAAAAACGCGGTCAGGAAACCGAAAGTGGGGTTGATCGCGAAGAAGAGGAGGTTTCGCCAGCAAAGCGCCTTCGAGGTCCCCTGCTCGGGAAAACACGTCGTCAGCCGATAACCGCCTTCCAGCATCGAGACGTCGGGGCCATGAGTCGGATGGAGGCTCGCTCCCCCGCCTCCCGCCGTGATCTTCTGCCGGTGGTCCGAGGCCTCGTGCCTCCGGTAGTGGTGGAGGTCGCCCGACAGGAACACGGCCACCCGGCCGTTCGGCTGGGACGGCGTCGCGAAGACCTTCTCTTCGAGGAACCTCAGGCTGCTCTTCGTGTACCCGCTCGTGTCGTACTTCCCGTAGATGTGCGTGTAGATCCAGTGCGGCTCGGCGGTGCAGAGGATGATCCGGTCCTCCGGGTCCATCTCGCGGGCCACGCGCTCGAAGAACTCGACCTGCGGCGCGTCGATGTCGGAGCCGAGCTGCACGTCCGTTCCGATGACCCACCAGCGATGGGGCAGCTTCAGGGCGAAGTAGCTCCGCCTCTGCGGGGTCCTCCACCCTCCGAACCAGTCGCGAGAGAAGAAGAGCCGGGAGAACGCGACGAGACTGTCGTACCAGTCGTGGTTGCCCGGGATCGCGAAGGCGCTGGGATGCGGCGGGCCGGTGAATGCGAGGGCGGTCCTCCAGGGTTCGACGAGCTTCTCCTTGTATCTCTCGCGGGAGGCCGTGGGATAGACCTGGTCGCCGCCGAAGACGAGGATCCGGCCGCGCCGGGTCGTGTGCTGGACCCCCACAGAATCCCGGAGCTCGAGCGACGGCTGCGCGACGGCGGAAGCGACGGCGTAAGTCGAATTGAACCCGTCGCCCGAGTCGGCGACGAAGTCCATCCAGAACTCCCCGATGGGAGTGCCGTCCTCCTCGCGGGAGCAGTCGATCAGCGTCGCCTGCGGTGCGGCCAGTGCCTCGATCAAACGCGTGTCCGCCCGCTGCCCGAAGATCGATGCCGCCAGGACCTCCGGCGCGTGGCGCAGGAGCTGGAACGGGTCATACCAGGCCGTCATCGGCGCGCGCTTCATGGCACGACCACTCCACGCGCGAACTTCGCGATGACCCGGAGTCCCAACTCGGAGATGACCGGGTAGAGCC
The DNA here is from genome assembly GCA_035263845.1 of Thermoanaerobaculia bacterium. Taxonomy (GTDB): domain Bacteria; phylum Acidobacteriota; class Thermoanaerobaculia; order UBA5066; family Gp7-AA6; genus JAWOLE01. Next base: position 13,487 of record DATFQY010000164.1, on the reverse strand, counting down.
CGTCGGCCAGGCTCCATCCGAGGATGTACGCGAGGTTGCCCGGGATGAAGAAGAAGTACGGAAGCTCCCACGTGCCGAGGACGATGTGCTCAGCCGCCTTGACTAGGAAGCTGAAGATGGCGAAGAGGAGGAACTTCTCCCACCACGGCCGGCGGTAAGCGCCCGCGTAGAGGAACCCGAGGCAGAGCCCGATCCAGACGAACGTATGCAGGAAATTGTTCGCCCACGGCAGAAAGCTCATCCAGCCGGCGCGGCACAGCCCGTAGTTGGCGAGGAAGGTCGCGGTCCCCCATCCGAAGAAGAGGATCCAGTACGTCCGCCGGAAGTTGAGCTCGACGTGGTCGTTGGCATAACGGATGATGACGAAGAGAGCCGCGTAGACGAGGAGCAGCTCAGCGTACTGCGCGATTCCGTTCCCCTTCCCGAGAAACGTTTCCGCCATTTCGGTCAGCCGCGCCCCGCCGCGGCCACGAAGGGAGCGGCGTAATCCGCCAGCGCCATCACCGTCAGCTGCGGGTTCACTCCGATCGAGCCCGGGAAGACGCTCGCGTCGCAGACGAAGAGGTTGTCGTAGCCGTAAACCCGAAACTCCGGGTCCACGACTCCGCGCTTCGAGTCTCGGCTGATCGCGTTACCGCCCTGCGGGTGGCCGGTCCCCAGAGTCATGTCGGAAGAGTCGCGGATGAAATCCGGAAGCCGCGCCAGCTCCGCCTCGTTCTTGAACTCGAAGTAGCGGAATGCGCTCGGCATGACCGCCCGCGCGCCGGCCGCGAGGTAGATCCGGCCGGCGAGCGAAAGCCCCTTGAGCAGCTTCTGGAGGTCGCCGGGCGTCGGCTCGAAGGAGATGTCCCGACCTGTCAGCCCGCCGACGGAGACGTCCGCGTTCGACTCGGTTCCGACGAGGACTCCCGTCGCCGACATGCGATTGAACCGGAGCATGTTGCGGAAGTGGTCTTCGAACCACCCGGGCATGGAAAGCGACTGGGCGACCGGCGGATTGAACCAGGTCTCCAGCACGTACCCTTCGTCGGGCTCGACCTCGAGGTAGTGCGAGATCTGGAGTCCCGCGTAGGCGTCCACGGCCTCGTCGAAGAGCGCGGAGATCGGCGAGCCCATGTTGAAGGCCAGGTTCTTCCCGACCGCGCGCCCGCCCGCGCCGGAGCGCTCCAGCAGCAGGCTCGACGAGACGGCGCCCGCCGCGACGACGAAGGCGTTCCCGCGGACGTCGATCCTGCGGCCGTCGGTGAACCGGCACGTCACCGACGTGATCCGGCGGCCCGCGGCCCGGATCTTCTCCGCCTCGCAGCCCGCCACGATCGTGAGGGCTTCGCCGCCCGGCGAGCCCCGAGCCTGCGTGTCCGGCAGGATCCGGTCGAGCATCGAGAGCTTGCGCCCGTACCGACAGCCGATGTTGCAGTAGCCGCACCCCAGGCACTCGTGGATGTTCGCCTCGACGATGTTGAACTTGTTGGGCGGCTTCTCCAGGGCGAGCGCCCGGACGCCCTTGCCGAAGATCGGGTCGCCGGTGGGGTTCAGGGACTTCAACGGCTGCCGCTCGACGCCGATCGAGGCGCGCACGTCCTGGAAGGACTGGCGCAGTCTCGCCGAATCGAGCCCGGCGGAAAGCGGCGCGTCGTTCCAGCGAGCGAGCACGTTCACCGGCAGGTCGAAGCAGACCGCATTGTTGACGACGGTCGAGCCGCCCACGCAGTTTCCCTGGATGATCTGGAAGTCGAAGGCGCGGGTCAGCTGCAGGGCGCCGTCGGCGTAGAGCTTGCCGAGCATCTCCGCCTCGTCCTCGGTGAAGCCGGCCGGGTCGAAGTAGCCTCCGCGCTCGATCATCAGGACGCTGCGCCCCGATTTCACGAGGCGGTTGGCGAGGATCGAGGCCCCCGCCCCCGACCCGATGATGACGACGTCGCCGTCGAGAGTCTCTCCCGTCACATCCGAGGCTGTCCGGACGCGAAGCGGCCTCCTCGGCGGCGACGGGCTGTCGCGCAGCCGCTGCGGCGTCGTCGGCCGCTGCGAGAACGGGACGTACCCGACCGAGGCGAAGGTTCGCGAGTCGTTGTAGTAGCCGAGGTAGCAGAGCTGCTTGCCCATCCCGATCAACGCCCGCACGAGGATCCTCACGAACCGCGGAATGAGCCGGAGGGTCACGTCCTGGTAGAACCTCTTCTCGATGAACTTCCGCCGCGTCGCGCGGTCGAGATACGAGAGCGGCGGCTTGAAGGAGAGAAGCGGATAGAACTCCAGCGCCACCAGCGCGAGCCGCGCGACCCGCTTGGTCGTTCCCTCGAAGCGAGCCAGGTACTCGTCCACGTTTCGGGCGACATCCTCGCCGCCGATCACCGGTGATTGGCCGTCGGCCCCCGTCAGCGAGACTTCCGCCAGCGCCGTCAGGCACCGGAATTCCACCGGCCAGAGAAACGCGAGGGCGTATCGCGCCCGGTCCGCCGAGCCGAAGAAGACGAGGAGAAGGGCGGTGATGCCGCCGTCCAGGATCATCGCGCCCAGCAGCGTGCCTCGGATCGACCAGGTCCACGGTCCAACCTCGTAGGTCCCGGCCGTGTCGCCCCAGATCAGGACCGCGGTCATCGACACGATCGAGATGACATGGCCCCAGATGAGAAGGATGACGAGCAGCCGCCGGCGCCTCACGTCTCCCGACGCGAAGAACGCGAGGAGCGCCAGACCCCCGATCTTGACGACCGAGTTGGTGACGAACGGCAGGTTGACGAAGAACGCCTGGAACGGCCCGAAGAGCGCCGGGAGCAGGTACGCGAAGATCCCGAGCCCGAACGCCGCCGCCAGAATGCGCAAAAGAGCGCGGAGCCTCAGCTCCTGGGGAGTCAACTCACCTTCCGCGCGCGCCCGCTCGCCAGTCTTCCCGGCCTCGCCCACGCGATGACTTCTTTTGCCTGCGCTTCTACACCCCTCCCACCCCCGCGTCAAGGCTGGACAGGCTTCACCGAGCCCTGGCGATGCCCAGGAGAGCGTCGGCGTTGAGCGCCAGGCCGATGTTCACTCGGATTCTGTTCTTCAGCGAGTCATCGGTGTGGTTGGCCGCGGCGCACAGATCCAGAGCTCTGCCGGCGAATCATTCCAGCCGCCGGGAGGTATCCTCGGGGACGAAAGAATCGGCCTGGCGATGGCGAAAACGAAGAAGAAGGGCGGCGCCTCGCCGTCGGCGGCTCCCGGGGACTCGGGGCCTCGCGCGAAGATCCTCAAGTGGGTCGGTTTCGTGACCGCGCTGATCGGCCTCGTTCTTGGCTTGAACCAGGTGATCAGCCTGGCCCGCGGCTCCCGCGAGCGGCGCCGGCAGGTCGCCGAGCTCGTCTCCTCGGCGGCCGTCCAGAGGGATTCGGGAGACTTCCCCGCCGCGTGGGCGAGCCTGGAGAAGGCGGTCCAGATCGACGGCTCGAACCAGGACGTGCGCCGCAAACAGGAGGACCTCGCCATGGCGTGGCTCGACTCGGGGCGCCCCGGCGTCGGTGCGACGTTCTCCGCGCTCGCCGAGAAGGTCACGCCGGTCCTCTCGCGGGCCGCCGCCTCGGAAGACCGCTCACGCCGGGCCGACGCGTTCGCCCACATGGGATGGGCGGACTTCCTCCGATCCCGGGAAGGCGGCGGCGGTCCCGATCCGGATGGGTCCTACCGCAAGGCGCTGGCGGAGGATCCCAACAACCCCTACGCCAACGCGATGCTCGGCCACTGGACGCTCTGGCGCGGCGGCAAGCTCGAGGAGGCTAACCGCCTCTTCGCCGCAGCGCTCGCCTCCGGCCGCGCCCGCGAGTTCGTGCGCGGCCTGCAGATCTCGGCTCTCCTCAACAGCCACGCTGAGGAAGCCGAGAACGAGGCCATCCGGGTCGTCAACGAGATGCGCAAGGCAGGAGAGAAGTCCGAGAATGCCCTCACCGACGTCGCACGCGGCCGCCTCTTCTCCATCTATTTCGGACGGATCGACTCGCCCCGGCCAAGACTGGAGTTCCTGGCGGTCGTTCCCCCGGCCGAGCATCTCGACACCTTTCAATGGCTCTTCGCCCGCATCCCTTTCGACGAGAGCAAGTCCATCCAGCGCGAGTACTGGCTGGCCCTTCTCGAAGAATCCGCAGGCAAGACAAACGAAGCCCTGCAGCGCCTCCGCGCGCTGCGCTCGAAGCTCCCCCGCCACTCCGCGGGCCGCCTGACCGACTCCGTCGACGCCTCCATCACCCGCCTCTCCCGCCCGGAACCCCGTTAGGGAGCCCTCGAATAGGTTCGCCAGGACCGGCTCCGCCGTCCTCTGGGAGGTATAAGATTCGCGGGTCCGAGCCATTCGGGAGGGCGCGATGCCTGGTCGGCGGCTCACGCGGCGGGGTTTTCTGAGGACTTCCGGGATGGCGACAGCCGCGCTCGTCGGCTCGTCGATTGTCGAGATCCCGACACTTCTCGCCTCTCCGCCGCCTTACCAGCGCAAGGACGTCGGCGGTCTCGCCGCGTCCGATCCCATCCTGACCGGCTACGCGAAGGCGATCCGCGCGATGCGCGCGCTCGCCGTGGACGATCCACTGAGCTGGGCCTACCAGGCCGCGATCCACGGCACGACGCTCTCCTGTTCCTATACGTCGTGGAACACCTGCGAACACGGCACGTACTTCTTCCTCTCCTGGCACCGCATGTACCTCTGGTACTTCGAGCGGATCATCAGGAAGATGGCCGGCGATCCCAACTGGACTCTCCCCTTCTGGAACTGGGAATCCACATCGGAGCGGACTCTCCCGGCGCCCTTCCGCACGCCGGCCGATCCCTCGAACGATCTCTTCGCGTCCAATCGCGGTTTCGGATGGAACGACGGGACCTCTTCGCTGGCGTCATCCACGGTCGATACGTCCGCGGCGATGCCCGAAACACTGTTCACGAACTTCTCGAGCTCGCTCGAGGGAACGCCGCACGGCGCCGTCCACGTCTCGATCGGCGGCTGGATGGGCAGCGTGCCGACCGCGGCGCAGGACCCGATCTTCTGGCTCCACCACTGCAACATCGACCGCCTCTGGAACGCGTGGCTCGCCCAGGGAGGGGGCCGCGTCGATCCGCTGGGGGACGCGACGTGGAAGAACACGAAGTTCACCTTCTTCGACGAGAACGGCACCCAGGTCCAGCTGACCGGCTGTGACATTCTGCGCGCCCAGGACCAGCTCGGTTACAACTATGAAGGTGAGCCGGCCCAGGTCAACTTCTACTGCTCCAAGATCGTGAAGCCGCCGATCTGGATCTTGAAGGAGATCCTGAAGCTTCCGCCGCCCCCGGACCCGGGCCCCGGCCCCGACCCGACACCCTGGGAGATCAACGTCGGCGAGGTCCGCGAGCAACTGGCGAAGCTCGCCCGAACCAAGGGGACCGACCTCCGCCTCGAACTCTCAGAAGTCGTCGCCGACAAACAGCCGACCGCCTACCTCGAGGTCTACATCGGCCTCCCGAAGAGCGCCGCCCCCGAGCCGAAGAGCCCGCACTACGTCGGCAACATCGCCCTTTTCGGCCACGGGATCCGCGAAGAGAAGCCGCACGGAAAGTTCCATCCGGCGTCTTTTTCGTTCCCGATCACCCGAGCCCTCGAAGCCACCTTCCAGCGCGACCCCCGAGCCCGAACCCTCTCCGCCCTCTTCGTCCCCCGAGGCCCCCTCCGCGAAGGCAAGCCCGCCCCTACTCCACTAGGCGCCCGCCTCCACATAGGCGCCGCCTCCCTCTCCCTCCGCGAGCATCGGACTGAATAGCTCCTCGTTCCATCGCCGTCGGCGAGTATCGGAATCAGCGCCTCGTCTGAGTGTCAATTCCAACTGTGACTTATCGACATGCGGACTGCCGCTGGCCGTCCTGTTACCGCAGAAGCGCAGACTACGAAACTCGCTCCACCCAATACTTCTTCCAAGGGACGGCCTCATCGTTTCGCGACGCCAGGCGCCATCGCCGAGACCCGGCCCTGTCCATTTCCGCAATCATCCGCCGAGGAACGTAGCCGATCCGTTGGCCAGCCTCACTCCATATCTCGACGCACCTCTCCCGATTCCACCGGGCCTCTTTCATGATTACACGGTCCCCGACAGACAGCTCGGCCGTTCTCGGGCTGAACCGCACACCGGCGACGTAAAATCCTCGCCGGTTCTCCCGCCCGTCCCGGGTGAGCCGCTTCCACACTCCTAAGACGAAAGCAGCTCCAAGGGCCGCGGCCAGAACGCCGAGAAATTCTGATCTACGCATCTACCGACCTCCGTAGCAAATACGACCTGATTCCGGATAGGACGCGGCATGCGCCGCCTCGATCTTCGCCAGGCTTAGCTCGCACTGCGAACCGCTTAGCCAGAGTCTCGACGCCCAGAGCCGTACGATAGCTTCGGTGCTCTCAGAGCGAATCTCGGCGACGACACTCCGGAGCTCCCGCGCCAGCGCCTGATCCTCCATGCGGTCCAGCTCGAGATCATCCGCTACATATAGAATCCAGACACTCTGCCATGCTGCCTCCGGCGATCGCCGGAACGCGTTCAGATGACCAATCATGTCCCGAACCACTGATGACTTCTTGGTCAGCAACTCCCGAAAGCTGTCACGTGGAGACTTCTCATAGTGCATTCGCGCTGCCATAACAGAGTCGGCGCGCATGCGGCGGATGGCCCCAAGGGCTAGGCGGCCAAAGCCCTCATTTAGATAGAGCTCTGGATTGGTCATCACCTGTGAGACGGCGCCGGTCAAGACATCCGGAGGAACGACATCGCCGAACACGGCGGTACTGACATAGGGACTTCCCGGATCGCCTACGGTGCTCTCGTAACGTACCTTGCTGATCGCCTCCAGGTACTCCTCGCTGCTGCCGAGCCTCAGCTTCGTGCTGTTGATGGTGAACCCCAGCTGCCGCAGCTCTGTGGTCACTCTCGCCAAGATCGCCTCGAGCCCGGCGGATGACGTCCCGAAGACTCTGTAGTCATCGACGAAGCGGATGAAGTCGGCCGAATGCCGTAGCATGATCTCGTCTACAACCTTGAGATAACTGTTGCCAGCGAAGAAGAGGGAATCATTCATCAGGGGAAGCCCTCGGTCGTCCCGGCCCCATGCTGCCGCCAGCGACGCCAGCAGCTCGACCTCCATGCTTCCCGGGGCCAGCTCCTGGGCGAATCTCAGGAACCTCTCGCGGCCGATGCTCGCAAATGCCTGGGCCAGATCCACCTGAAGCATGAACGGGGAACGCGCCAGGCGGTTGCGGGTTTCTTCCTGGAACCGGGTCCACGCCCCCACCTGGCTGTCGGCCAACTCAAGGCGGGATGGATTGGCCGGCGGAGGATAACTAAAGACGCGGCTCGAGTCCACGGCCGCGAACATTCGCTCGGCCAGCGCAGAGATGCACGTCTGCAACACAATCTGGTCGTTGACCGACGGTAATAACCAGACACGTGGTGCACCCGCTTTTCGCGGGACACTCACTTCAAACGGCGGCTCCGGTCGTTCGCCGGCTAGATATGCTCCGATCCTCTTCTCGATTGTCCTTTCCCTCGCGGAGTAGTCGATCGTAGGAACGTCGAACCACGGAGGTAACGCGTTGCTGTACGAGACAGAGTCGAGGACCATCCGTATGGAGGCTTTGATCGGTAGCACCGCTCGCGTGGGGCCCTCTCGCCCCTACTCCTTCTTTTGCCCGAAGATATTCTTAGGATTCCAGTTAACCAGGAGAGGGAAAGACGCGGCGAGCACAATAAGGCAGATGGCCCGCGCGACAATCGAGACGCTCGGTCCATAGCCCTGCGTGACCGCGTCGACCGTTTTTCCCGTCCCCAGGGCGGACGCAACAAACGATGTCACGATAATGACGTAGTTCCGCATCGTCATCGCCGCGGCATTGGCGGAGGCCAGGATGCACACCGGAAGAAGCAGAAGGATGAGCCGAATCTCGCTCCGGTGGAGGACCGTACCGGTTCGGTCGGGCGCTCGCGAGCTCTCCTGCCACACTTGATTGAACGAACCGACAGCGTCCTCGAGGGAAGAGGTTGGCCAGCCCGAATACAGCGACAGATACAGGTTCCGGGGCGCCTCGCTCTCGACCGCCGCTTTCAGCACGGGTTCGAAGAAGCCCGAGAACGCCATTGTATTTCTGTCTTCCCAGTTGTACGCAACGCACGGTACGATCAGATTTCTTATTTTTTCCTTCCCGGCGAGTGCCACCGCCTCGGCGATGCCCTTGCCGATGTCGTCGGCGCGCTCGCCCGACGGACCCTTACTGATCAGGATCACAAACAGCCGATCGATGGGGAAGAGGTCGTGCTGCGGCCCGGCAAGGTTCAGCGACAATTGGAGAACGTCGCCGCTGCGGTGCTTGCTGGCCTGACCGAGCAGGTCGGTCAATCGCTGATTATCGGACGGCGAGACCCGCTTCAGAGTCCACCGCACCGCCGCACCCAACGCGCCGCCGACGGAGTCGTCCTTGCCGGATTCCAGGAAATGCGAGAGAACAAGCCCATTGGGTGCGCCATCCAGGTAACTCAAGTAGTTGCGGTCGTAAATGCTGTCGATAGAGAGGTACACATTGTGCGCAGCAAGAGTTCCGACCTGCATGGCACGCTGCGATAGCAGCGGCAGGATACCGACGTGTGGGAGCCGCTTGCGATATTCGAATAGGGAAGGGAAACGGGCGATGTCCACGACCAGTACTGCCACCGGCAGTGCCGCGAGCAACCCGACCTTAAGATGTCGGTTAGGCATGATGTGAACAACGCCCGGGTAGGAGTTGAAAGCCTCGATTCACAGCCAACCTCTAACGCTCAGGCCGACGACTGCCGCTCTGTTCTCGGCTGGGCCGGGAGGTCCGGCCAATTTGGTCAGCAACTCCCCAATGACCTGGCTCACAATCGCGCGCAGGGGACGCCGGGTGGCCCGTTTCTCGGAAGCCTTCATCTCAATACCTCCTTCCAAGATGCCCTACTTCGAGGGGCCATCCCCCGAGGCGTCCTGGCTCAGGTCTCGAAGCTGCCGTCGGACGTCCGGGGGCGCCTTCCAGCTGTATCTTTTGAGGATCTCGCCGTATGCAGCTCGTCTCCCGTCCGGCCGCTCGAGGTCTTTTCGGCTCTGCTCCAGATACTGAGCGATCTCGCTGGCATCGTGGTATGCGGGGTAGGCGCGATCCGCGTTCCTAAAATCGACGATTGCCTGATCGAAGCGTCCCTCCATCAATGAGGCGAATCCCTTCCGCTCGTGGCCGGCGGCCGTTTCGCTGGCGGTCCTGTCCTGCGCGATCGCCTTGAGGCCGGCGTTCCCGACGGTTTGGAGGGCCCTGTCGTCCGAACGGATGAACCCGCTGAAGAAGCGGGCCGCTTCTTCTTCACTCAGCGTCAGGCGAATGAGGTTGATGGTCAGCAGCTGCTGCTGGCCGGTCCCCGAGATCAGGTCCGGGAGTAGGCTCCGAAGGAATGTGTATCGACTGGTGCGTTCCTTCAGGGCCTCCAAGTCTGCCGCGCGCTCGCGAAGCCTCTCGTCGAGCTTCTGCAGCTCCAATTGTGCAGCCTGGACCGCCCCAGCCTGCCGGTCGATCGTCGACTTGGTGACCGCGTTGAAAACGGTCAGCGCGATCGTCACGACCGACGCGATCACTCCGACGATACCGCTGCTCGTCATCGACTCACTCGCGGCCATCTTCGTGCTCCCCACTGCCCCCAGAGAGGGGCTGTTGGATTTCCAACGTGTAGGTCCTGCAACCGGTGTGGCCGCAGGCGTCCGTGGCGGTCACTGTGAACGTGGCCTTTTCGACTCTCGAAGGCTACCCGTGCGAACACCGTCACCGGAAAGGCTCAGTACGTGACGCTGACCGGGGTGCCTTTCCACCGGTCGATCAGGACGCGGTACCCCAACACGTCCTCGTTGGCATCTGTCTGGATCGTCAGGACCTGGTCGACCATCACCGTCAGCAAGTCAACGGTTTTCATCGATACCTCCGTCGGCGCGGGATCCGAGATCCCAACCGGTCGTGATAGATGCGTAGAACTCCTTCCTAGCAATCGCCTCAGCGGAAGCCTTGGGCTAACGAGAAGCCGTCGGATAGACCGGTCACCCTGGATAGGCAAATACCCCGTTTCCTCTAGCGCGGAGCGGCCGATATCAGAAGGGTTAGCGCGCAGTGAACACGGAATAAGACGACCGGATTGAGCCCGATGGTCAGCGATTGGTAAAGCCCGGAGAGCCGCAAGAGACATCTCACCTGGGTCCGCGGCGCTCTCCGCAGACAGCCGGGCGCCAAACCGCTAACTGCGACAGACTTGGCTCTGCCAGGTTGGTCTCAGGTTAGAGCGCGTCGGTCAGGTGTCCGGCGGAGTCGTATAGCTACCCGTTTCGACGAGTCTTCTGAACGCCCCCATAGGGGCTTGGGACTAGTCGTTGATTCTCAGAACGCCCTTGGGAACCACGGGTTGAAAGATCACCTCTTGCCGATAATGTCGATACGGTCGGCGAGGAGCGTCGTCTCGAGGAGAAACCCGTTGCACTCGACCGTATGGCCTACGAGGCTCTCCAACTCCGGATCCGCGAAGGCTGGACCTCCCTTTCTGCGCAGAAGGAACCGACCATTGTCGGTTTCGATAAAGACAGCCATTCGTTCGCTCTTGCTTCCCTTGCCATATTCGCCCCGCGTCACGCGGCCGCGTAGCTTTTCTACGGGTTCCGGCACCAAGAAGACTCCAATCGATCAACGTTGGTGGTAGATGCGGTAATCGACGATACGCCCCCCCAGCTCCTTCGCAACGACTGCCACCCTGTAGCGACCGTCGTTTCTCGATGGGGAACTGGGCTTTCCGATCGCAAGGTAATACCTCGAAGGTGCCCCGGCGAACTTCGCTTGCCCGGCTCTGACCTCTTTGGCTCCTCTCACCGTGAAGGCCTTGAAGCGCTGACCTCGCGGAAGACCTCCCCTGCTCGCGATGTTCGCCAGAGCGGCTTTAGCCTGGACTGGAGGCCTCCTGCCTTTCTCAACCTTCGAAGCGGTCGGTTTCGTCTGCTTCAGAAACTCACCAGTCTGCAGCAGCTTTGCCCTGCGTTCGCCGCGTCGAAACCGCGCGACCTTCTCCGGGTCTGCGCCTTCCAGGGGCTCATTCTGTCCCGGCATCGCAACCGGCTGCACGCTGGGGTCGCCGTATAGACAGAACTGCGCGAGCGTCTTGAGATCAATCGGGTCCATTTGGGCACTTCGGTCCACGAATTGCTGCCTTGCCTGCAGAAGAGCGCTACCGGTCGACGACCCGCTGAGAACATTGTGCAAGAAATACTGGCACAGAAGATCGGCGGCGCCATTATCGTCCGCCGGCCCATAGGCGATTGTCGTGCTTCCGAGGTAACCGTAGGCTCCCTGCCGCAGGTAGCTCTGGCAGATCGGGATGTCGAGGCCAAGCGTAACAGAGTCGTAGAGTTCTCCGCCGTAACAGCACTCGACCGACGCCACAGTGCCGGTTTGGATGGCGCCGGCCGTGGACTTCGTATTGAGGGATATCGGGTATTTGTTCCCCTTCTGGCCATAGAACTCCGGCACCGCGGGCGCGCCATGGCAGTTGATGAAGTGCGCCCGTGCGCCGAGTTCGCCGCCCGGGTACTTCGCGCCCTTCGGCGGCGCGAGCAGGAGCGCGCTGTTGTTGCCGAAGAGATTGTCGAGACTGAGCCGCGTCGAGCCCTGCCAGACCGATGCCGACAACCCGAAGTAGGTCGAGTAGTGGTCCGGCCGCCTGCATTTCCACTTCGCAGAGCTTTCGAGCAGCGCGAGGAGATGCGACGGTTCTCTTGCTCCGGTCAGGTCCGGCAGGCGGCCGACCACTCGCGTCGGGCCCACGAACTGAGCGGGATCGTGGCCGTATTCCGTGTCGCAGGCGTAAGGGAGATCTCCCCAGGCCTTCGGGTCATCGTCGTCACCGGCGGAGAAGGCAGGATTGGAAAGATCCTGGTGGGGGACAACGTCCGGTGCGCCCAGGATCATAAGATACTGGGGAGCGAGAGCCTTGAAGACGCCATCAACCGCGGCTTTGGCTCCCCGATAATCGGCGACTGTCTGCAGCGGCTTCGCGCCCATCTTCTTCATGGCTCCGGCATCGTCGAGATAGACGACACCTGTCCGAAGGCCGCGGGCCTTGTCGGCAACGACGAGGGCCTTCAGCGCATTGCTGATCCTGGAGACACCGGTGGATCCATATTTCGCCGACAGCGCACCGAGGTGGGTCACGATGGTCTTGTCGTACATGGGGCCTCCTAACTCTGCTCTAGACGATCGAAGCAAACTTCCTGGTCACCGCCTCGAAACCCTTCGGAGTCGGATGGAGCTCGTTCGCCCACCAATCCTCGTAGTTCGCCCCCTGCGAGAGCGTGTTGCGCAGGTCGAGGTAGCGGACGTGCGTGAAAGGCGTTTTCCCGGCGAGCCGTGCAAGCATCTCGTTGAAGCGGTCTATGAGCCTGACGCAGATTTGCTGCCGGATGGTCATCGCCTGGTAACCCTTCCTGCGAAAGCCCGGCTCGAGCCACGGACCCGGTAGGGGACCCCACCCGCCGAGGAATCCCCGGCCGTCGGGCACTGGATAGTCGTAGCCGTGAATAATGATTGGAACGCTCTGGCCGATCTGGCCTTCGCAGACCGTGGTGATCGCGCTCAGAATCGTGACGTAAGCGTCGCGAACTCGCTCGTCGATAACGCCCGTGAGAACGGACTCGTTGAGCCCGGCGATGCCGGATGAGGCGTGGTTGAGCAGAACGGCGAACTCGTCTCCGGCAACGTCGTTGCCGCCGCCGGAGAGGAGGATCGCGCGAGGTCTCACGCCGGTTCGCAGGACCTTCTCGACGCGTCGCGAGAAATCGTCGAGCTGCCCGCCCGAGTAGGCCATGTCTTCGACCGTATCGCCCTTGTGAGCGACGGACTCCACGTCAAAGCCATAAATGTCTTCGAGATCGCTCAGCACGTCGTGGAACGGATAGTCGAACCAGGAATCGCCCTCCGCGATCAGGACGCCTGCGCTCTGATGAGTGACCGCGGTCTTCACCACCATGCCTTTGGGACCTGCGGTGATGCGGTGCACCACGGGCCCCGGAATCTTCGCCAGGGCGCGCTGCCGCGTCCGTGCGGCCTTGCGGCGACGCTGCAGCGCACCAGCCGCCATTGCCTTGCCGATCTCGAGGGCCTTGCTCGTGCTTGATGTCCTGGCCATTACGCTCCTCCCCCTTCGAGCCAGACAGCCAGGCGTCGCCGCCAGGAGCTCGCGGCAACACAGCCGTCGGTGACAGATTAATCACATCGACGGGAACTCAGGCGGACGGAACGAGTGAGTTGCTGACCAGAGTGAGCTCACTGCTGCCCTTATCTACTACTTCGCCCGAGGCCAGGCGGTGGGCTAGAGGGAATTTGGGCTCCCGGCAAGCGTGGGAAGGTGTCCCGGAGCAGTGGCGGGAGGCTAGCCGAGGGCGGCCGTCTCCAGGGAGACAAAGGTCTCGTTGGTGAGAGCTCCGGT
>DATFQY010000163.1:0-23795 GCA_035263845.1 Thermoanaerobaculia bacterium | reverse complement strand
GAGGCGTCCGTCTGCTCCTGGTCCCATTCGGTCTTGCCGCCGCGTTACTGGCCGGCATGACGAACGCCCTGTTGGGAACCTGCGGCCCATTCACCGATACCGCCAACGACGTCTTCTGCCCGTTCGTTCTGGAGGTGTTCTATCTTGGAATCACGACCGGGACCACGCCGACGACTTACGATCCGACCTCCAACGTCACCCGCCTCCAGATGGCCGCTTTTCTCTCGCGCTCCGTGGATTCCGTGCTGCGACGCGGCAGCCGCCGGGCGGCGCTCGACCAGTTCTGGGCCACGCAGAACGCCGCGGCCGTCCAGCTCACGACGGTCGGCTCTTTTCCGGCGCTCTGCCGCTGCGACGGCGGCGACGTCTGGGTGGGCAATTTCAGCTCAGGCACGGTTTCACGAGTGCGGGCCTCGGACGGGAAAGTCCTGGAGACATGGACCGCGACCGGAGCGTTCGGAGTCCTTGTCGCCATGGGCCGCGTCATCGTGACGGCCGCTACCCAACCGGGCCTGCTCTATATGATCGACCCGTCGCAGCCGCCCGGCGCCGCGACAGTTGTCGCGAGCACGCTGGGACCGAACGTGCAGAGCGTCGCGTTCGATGGCGCTCGCGTCTGGACCGCCAATGCCACCGGCAGTGTATCGATCGTCACGCCGGGAGCTACCATCCCCTGGACCGTCACGTCCGTACCCGGATTCGTTTCGCCGGTCGGAGCTCTCTTCGACGGAACCAACGTCTGGGTCACCGACTCGGGGACCTCGGCGGTCCCCCGCCACCTCCTGAAACTTGACGCGGCAGCAGCCATCCTGCAGACGGTGACTGTCGGGTTAGAACCCAATTACCCGGTCTACGACGGAGCGAACATCTGGGTCCCCAACCTCGGCAACGACTCCGTGACGGTGGTTCGCGCCTCCACCGGAGCAGTGCTGCAGACGCTCACCGGCAACGGCCTGTCCGGCCCGCGAAGCGCCGCCTTCGACGGCCAGCGCGTCCTCGTAACCGACTACAACGGCGACGCCGTCTCGATCTTCAAAGCGGCGGACCTCTCCCCTCTCGGCTTCGCGAACATCGGCACGGGCGTTCTTCCCTACGGGGCCTGCAGCGACGGCGTCGCCTTCTGGATCACGTTCTTCACCGCATCAGGCGGGCTCGCCCGGTTCTGACGACTTCTCCGCGGTGTGTGCCGGTAGTAAGCGGTGGGTAGTGGCTCCTCAGGTAGGATTTGAACCTACAACCCTCCGGTTAACAGCCGGATGCTCTGCCATTGAGCTACTGAGGAAAAGAGCGGACCGGAGAGGGTAACGGAGGGGGACCGGGGTGTCAACCTCCGACCATTTTCCGGGCGAGAGCCAGGAACGCCTCCTCGACGCCCTCCCCCGTCTTCGCACTCGTCTTGAACGCGGGCCAGCCGCCGCCTCCGAGGTCCGTGACCGCCTCGCTCTGGATCTCCCACTTGTCGGCAAGGTCGGCCTTGTTGATCATCAGGACGAACGGGACCTTCCCCACCGTCTCCTGGGCGCGGCTGTGGAGAACCACGGCCTTGTCCAGCGTCTCGCGCCGGGTCCCGTCGGCGACGAGCACGTAGCCCGAGGACCCGCGCAGGTACGTCTCCCGGATCTTCTGGAACTCGTCCTCGCCGTAGAGGTCCCAGAGCAGCAGGTCGATCTGCTCGTCGCCGACCACGACGAGCTTCTTGTCCACCTTCACACCGACGGTGCTGTGGTACTTGTCCGAGAAGATGCTCTTGACGTAGCGCGAGACGAGGCTCGTCTTTCCGACCGCGAAGGCCCCGAGCATGCAGATCTTCTTCTGGATCATTTGGGCTCGGGAAGTATCACCCGAAAGGAGACGCTGCGGTTGACCTGTCGGTCTTGGTCGGTCTTCTCCTCGACCAGGGGCTGAGAGGCGCCCACGCCGGTCGCCGCCAGGGCCACGCCGGCGGGCGGGACGCCGAGCGCCGCCTGGACCTTCTCCGCGCGCTTGCGGGAAAGCGACAGGTTGACGTCGGTCGTCCCCTCGCTGTCGCCCCGACCCACGACCTCGACGCGAACCGGCATCCCCGCCGCGGAAGCGGCCTGGCCGAGCTCGCCGATCTCGCGCGAAGCCTGCGCGATCCGTTCCGACTCGGCCGCCGCCAGCTCCGAGGAGCCGCGGGCGAAGAACACGCGTCGGGATTCGACGGCCTTGCGGAGCCTGTCGAGGCCGGCGTGATCGGTGTCGGAGACGCCCCGGTCGTCGTAGCTCGAGACGTCGGGAATCGAGCGGGAGAGCCGGCGCGACTCCTGAATCCACCGCGCCGGCGCGGAGCCCGCGGCGACGAGGGTCGCTCCGTCCACGCGCAGGGAAACCGATTCCGGCGCTGAGAGGAACGTCCTCGCGCGGGCCACGACGATCGGAGGATCGAGCGCCCGGTAAGGCTTCCAGCTTCCGACGACCTCCTTCGGGTCGAGCTTCGCGGCGGCGGCCATCGGGGCCGGATCGGCCGCGAGCGGGTCCCGCAGCCCTTCCACGAAGAACTTCCCCCCGCGGCGGCCGGAGGCGGTCACGACGATCCCGGGCTGCGCCGCGAGGCTCCGCACGTACCGTTCGAAGCGTTCGTTGCGCCGCACGGTCGTGAACACCCAGAAGCCGATCGCGGCGGCGAGGACGGCGAAGACGCCGAGCACCGGGGCATAACGGCGAAGGCCCCTTCGGCGCGCCGCCTTCTCCTCGGCCGGCTGCTTCTGGGACTTCAGGCACTCCTCCAGGACGCCGCGCGATCTCTCGAACGGCGCCGCGTCGCCGGCGAACTCTTCGAGGTCGCCCGCGTGATCGCGGTGGATCTTCTCGATCGCCTCGGTGAAGACTGCTCGGAGCTCTTTCGGGGGCGTCCCGCGGATGACCGCGGCGAGGACGGCGCGCGGACCCTGCTCGACCCAGACGTCCAGCTCCCCGACTCGGAACGCGTCGAGCCCGCCCGCGCCCGCCGAGCCGAAGGAGTCGCCTACGAAATCGCGGATCGCCGTGAGCATGCCCGAGACCATCGAGGCGTCCTGGACGGCCGCGCCCGGCGCCGAGACGTGGCACAGGAGAAGGCCGGTCTCGCGATGGATCAGGAAGACCTGCTCGACGCGGTAGAGCAGCGTGCGTAACAGGACGACTTGGGCGAACGGCTTGCCCGTCCGCCAGGCCTCGAGCCTCCACTTCAATCCCTGCTTCGAGAACCCGATCGCCAGCGTCTGGTTCAGGGACTCCAGCATCTCCGCCAACGTGTTGGTGATGGACTTGCGGATCGCCGGTCCCATGACGGGGAAGAGCCCGTCCACCAGGACGTCGGGGTGGCGGCGCACGGAGATCCCGATCGCCTCCTCGACGGCAGGCAGCAACGAGTCGGTCAGGTCGCGGTCGCGCCGCGAACGGATCGCGATCGCTTCGGGCAGAACGTGGCTGATGTCCTCGGCGCGGCTCTGAGGATCGTCGAGCCGCTCCTGGATCTGGGTGACGTCCTTCTTCTCCGCGGCCAGCAGGAGGCCGCGGAGCTCGACTAGGAGCGGGTCCTCCGCCGGGACGGGCGGCGCCTCGCCTCCGTTGCCGGGCTTGACGGCATCGCCCATCGGGGCTTGAGCCTCACTCCTTCGCCGACTGCTTGGAGTCGCCGGAGAGGCGCATCGCGACGTCCGTGAAGAGGGTCGCCAGCGCCGAGCGGTCGGTCTTCTCCGCGCGCAGCTCCCGAATCTCCTTCGTCAGCGCCGTCGCGGTTTCGCGGATCCGGCTGCGGATCTCCTCGGTCAGCGCCTTGGACTGGTCGAGGATCTGCTGGCGAAGCTCCCGCTGGGCCTTGGACGTCACATCGTCGAGCTGGGCGAGCTTCTTCTCGAGGTTGCGCGCGGCCTCGCGCAGCTCGCGGGAGATCTCTTTGCCCGACTCGGTGCGCTCCGCCTGCTCGGTCTTGATGCGCTCGGAGAGGGAATCCACTTCCTTCTTGAGGAACGCCTCGAGGGCCTCGAAGCGTTTCCTGGTCTCCGCCCGCGCGTCGGAGGTCTCTTTCAGCAACCGGTCCTCCAGACGCTGGAACCGCTTGTCGAAATCCTGAACCTGCGCGCCGAAGAGGATGTCCCGGATCTTCTCCAGGTTCCCCCCGGCCGCTTCGACCGGGATGGCGGCCGCGCCCTTCGCCGCCTGGCCATCGCCCTTGTCGTTGCCGCGCTTGTGCTGCTCCGTTACCGCCATGGCCCTGCCCGCCTTTCTCATCGGTCGTCCCCGATTTGGAAGCCCTCGCTTTTTCACCGCGCCTTGTTTTCCTCTTCCCGCCGCCGCTCGCGCCGCGAGAGGTTCTGGGAGCGCGCGCGCTGCAGGACCGATTGCTTTTCGTCGTACACGGGCGTCTGGTCCTCGATGACGAGGAACCGCCGCCGGCCGATCCGGACCGCCGAGGCCTCCAGGTGGAAGTCGTCTCCGTCGGGCCCGGCCTCCGTCCACATCCCCGAGCGCAGCCTCCCGGCGTCCTCCGAATCCCAGAAGCCCTCCGCCTCGACGAGGAAGTTCTCGAGGAAGGCAGATCCCAGGGCAGCCTCGATCCTCGGAGGGACGGACATCGACCCGGGACGGAACCGCGCGAACCATTCCGGGATTGACCCGGCCACGCGCAACGACCCGTCGTCGTCCTGCTCGAGGACGGCCACCTCGAGGGCGGCGAGAAGGTCGCGGGCGGTGGACTCCTCGGTCATGCCTGATTTCCGCGCAAGCGGGGCCGGTTACTTAAACACAGCCCCCCCGGCCCGGCAAGTCACTGGGCCGGCTGCCAGCTTGCCCAGGCGACCTTCCAGCGCCCCCCTTCCGGGACCATCCGGACGTCGAAGTCGTATTTCGAGGCGGAAGGCAGGAACCGGTCGAGGGCGCCCAGCTTGACCGGCTGGCCGGACAGTTCCGCCCGGAATCGGGCCCGGGCCGCCTCGGGCGCCCGCTCGATCTCGACGGAAGAGATCTTGACGCTCAGGATCTCGTAGGCCGCGAAATAGCGGCGAAGGACCGCCGCGACGTCCGGCGGAGCCTGGCCTTCCGCGTCCCGGTACGTCTCCGACAGGTTGGCGACCACCGCCGCCGCGTCGCGTTTGTCGGCGGCCTGGACCATTTTGTCCAGCGTCTGGCGAACGGGGTCGCCTCCCTCCCGGTGGCAGGCGAGGCAGAGAGCCAGGAC
This sequence comes from Thermoanaerobaculia bacterium, assembly GCA_035263845.1. Lineage (GTDB taxonomy): Bacteria > Acidobacteriota > Thermoanaerobaculia > UBA5066 > Gp7-AA6 > JAWOLE01. The sequence continues at coordinate 18,616 of DATFQY010000163.1, read as the reverse complement.
GGCCGGGAGACTTCGCCGAAGACGGGACATGCGCGCCCATTCTCTCGCGGCGGCGCGTGAAACAATCCAAAGCGATGCGGGAGACCCTGATCCGGGAGCACCGGGAACTCGACGAGCTCTTCGGCAGGTTCCTCTCCGCGGTGACATCGGGAGACCTGGAGTCGTCGCGCCGGTCGATCGAGGATTTCGATCGCGAGCTTCGCCGGCACACGGCCCTGGAGGAGGAACGAGTCCTTCCCGTTCCCACCGGCCACAAGCTCGCTCCGCCGGAGGAGGAAGCCGGCCGGGAGCGACTCTTCCGGGAGCTGCGCGTCGAGCACGTGCAGGTCCGCGAGGTCTCGGCGATGATCGTGCGGCTCCTGGGCGAACGGGGAGACCTCGAGGGAGCAAGGGCGCTCGCCGGCAATCTCGCCCGGAGATGGGACGCGCACACCACGCGCGAGGAGCGGGAGCTCTTCCAGGATCCCTAGTCTTTAGTCCTTGGTCCTTAGTCGGGATGGACTACGGACTCGTGAGAGCGGCGACCCGCACTGTGCGCTCGCGGGGGCCGTCGAGCTCGATTAAGAAGATCCCCTGCCAGCGGCCAAGCAGCGGTTCGCCTCCGGAGAGCGGGACGAGGCAGGACGTCCCGATGGCCTCGGAGAGGAAGTGGGCGGGTGAGTTGCCCTCGCCGTGGTCGAACTTCACGTCCGGGACCCAGGCCGCGAGCGCGCGCTCGACGTCGTGCGTGACGTCACCGTCCCAGTTCTCCCCGACCGTGACCGCGGCGGTGGTGTGGGGAACGGAGACGAGGAGCGCGCCTTCCTCGGTTTTCAGCTTCGCCGCGGCCTTCGTCACCTCGCCGGTGATGTCGTGCCGCTCGATCTTCTTCTTCGTGCGGACCTGGAATTCGATCGCAGAGCTCACCCCTCGGATTATGGCTCTCGGCACACCCACGTCACTTGTACAGTTCGCGGTAGGACTCGGCGTAGAGCATCACCCGGCGGACGTAGTCCCGGGTCTCGTAGGCGGGATGGGATTCGAAGACCTCGTCCTCGTCGCGGCCGGAGTTCTCCCGAACGACCCGGGCCATCCGCGTGGGCCCTCCGTTGTACGCCGCGAGCGCGTAGATGGTATTGCCCGAGAACCGGTCGAGAAGGCTCTTGAAGTACGCCGCGCCCAGACGGGCGTTGACGCCCGGATCGTAGAGAAACGCCTGACGGTACCGCGTCCGGAGGACCGACCGCGAGAGGCTTTTCGCCGTCGCCGGCATGAGCTGTGTGAGGCCGAGCGCGCCCGCCTTCGACTTCGCCCGCGGCTCGAAGACGCTTTCCTGCCTCACGAGGCCGCGCAGCACCGAAGCGTCCACTCCGAACTCCTGCGCCCGCTCCGCAAGGAACCCCTTCTCCTCGATCGGGTAGTAGAGGCGCCGCCACCCTTCCGGGACGCGCGCTTCCGAGGGCGTCCCCAAGTCCGGGAAGGCCCGCCTCGCTGCGTCCGCCGCGGCGGGAAAGCGGCCCAGCGCAAACTCCGCCTCCGCGAGCCTCCGGTCGCGCCCGCGCGACTCCGGAAGCGACCGCGCTTCCGCCGCGGCCTCCTCGAACATTCGCAGCCTCAGCAGCTCGTCGGCGCGGCGGAACGTCGCCGTCGCCGCCGACGGATCGGCGATCGGCTCGGGCGTGACCGGTCCGAACTCCGGCCTGCGGCGCCGCGCGAAGATCGCGTAGAGGTCCGGCGGATCCGCGCCGGCGAGCTCGCGATAGAGCGCCGCGGCCTCCTCTCCCTTGCCGAGCCGCTCGAGACAGCGCCCCAGCCAGTACGACAGCCGCCGCTCGCGAACCGGAAGGTCGTAGGTGTCCGCCAGCGCCTCCATGCGCGTCCGTGCCTCCGCGTAATCACCGTCGCGGTAGAGCTCCCAGCAGAGCTTCCAGAGGGGCTCGAATCCCGCCGTCGAGCTCGGGCTTTCCTTCACGATCGTCTTCGCGCGCTCGAGCGCCGTCTCGAAGTGCCCGGCGTCGCACTCCAGCCGAACCAGGCGCTCGAACGCGGCGAGCCGCACCGATTCCGGAGCCGCCGGAGCGGCCAGCGACGTGTACGAGCTTCTCGCGGCGATGACCGCCGGATCTGTCGGAGCGAGCTTCGGCTTCTTTCCCCGGGCGTGGTCGAGCTTCAGGTCCGCGACAAAGAGCCGCGCCTCGAAATCCGCGGCCGACCCGTCGTGCGTCACGGCCGCCGCCGCCTTCTCCGCCGCCGGCGCGCGGCCGAGGCGCGATTCCCCTCGCGCGAGCGCGAGCTGCCAGGCCGCCCTCTGCTCCGGCGGCCACTGCGCCGGAGAAATCTTCCGGAGGAGCCGGACACCCCGCTCCACGCTCCCCGCCGCGATCAGCGCCGCGCCCACGCGGCCGCGATCGGGAGGCGAGAGCCGGGCCTCTTCCTTCTGCACGGCCGCTCGCACTCCCGTCGGAAGCGACTCGATCGAGGCGCCGGAGAAGAGCAGGTCGTAAACCGCGGCCTGGGCCGCCGCCGGATCATGCGCCGCGAGCCCGATCCGGGCCCGCTCCGAGGCGATGGCGTTGGCCTCGCCGCGTGTCGCCGACGCGGCGGCCGCGGCCTTCAGCACCTGCTCCGCCCCGCGCGGGTCCCCGGCCTTCTCCAGCGCGGTGGCCAGGGCCCGGCCCGCGGCGACCCGCCCCGAAAAGGGCTCCTCCGTTTCGAAAGCGGCGCGAGCCTCCCGCGCGGCCTCGGCATTCAGGCCGGCTGAAGCGAGCGCGCGCGCCAGGAGGGCGTGCCGGTGCGCCTCCAACCCGATCGCAGCCGCTGGCGCGAGGCGCAGCCTCCGGACCGCCGCCGGAAAATCCTTGCGGCGCAGGTCGTCGGAGGCGAGCAGGAGGTCCGCCCTCGCCTCCCACGCTCGTTCAGCGGACTTCTCCCGGATGGCGTCGAGCACCGCCTCCGCCTCGGTCCTTTTTCCCGCTTCGAGCAGGTCCGCCGCCCGCGCGAACGCGGCGTCGAAGTCCGGCGTCGTCGAAGGGAGGTCTCCGGCAAGGAGGAGAGAGGCGCCGAAAAGCAGCGCGGCGGAAAGAAAGACGCGGGCGATCAGAATCCCAGGGCTTCGGGCCGGCCGTCGGCCAGGATCCGCACGAGCTCCTCGCGCAGGTAATCGCTGCCTTCGCGCACCGACGCCGGGATGCGCTGCTCGTAGACCTGCCGGGTCAGGTCGATCTCCTGCTTCAGCCGCTTGTAAAGGTTGCCTTCGGCGCGCCCTTCCTCGACCGCGCGCTCGTTGTAGAGCTTGATCTCCGAGACGAGCAGTTCGGCGAACCGCCGCGCTTCCACGCGTTTTTCCTCGTCGTCCTGCGGCGCGAGGGGCCCGCTCAGGGTGCGGCGCTCCTCCGGAGCATGGGTCGGCGGCGCCGGGGCGGCGGCCTCGGGCGGCGGCTCTTCCTTCGCGGGGGCAGGCGGCGGCGGCTCCTTCCAGAGGCTCGCGACCTGCGTGTCGTAGTCGTCGCGGACCGGCTCTCCCTCGGTGCGGGCGGCCAGGTGCTCGAGGTCGCGCAGCGAGGGCGACGGGCGGAGCTTGCGCGCGGCGACGCGCTCGATGAGAAGCCCGGAGAGAAACGCCAGCAGCGCGATCGAATCCGGATCGAAGCGGTCCTCGCCTCCCGGAGAAGCGTCCGCGTAGAGAGCGCCGGAGATCTTGTCGCCGATGGCGATCGGAACCAGCACCGCGGCCACGGCGTCCGCGCACGTCAGCCGCTCGGAGACCTCGTTGCCCTCCGAGAGGCGGCAGGGGGCGCCGGCGGTCACCCGCGAAAGCGGAATGGAATTCGCCGGAAGGACGACGTGGCGAACCGCGGTCTCCGCCACTGCGCCGCCCGCGAGACCGATCGCCCGCCAGACGCCGAAGGCGCCGTCCTTCAGGACCAGCAGGGCCGCGCGGGAAGCGAAGTCGCGGCAGCGGTCGAGCAGGCGCATCAGGATCTGGACCTGGCTGGACGCCGAGTCCAGGTCTCTCGCCGCTTCGATCGAGAGCCGCCCGGACTCGCCGCGCTCGACCGGGGCGTCGGCGGAAAGCAACTCCACCGGGACGATCCCGGAGATCTTCTGCTCGAACCGGGACGCGAAACCGCTCCAGCGGCCGTCGGACTCCCGGCGCAGCCTCTCGAATTCCTCCCGGAGGGCCGCGAAACGCTCGGCCAGGCGCCGCTCGATCTCCGCCTCGATCAACCGCCGCCGCTCTTCGGGATCGGCCACGGGGCGGATTATATGGTCGGACGCGCCTGGAGGGGCGCCTCTAAGTCGCTTTCCCTCTGTCACTTGGGCCGGACGGCCTGAACCGTGTCCGCCGGGACTCGGCGCCTGTTAACATAACCGTTCGGTCTATCGCCCGAGTGAAGGGGGTGAGTGTTCGTTGCCTCTGGTCCACGTGAAAGAAGATGAGTCCTTCGAGAACGCCATGCGGCGTTTTAAGAGAAAGTGCGAGAAATCCGGAATCCTCTCGGAACTGAAGAAGCGCCAGCACTACGAGAAGCCGAGCGCCAAGCGCAAGCGCAAGATGATCCAGGCGCGCAAGAAGATGCTTCGCAAGCTCTCGGAAGAGAAGCGAGCCACGCTCTAGAAGACGAGATTGCCGGAGGCGAGGGGGACTCGCTCGAGCTCCCCCTCGTCCTCCGGTTGGTTGCCTCCCTCGCGAGGACCCCGCCCGGCCGGCGCGCCATCCTCGGACTCCTTCCCGCTCACGACGAAGACTCCGTCTCCCGCCGCCTGGCCGAGACCGGCGAGCTCTGGGAGTTCCGGACCCGCCACGGGCGGCTGCCGCTGGCGGGAGTCGAGGAGATCGCGCCAGTCCTCGAGGCCCTTCGCGCTTCCGGCGGCGCCGCCGCCCCGGAAGACTTCCGGCCGGTGCTCTCGGCCGCGAGGGCGGCGGAAGCGGTGCGGCGAGCGCTCGCGAAAGCGGAGTCCCCGCTTCTCTCGGAGCGCCGGGACGCGATGCCCGGGTTCGTGGAGCTCCTGGGCCGGGCGCGGCGGCTCTTCGACTCCGACGGCTCGGTGCGGGACGACGCCTCGCCCGAGCTTGCGCAAGTGCGCTCGTCGCTTCGAAAGCGACGGGGCGAAGTTTCCCGGCGGCTGGGAAAGCTCCTGGAGGAGCGGCGGGACTTCGTCGGGGACGCGGTCGTCGTTCTCCGCAACGACCGCTACTGCCTGCCGGTCGTCGCGACCGCGCGCTCGCGCGTGCCGGGCATCGTCCACGACCGCTCCGGCTCGGGACAGACGGTCTTCGTCGAGCCGATGGAGGTCATCGAGTCCAATAACGAGATCGCGCTGCTCGCCGCGCAGGAGCGGCGCGAAGTCGAAGACCTGCTGGCGTCTTTCGGACGGGAGGTCCTCGCCGTTTCGGAAGACCTGGAAGCGGCGATTTCCGAGATCGGCGAGCTAGACGCCCTCGAGGCGAAGGTCGAGTTCGGCGAGTCCGGCGGCGGCCGCATCCCCGAGATTTCGCGCGACGGCGGCTGGGCCCTGTCGCAGGCCCGGCACCCGCTCCTCGACCCGCGGTTCTCGCGGCTGCGCAACCGAGCGCTCGGCGAAACCCGGAAGGAGAGACCGGTCGTCCCGCTCGACCTGGAGCTGACACCCGATAAGCGCCTGCTCGTCATCTCGGGGCCCAACGCCGGCGGAAAAACCGTCGTGCTCAAGACGGCCGGCCTCTTCTCGCTGATGGCCCAGTCCGGCCTCCCCCTCCCCTGCGGCCCGGGCACGCGCCTGCCCGTCTTCGGCGACGTCCGCGCCGAGATCGGCGACGCGCAGGAGATCCTCGCGGGGCGCTCGACGTTCTCCTCCTCGATGGAGACGCTGGCAGCCGTGCTCGAAAAGGCGGGGCCGGACATGCTCGTCTTAATCGACGAGGTCGGCGCCGCGACCGACCCCGAGGAGGGAAGCGCCCTCGCGATCGCCTTCCTCGAGGAGTACCTCTCGCGGGGGGGCCGCGCGATCGTCACGACCCACTTCTCGGCGTTGAAGAACTTCGCCGCGTCACGGCCGGACTCGATCTCCGCCGCGATGGAGTTCGACGAGCAGACCGGACGCCCCAACTACCGGATCCACCCCGGCCTCTCCGGCAGGAGCCGAGCGCTCTCGGTCGCCCGCGAGCAGGGAGTTCCCGAGAAGGTCCTGGCCCGCGCCCGCGAGATCCTCGGCGAGGCATGGCGGCGCCGCGAGGAGCAGGAATCGGAAGCCGAGGCGGCGCTCGAAAGGCTGCGCCGAGCGGAGAAGGAACTCGAGCGCGAGCGGGAAGCGGCGCGGAAGGAAGCCGTGAAGCTGGCTCGCGAGCGCGAACGGCAGACCGCCGAGCGCGCGAAGATGCTCGAGGAAGGACTGGCGGGCTTCGAGAAGGCCCGGGTGGACCTGGAGAAGCGGGTCGAGCGCGAGATCGAGACGATCCGCCGGAACGCCTCGCGCCGCGCCGAGGCCTCCGCGGCGAGCGTGGTGGAGAGGGCCCGGGAAGCCGCCTCGGCCGAGCCCGTCATCGAGGACGCGCGCCAGGAGGTCTACGCGAAGACGAGGGAGCTCGCCGTGGGAGGAAAGGCCCGCGTCCACGGGTCGAAGCTCGAGGGAACGGTGCTGTCGCTCGACGCGGAGTCCGTCTGGCTCGACGTCTCCGGCAAGCGGATGCGTTTCGCGCGCACGCAGCTCGAACCCGCCGCTGGCGAGCCGCCGAGGAAGGTCGCACCGAAGCCCGCGGCCGCGCCGCGGCCCGAGCCGGTCTCGCCGGCCACGCGCGAAGTCAACGTCATCGGCCAGCGGGTCGAGGACGCCCTGCCCGAGATCGAGAAGTTTCTCGACTCCGCTCTCCTCGAAGGCGTCGGCCACCTTCGCATCGTGCACGGCCACGGGACGGGGCGCCTGCGCGAGGCGGTCCGCGACCACTTCCGCGCCCACCCTGCCGTCTCCTCGCTCCGCGCCGCTCCGGAGCGCGAGGGCGGCAACGGCGCGACCATTCTCGAGCTTCGATGAGCGACCTCGACATCACCGACGGCGTGCTGGCGGAGCTGCGCAGCGCGGCCGACATCGTCCAGGTCATCGGCGAGCACACGCGGCTGAAAAAGGCCGGGCGCTCCTGGAAGGGGCTCTGCCCGTTCCACAACGAACGGACCCCCTCCTTCACCGTGGACCGCGAGAAGGGCCTCTACCACTGCTTCGGCTGCGGGGCGGGCGGCGATGTCATCCACTTCGTCCGCCAGATGGACCGTCTCGACTTCCCGGAGGCGGTCGAGGCGCTGGCGTCGCGCTTCGGGGTCACGATCCCGCGGCGCGCCTTCCGGCGCCCGCAGGAGGACCGCCGCGAAAAGATCCTCGAGGCCGTCTCGGCGGCGCACCGGTTCTTCCAGGCCGAGATGGGCAAGCCCGGCAACAAGGCGGCCGCGTATCTGAAAGAGCGGGACGTTTCGCCGGAGATGTCCAAGCGCCTCGGCCTCGGCTACGCGCCCGACTCCTGGGATTCGCTTTCCAGGGCGCTGGCGCCGGCCCACACGGAGGGCCTCCTTCTCGAGGCCGGTCTTCTGACGCCGCGGCCGGAGGGCAAGACCGGCTCCTACGACCGCTTCCGCGACCGGTTGATCTTCGTCGTGCGCGACGACCGCGGACGGCCGGCCGGCTTCGGCGGGCGCGCTCTCGCCAAGGACGCCGAGCCCAAGTACCTCAATTCGCCGGAAACGCCGGTCTTCCAGAAGAAGCGACTGCTTTACGGCCTCTCGGAAGGCCGCGATGCGATCCGCAAGAACGACCGGGTGGTCCTGGTCGAGGGATACTTCGATCACCTCGCGCTCGTCACCGCCGGCATCGAGGAGACCGTTGCCTCGATGGGGACCGCGCTGACGCCGGAACAGGCGGGGAAATTGAAGCGGCTGACGCCGAAAGTCGTCCTCTGCTACGACGGCGACTCGGCCGGCCGGGCGGCCACGCGGGCGGCCCTCGAGCACGTCCTGGCGCAGGGGCTGGCGGCGCGAGTCGTGCGGCTCCCGGCGGGGCTCGATCCCCACGACGTCCTTCGGGAGCAGGGCGCCAGGAGGCTCGCCGCGAGGATCGAAGAGGCGCCTGACTACCTGGCGTGGCTCCTCGAGGACGCCAACCCCCTGGAAAAGGGGCTGGATTCCGCCGAGAAGAGCGCCCGGATCTCCTCCGTCGTCAGTCTCATCGGCAACATCCCGGACGCGATCTTCCGGCATGAGGAGACTCGCCGCGTCGCCCGGCACTGCGGAGTCCCGCTGGAGCTTCTATGGGACCGGATCAAGCCCCCGACTGCCCGTCCCGCGGCCGGGCGATTCCCGCCGGGAACGCAATCGCCTCCTCCGGTGTTATCCGACGACGGGATTCCGCAAGCGGAGCACGCTCTCCTCTCCCTCCTTGTGCGGGGCGAAGAGCTTATCCCCTTGATTCTAGGGACTTTGAAAGACGAATGGCTCACCCACGAGACGGTGAGGAAGGTGGCGGCGGCTTTCCGCCAGGCTGGATCGGCGGCCGGACCTATTGATTTTCAGCGGCAAATCGCTCACCTTAGGGAAGATAACGACATCAGCGTGCTCGCCCGGGCCGCGGCCGAGGAGGGGCCGGAACCGTCTCCAACCAGGGTCGCCCAGGTACTCCATGCCCTCGAGGAGGCGTATTTGAGGCGGCGGGGCGAATCCCTGCAGGACGAGATCCAGCGAGCCGAAACGGAAAAACGCCCCCGCGAGGAGGTCGAGAGGCTTTCGCGCGAGAAGCAGGAAATCGGAAGGCGGATTCAGCAGTTGAAGCCGTCGCGGAAAGGAAAAGCTCTTGTTGATTGAGGAAAAGTATCCGGAGGTCACGCTCCTCTTCAAGGCGGGGAAGGAAAAGGGCTACCTGCTCTACGAGGAGATCCAGACGGTCCTCTCCGACGAGGCCGCTTCGGAGCCCAGGGACCTCGAGGAGGTCTACACGCGGTTCTTCGACCTCGGCATCGAGATCGTCACGGATCCCGACCGCGCGGCACGAAAGCGCGCGGCGCTGGACGCCGAGACGGCCGAGGAAGCCCGCGAGGCGGTCGAGAAGACCAACGACCCGGTGCGCATGTACCTGCGCGAGATGGGGACGGTCAAGCTGCTCGACCGCGAGGGCGAGGTCCGCATCGCCAAGAGGATCGAGCAGGGCGAGGCGAAGATCTACCAGGCGCTCGCCAACAACCCGGTCGTCCTCGAGGAGCTCCTGAAGCTCTTAGAGAGCGCCGGCCGCGACTCCCGAATGGTCAATGAGATCGTCAACGCTCCCGACGTGAACGAGGACGAGGACGAAGACGAGGACCTCGACGAGCGCGCCGCGCAGCGCATCGAGGGAATCCTCGGGACCTTCAGGAAGATCGGGGCGCTCGACAAGGACATCAAGCGGATGAAGTTCAAGTCCCGCACGATCAAGCGCGGGACCAAGGGGCTCGCCCGCATCGAGGCCTCGATCGACAAGAAGATCGCCGCGATGGCCAAGCTGATCCGCGCCGCGGATTTCACGCCGGCCGTCCTGAACCGCGCAATCGGGATCCTGAAGGACATCGACCGGCAGATGTCGGTGCCGGAGTCCACGATCCGCCAGGACACCAACACGCTTAAGAAAGAGAAGAACCCGACCCGGGTGGACTTCTACAAGCGCCGGATCGCCAAGTACCGCAAGACCCTGAAGGAGCTCGAGGCGAAGTTCGGCGTCTCGCACGAGGACGTCAAGAAGACGCTCCGGATGGTGCGCGAGGGAGAAGAGGAGGCCGACCAGGCCAAGCATGAGCTGATCGTGGCGAACCTGCGGCTCGTCGTCTCCATCGCCAAGAAGTACACCAACCGAGGGCTGCAGTTCCTCGACCTCATCCAGGAGGGCAACATCGGCCTGATGAAGGCGGTCGAGAAGTTCGAGCACCGCCGAGGCTACAAGTTCTCGACCTATGCCACGTGGTGGATCCGGCAGGCCATCACGCGCGCCATCGCCGACCAGGCGCGGACGATCCGCATCCCGGTGCACATGATCGAGACGATCAACAAGCTGACTCGGACCTCGCGCTCGCTCGTCCAGGAGCTCGGCCGCGAGCCCAACGCCGAGGAGATCGCCAAACGCATGGACATGCCGGTCTCCAAGGTCCGCAAGATCATGAAGATCGCCCAGGAGCCGATCTCGCTCGAGACGCCCATCGGGGAGGAAGAGGATTCGCACCTGGGGGACTTCATCGAGGACCGGGGGGTGCTGTCGCCGATCGAGGCGGTCCTGGTCTCCAACCTCCAGGACCAGACCCGCCGGGTGCTCAAGTCCCTGACCCCGCGGGAGGAACAGGTCCTCAAGATGCGGTTCGGCGTCGGCGACGGCTCCGAGCACACTCTGGAAGAGGTCGGCCGCTCCTTCAACGTGACCCGCGAGCGGATCCGCCAGATCGAATCCAAGGCGCTCCGGAAGCTCCGCCACCCATCCCGGGCCAAGAAACTGAAGCCTTTCCTCGAGACGATCCGGTAAACCGGCCTCAAGAGAGAAACGGGTTCGGTGTCGTAGGGGTGGGGCTTGCCCCTCCCGCACCGCGGCTGCCGGCAGGGGTCCTGCGGATTCTTGGGATATATTTCCGGCGGAACGGCCCGGGGTCCATAGCTCAGCGGTCCAGAGCCACCGGCTCATAACCGGTTAGACCTCGGTTCGAATCCGAGTGGACCCACCACGCGCGGGTCGAGGAAGCGGAGAGACGATTGAGGGGTACGAGGGCTTGAGGCTGCGGAGCCGAAACGTAAGAGAAGAGTCCGACAAGAACTTCCAGGGGTGTTCTCCAACTAATCGAGCTTCACGCGCCGCGAGGGGCTGCTGAGATGAGCGGCCTCCTGGACGAGCTCTACCGCCTCCAGGAGCGCCTCCGGTTCGTCCAGGCCCGGGAGAAGCAGCGCGACACCGTCCCGGCGGAGCTGACCGAGGTCGACAGCGCCTTCCGCGAGAAGCTCGACGCGGTCGCGAAGCTCAAGCAGCGCCTGATCGAAGCCGAGCTCGAGCACCGCCGCGCCTCGGCCGAGCTCGCCGACTACCAGGAGAAGCAGAAGAAGTACCAGGCGCAGCTCCGAAACGTCCAGTCCAGCCGCGAGTACAGCGCGGTCCTGAATGAGATGGACGGGGTCGAGAAGCAGGTCCGCACCACGGAGGACAAGGTGCTCACGCTCGAGGAGGAGCTCGAGACCTCGCGAGCGGACCTGAAAAAGCGGGAAGAGTCGCTCCCGAAGGAGACCGAGGAGCACGAGGAGAAGATGAAGGACTGGCGCGCCGTCCAGCGCCAGATCAACGAGGAGCTGGAGACGGCGCGCGCCGAGATCAAGGACATCGAGTCGAGGATCGGGCCGCGCGACCTCTCCGAGTTCCAGCGGCTCCTCGAGAAGAAGGGCGGGCTCGCGGTCGTGCGTGTCATCAACGCATCGTGCTCCGCCTGCCACGTCAAGGTCCGCCCGGCCGCGATGCAGGGCCTGAAGGCCGGCGGCGAGATCATCTACTGCGACAGTTGCCGCCGGATCCTCTACTACGACCACGCCAACCCTTAGACGTGAGCCGTGAACCGTTAGCCGTAAGCCGAAGCCGGTGAAAAGGGTCCCCGGAGCCACGGCTCACCGCTCACGGCTCACGGCTTACGGCCGATGAAGTTCCGCGCCTCGATCGACGGGGCGGCGCGCGGCAATCCCGGACCCGCGGGAGCGGGCGTCTTCGTCCAGGCGGAGGACGAAAGGCCGGCCGAAGAGCTCTTCGAGGCGCTGGGCGAGACGACCAATAACGTCGCCGAGTACCGAGCGCTGCTCCTCGCGTTGAAGCGCGCGCAGGAGCTCGGAGCCCAATCCGTCGAGATCCAGTCCGACAGCCTCCTTCTCGTTCAGCAGGTCAACGGCGTCTTCAAGATCAAGGCGCCGCATCTCATGCCGCTTCTGTCCGAGGCAGTCCGCCGCGCGAAGTCGTTTCGCCGCTTCTCGATCCGCCACGTTCGACGGGAAGAGAACAAGCTCGCCGACCGGCTCGCCAACCTCGGAGCGGACGCGAGCGAGGCCGCGCTCGGAAGATGACTCTCTCGGCGGATGACATTGCGGGACGGCTCTCGGAGATCCAGGGCCGCATCGCCAGGGCGGCCGAGCGCGCCCGCCGCGATCCCGCCGGGGTTCGCCTCGTCGCGGTGACGAAAACCCATTCCGCCGAGACCGTCCGAACCGCGGCGAAGATCGGAATCGGCTTCTTCGGCGAGAACCGGGTCGCCGAGGGCGTGGAAAAAATCCAGGCTCTGCGGGCCGAGTTTCCGAATCTGGAGTGGCGGCTGATCGGGCCGCTCCAGACGAACAAGGCAAAGCCCGCGCTACAATGGTTTTCAGTGATCGAAAGCCTGGATCGCGAGCGGCTGGCCAGGCGCCTGGAAGGCCTGCTCGCGGCCGAAAACCGGACATTTCCGGTCCTCCTGGAGGTCAATTTGGGCGGGGAAGAGACAAAATCGGGCGCCGCCCCGGGCGAGGTTGAAGCCCTCGCGGCAAGCGTGCTCGACTGCCCGCACCTCGACGTCCGGGGCCTGATGGCGGTTCCTCCCTTCGCCGAGGACCCCGAGGATGGCCGTCCCTACTTTCGCCGGCTCAAAGAGATCCGCGACCGGCTCGCCGGCCGGTTCGGAAGGCCTTTCCCCGAGCTCTCCATGGGAATGACCCACGACTTCGAGGTCGCCGTCGAGGAGGGAGCGACCGAAGTCCGCGTCGGGACCGCCCTGTTCGGCACGAGGGAGCCCGCTTGAACCTCGGCAGCGCGTTTTCCGTGGCGGTGCTCGACGTCTTCTTCACGATCCTCTCGATCATCCAGTGGCTGGTCATCATCGCGGCCATCATTTCCTGGGTGAACCCGGACCCGCGCAACCCGATCGTCCAGTTCCTCTACCGCACGACCGACCCGATCCTGCGGCCGTTCCGCGCGCTGCTTCCGCCCCGCCGGACCGGGGGCATCGACTTCTCGCCGATCCTCGTGATCCTCGCGATCATTTTCATCAAGACGTTCCTGTCGAGGCTTCTGATGCGCCCGGCGGGCTTTCTCTAGGAGGCGAACATGGCCAAGGTCACCCCGCTCGAGATCCACAGCCGGAGCTTCACGAAGAAATGGAGGGGCGTCGACCCCGTGGAGGTCGAGGCGTACCTCGCGATCGTCGCCGAGGAGATCGAGGACCTCACGCGGTCCCGCTCGGACCTGGAGAGCCGGCTGCGCTCGCTCGAGGCGGAGAACTCCGAGCACCGCCAGCGCGAACAGACGCTGCGCGACACGCTGCTCTCGGCCCAGCGCGCCTCCGAGGACATCCGCGGCGCGGCGCGCAAAGAGGCCGAGCTGATCGTTCAGCAGGCCGAGGACTCGAGTGAGCGCCTGACGCACCACGCGCTCCAGCGCTCGGCCGAGATCGAGAAGGCGATCGAGGACCTGAAGCTCCAGCGCGCGCACTTCCGCCTCCAGGTCGAAAAGCTGATCGAGCTCGTCAGCCAGGCCCTGGAGATCGACAAGTACGAGGACGAAAAGGACCGGCCGCTTTCCTACCTGACGCGAAAGAGCGAGCCCTCGTCATCCTGAGGAGCGAAGCAGCTCCGGCCGGCATCCCCGCCTCATCATGAAGTCGACAGAATGGGAGTAGGTCCTTCGCTGCGCTCAGGATGACAATGGCGGCGCATTCGCTCGAAATCCGCAATGCGGCCTGCCTCGCGACTCCGCTGGGGTCCTCGGCGAAGCGGGGCCGCGAGCAGGGAGAGATCCTCCGGATCCGCGACGCCGCCCTGCGGGCGGAAGACGGGCGAATCGTGTTCGCCGGCACGGAGGCGGACTACCGGCGCGAGTTCGGCGGCAAGGCCGCGGACGCCAGACTCGACGCGTCCGGCAAGACGATCCTGCCCGGTTTCGTGGACGCGCACACACACCCGGTCTGGGCGGGCGACCGCGGCGCCGAGATCGGCCGGCGCCTGGCCGGCGAGACCTACGCAGCGATCGCCGCGGAAGGCGGCGGGATCCTCGCGACCGTCCGGGCGACCCGCGCCGCTTCGGACGAGGAGCTCGAACGGCTCGTCCGCGAGCGTCTCGGCCGCATGCTCTCCTGCGGGACGACGACGGCCGAGGCGAAATCCGGTTACGGCCTGACGGCCGAGGAGGAGATTCGGGCGCTCCGCCTTCTCGCGAGGATCGAGTCGCCGGACCTTCCCCGCGTCGTTCCGACGCTCCTCGCCGCCCACGAGATCCCGCCCGAGTACCGCGACGACCGCCGCGAGTGGGTGCGCGTCATCACCGAGCAGATCATTCCGCCCTGCGCTCGCGAGAAGCTCGCCCGCTTCTGCGACGTCTTCTGCGAGACGGGCGTCTTCACGGTGAACGAATCGTGGCTGATCCTCAAGGCCGCCCGCAGGGCCGGGCTCGGACTGAGGATTCACGCCGACGAGCTCGCGCTCTCCGGCGGCGCGAAGCTGGCAGCGGAGCTGCGGGCGGATTCCGCCGACCACCTTCTCCACGTCGGGGCCAAAGAGATCGAGGCGCTCGCGGCCGCCGGCACGGTCGCGGTGGTCCTGCCGGGGACCGCGTGGTGGATGCAGTCGAAGCCCGCGCCGGCGCGGGCGATGATCGAGGCGGGAGTCCCCGTCGCGGTGGCGACCGACGCGAATCCCGGGACGTGCAACAGCGAGTCGCTCCCCGCGGCGGCGACGCACGCCTGCCTCGACTCGAAGTTCACCGTCGAGGAGGCGTTGACCGCGATCACCCTGAACGCCGCCGCGTCGCTCGGTCTCGCCGGCGAGATTGGCTCGCTCGAGCCGGGCAAGCGCGCCGACGTTGTCCTGCTCGACGCGCCCGACGACCGGCACCTCATCTATCATTGGGGCGTGAACCTCGCCGGCGCCGTCATTCGCGGCGGACGTGTGGTCCGCGGCGGTCCCCCGGGCACGCCGGCATGACCGATTTCGGCGGGTCCGCCCTCCGCCGGTTCCTCGACGACCTGGCCTCGTCCGCCCCGACGCCGGGCGGCGGCACCGCCGCGGCCGTGGCCGGCGCGATGGGAGCGGCGCTCGCCGAGATGGTCGCCGCCCTGACCCTGGGCCGCGAGAAGTACGCATCCTCCCACGAGGCGATGCGCCCGATCGCGGAGGCCGCCGCCGCGGCGCGGACCTCGCTTCTCGACCTCTCCCGCCAGGACTCCGAGGCCTTCGACGATGTCGTCGCCGCCCGCCGCCTGCCGAAGACGACCGACGAAGAAAAAGCGGCGCGGGACGCGAAGATTGCCGCCGCCAACCTCCGCGCGGCGCAGGTCCCGCTCGAAACCGCGCGGACCGCGGCCGGCCTCCTCGAGCTCATCCCCGAGCTGGCCGAGAAGGGCAACCCCAACGCCGCCTCGGACGCCGGATCGGCCGCCCTCCTCCTCGAAGCCGCCGTTCAGGGAGCCCTGCTGAACGTCGCGATCAACCTCGCCGGCCTTTCCGATTCCGACCTCTCCGAGGAGATCCGCGAGGAAGCGGAGACACTACAGGTAGACTCCTCACGCCTGCGCGACCGGGCCCTCGAGATCGCCCGCGGCCGAATCTGACTTTTTCGTCTTCTCCATCTCACTCTCTTCCAAGGACTTCAGACGCTCCACCTCGCTCGATTTTTTCTTCTTGACAACCCCGTGCCCGTTTGTTACTCTTTTTCTATTGATTCGCGCGACACCGGCAACGGGTCGCGCGTTTCGTTTTTCAGGCCGACTTTCGGCCGCAGGCATTCGCTTCGCGAACGGCGGCCGAGAGAGTCCAGACCGGGGCCGGAGTCGGGACCCCCCGGGGCCAGGCAAATAGAATCGCGGGTCCATGCCGGAGGCCCGGAAAAAGCTCTACCTGGTGGACGCGATGTCGAATATCCATCGCGCCTATCACGCGATCGCCCGGCTCTCCACGTCCGCCGGCAAACCGACCAACGCGATCTACGGTTTCGTCACGATGCTGCGGAAGATGCTCCGCGAGCACACCCCGGACCTGCTCGCGATCGCCTGGGACGGGCCCCAGAAGACCATCCGCCACGAGGTCTACAGCGAGTACAAGGCCAACCGCGTCCCCATGGCCCCCGACCTGGCATCCCAGATCGGCGACGTCCGGGAGGTCATGGACGCCTACAAGATCCCGGTGCTGGAGCTGCCCGGCTATGAGGCCGACGACGTCATCGGGACCCTCTCCCGGAAAGCTGCCGACAAGGGCTACGACGTCGTCATCGTCACCGCCGACAAGGACATGCTGCAGCTGGTGTCGCCGGACATCCGCGTGTACCACACCGGGCGGGAGAAGTTCATCGACGAGCCGGGAGTCGAAGAGTTCTTCGGCGTCAAGCCGAGCCAGGTCATCGACGTCCTCGCGCTGATGGGCGACAGCGTGGACAACGTACCCGGCGTACCCGGCGTCGGCCAGGTCACGGCGAAGAAGTGGATCTCGACCTACGGAGACCTGGACACGCTTCTGGCCAGGGCGGAGGAGATCAAGGGCAAGGTCGGCGAGAGCCTGCGCGAGCACAAGCAGGCCGCGATCCTGTCGAAGAGCCTCGTCACGATCCCGACGGACCTGCCCATCCCGTTCGAGCCGGCGGCCTTCGAGCGGACCTCGCCCGACGCGCGGAGGCTGCGCGACCTCTTCGTGAAGCTCGAATTCCACTCGCTGGCCGAGGAGCTCGGCGCGGAAGCCGCGGCCCCGCCGGAGATCTCGACTTCGCGGCTGGCCGCCGGCTCGGCTTTCATGGCGCCGGGCGACGGGCCGTTCGCGGCAGCGATGTTGCGCGCCCGGGAGAATGTCCTGCTGGCCGTCGCGGGACCGGGGGGCGTCGAGGTCGCCGAGGAGCCCGAGGAGCGGATCCTCGACCGCTGGCGCGCACTCGACCGGCCCCGGCGCGAGATCGCACTCTCCGATGCGAAGCCGATCGACGCGATGCTCGAGCGGGCCGGAAAGGCGGTCCAGGGCGAGGTCTTCGATGTTTGCCTGGCCCAGTACGTCCTGTCGCCGGGCGTCGGCAGCTCCGAGTTCGAGACGATGGCCTTCCAGCGGCTGGGCCAGAGGGTCACGGCGGACAAGGAGGCCGGCGTCGTCGGCTGCTCCCTCCCGGAAGGCTACGCGATCGAGACAGCGGACCGCTGGCTGGCCGAGAGGGCCGCCGGGTCGAGGGACCTCGCCGCGAGGCTGAAGCCGGAGCTCGCCAGGCACCCGGAGCTCGAGAAGATCTACCGCGAGATCGAGCGGCCGCTCACACCCGTCCTCGCGAGGATGGAGATCGCCGGTGTCGCGATCGACATCCCACTGCTCCAGTCCATGTCCGAGCGGATGGAGAAGGAGCTTCGATCGCTCGAGCGGAAGATCTGGGAGGAAGCGGGCGAGGAGTTCAACATCAACTCCCCCGTCAAGCTTGGCCAGATCCTCTTCGAGAAGCTCGGCTACCCCGTCCTGAAGAAGACGGCCAAGACGAGGACCTCCTCGACCGGCGTTGAGGTCCTGACGGACCTGGCGGAGCGCGGCTACCCGGTGCCGAAGCTGACCCTCGAGTACCGCGAGATCGCCAAGCTCAAGGGGACCTACGTGGACGCCCTGCCGGCGCTCGCCGACCCCGAGGGACGCGTCCACACTTCGTTCCGGCAGACCGTCGCCGCGACGGGGAGGCTCTCCTCCTCTGATCCGAACCTCCAGAACATCCCGATCCGCACGGCGGCGGGCCGCGAGATCCGCAAGGCATTCATCGCGCCGGCCGGCCGGCGGCTGGTCGTGGCCGACTACTCGCAGATCGAGCTGCGAGTCCTCGCCCACCTTTCCGGCGACGAGAACCTGATCGGCGCCTTCGAGAAGGAGGAGGACATCCACCTCGCGACGGCGGCCCGGCTCTTCGGCGTGTCGGGGGACCTGGTCTCCCATGAAATGCGTAACGCGGCCAAGCGGATCAACTTCGCGCTCCTCTACGGCATGGCCGCCTTCACGCTCGGCAAGGAGCTCGGCGTCTCGACTGCCGAGGCCAAGAGCTACGTGGATTCCTACTTCGCCAAGTTTCCGAAGGTGCGGGCCACCCTCGACGGCATCGTGGAGGGCGCCCGTCGCGACCGGGCCGTCACGACGCTCTTCGGGAGGGTGCGGCCCATCCCCGACATCGCGGCCTCCAACCCCAACGTCCGGGGAAACGCCGAACGGATGGCGTTGAACGCCCCCTTCCAGGGCTCGGCGGCCGACATCATCAAGATCGCGATGGTCCGGCTCGACAAGGAGCTCGCCCGGCGAGGCGGCGGCACGAAGCTCCTCCTGCAGGTCCACGACGAGCTGGTCCTCGAGGCGCCGGAGGGCGAGGTCGAAGACGTCAAGACGCTCATCCGGAGCGTGATGGAGGGGGCCGCGGCGCTTCGGGTGCGGATGTCGGTGCGAGTCGGGTCCGGCCGAGACTGGCTTTCCGCCAAATGACGGCGGCAGGGCGAATGCTCCGCCGATGTCATCCCGAGGTAAGCGCATCGACCGAGGGATCTACTCGATTTGGCCGCGCGAAAAACTTTTCCTGCGGCCTCTCCACCAAGATCCTTCGCTGTCCTTCGGCCTCGCTCAGGATGACAAGGGGGGATGCGGGCTATACTTCGCCCTAAGCGATGAGACAAGCCCGGTACGTC
>DATFQY010000162.1:0-36666 GCA_035263845.1 Thermoanaerobaculia bacterium | reverse complement strand
CTCGCGCTTGTTGAGCACCGTGGACCACGAAAGCCCTGCCTGGGCACCTTCGAGCACCAGGAACTCGAAGTGCTTGCGGTCATCGTGGACGGGCACGCCCCATTCGCGATCGTGATACTCGATCATCAGGGGATTGCTCGTACCGGCCCAGCCGCATCGCTTCACAGCCATCGCGGAGCGATGTTACTCGGTCGAAAGCGGGCATCCGGCCAATGCGCGAAGACCTCTTTCGGGAATCGTCGCGGCAGGACGAAGGAAACGAGACCGTTCGAGAGGTCGACCAGGTCCGCCCGCCGGAACGGCTCGACCAGGGGGCAGCGGCCATCCCGGAGGGGCGTTAGTTTGTGATGTTGGAGCATCATTTCCGTGATTTCGGGCGCCCAGTCGGATCTGCCTGTTCCCTTCAGGTACGCGTTCGCGAGTCGGATCGAAGGCGGCAGGTAGTCGAACGTCTTGTCCGGCCAGATACCGAGGTCGTGAAACGCGGCCGCGACGATGACCTTTGCGACTCGCTCCGGATCGCCCGCCGTCTCCGTCGCCAGCCTAGGCCAAGGCGACGGCCGGCTTCGCCATCGGGCGGGAGAGCCGAGCGTCGATCCACGCCTCGATGTCCGCCGCGACGGCCTCCTTGCCGACGTCATTCAGGAGATCGTGGAAGTGGCCCTCGTAGAGCTTCAGCGTCTTGTCCTTCGAACCGGCCAAGTCGTAGAAGCGCTGGCTTCCCGCCGGCCTCGTTGCCTTGTCGGCGGTGCCGTGGAGGATCAGGACGGGCAGTGTGAATTTCGGGAAGTTCTCCGTCAGGCGGTCCGCGGCCCTGAGGACCTCCGCGGAGGTCTCCGCAGGCTGGGATTCCTTTTCGATGAGCGGGTCGTTGTTCATTCTCGCAACCGCCTCCGGATCGCGGGAGAAGATTTCGTTCTTCAGCGTGTAGACGTGGAGATGCGGCGCCAGATGACTGATCCCCTTCACGAGGAGCGACGCCGCATCCGGCAACCCCACGTCATAGGCGAAGCTTTCGGAGATCAGGCCGGCGATCTCGGCCTGATGCTCGAAGACGTACGAGGCCGCGATGACGCCTCCGACGCTGTGCCCGAGGACGAAGACGGGCAGGCCGGGGTTCTCGGACCGCGCCCGCCGGACGAGCCCGTCCACATCGCCCAGGTAGTCCGCGAACTTCTCGACGTAGAAACGCTCCCCTTCGGACTTGCCGCGTCCCCTGAGATCGAGGGCATAGCACGCGAGCCCCCTGGCCGCGAATTGCTCGGCGGGCCAGGTCATGTAGGCGCTGTGCGCGTTGAACCCGTGGATGAGGATCATGACGGCGCGCGGCTTCGCGGCCGGCTGCCACGAGCGGGTGGCGATCTTGAGTCCACCGACGCCTTCGAACGATGACTCCTTCATGGTTCTTCTCCTTAATCCTTGAGGACGAAAGTCACCTTCATGTTCACGCGGTACTCGGTGATCTTTCCACCGTCGACCTTCAGCTTTTGTTCCTGGATCCAGACGCCCTTGATGTTTTCCAGCTTTTTGCCGGCACGCGCGATCCCGACGTGAACGGCGTCCTCGAAGCTCTTTGTGGATGACGACGTGATCTCGGCAACTTTCGCGACTGCCATTGTCTCCAAGCTCCTTTCCTGCTCCGTCAGCGGTTTCTCTTCAGGCTCGAAACGTAAGGGCCCGTTCCTCGGTTCCCGGTTCATTCCCGGAACCGGATCCGATCATCGAGATACTCGGCACCGGCGACGGCATCCAACCCGTCGCGATCCTGATCGGCTGCGGTGAACGACGCCCCGGCGTGCGGCCTGACGTCTTGAGGGTCCAGCACCGGGCGCGCATCGCGCCCGGCGGCCAGAAGCCGTAGAAGTGCGCGTCGGCCAACCGGCGGGTGTTTTCGTTGCTTCAACGCTCACGCACGCCTTGACATCGACGGAGGAGTCGGGCTCGGCGCGCCGCTCCGCGGGCGAGCCGAAGGCCGCGCGGTACCCTCCTCGACGAAGGCGAGAAGCTCGGGATTGATCACGTCGGCGTGTGTCGTGCACATGCCGTGCGGGAAACCCTTGTGGATCTTCAAAGTGGCCTTTTTCAGCAGTTTCGAGGATAGCAACGCGGAATCCGCGACCGGGACGATCTGGTCGTCGTCGCCGTGCAGGACGAGGGTCGGCACGTCGATTTTCTTCAGGTCCTCGGTAAAGTCAGTCTCCGAGAAGGCCTTGATGCCATCGTACTGCGCACTGGCGCTGCCCATCATGGCCTGACGCCACCAGTTGTCGATCACGGTCTGCAGCACTCTCGCGCCCGGGCGGTTGTAGCCGTAGAAGGGGCCGCCCGCGAATTCCCGGTAGAACTGCGCCCGATTGGCGGCGAGCTGCCGGCGGAGGTCGTCAAAGACCTCGATGGGCAGGCCGCCGGGGTTGGCCGCCGTCTTAAGCATGAGGGGCGGCACGGCCCCGATGAGCACCAGTTTGGCGACGCGGCCGTCGCCGTGGCGCGCGGTATAACGCGTCGCCTCCCCGCCGCCCGTCGAATGGCCGATGTGGATGGCGTCGCGCAGGTCCAGGTGCTCGACGACGGCGGCCGCGTCCGCGGCGTAATGGTCCATGTCGTGGCCGTCGCTCACCTGGCTCGACCGGCCGTGGCCGCGCCGGTCATGAGCAACGACTCGATACCCCTTCCCGAGGAAGTAGAGCATCTGGGTGTCCCAGTCGTCTGCGCTCAACGGCCAGCCGTGATGGAAGACGATGGGCTGGCCCTTGCCCCAGTCCTTGTAATAGATCTGCGTTCCATCTTTGGTCGTAATGAAACTCATCCGAGGCTCCTTTCTTCTCCCGAAGCTATTCGCGGGCTCGGGGCGAAGACGTTCCGATTGACTGAAACTGTGCAAATCGTCCGGTTTTCTTTCGCGACACTTCTGTCAAATCCTGCGCCAATAAACGCCGTCCCGTTTCCTGGATTGCGTCCCAGGCTGTCGAGCACGGCAGCGCGGCGTAGGATGGCTTTCGAGGAGTCCGCGGGCCCGGCCTGCCCGATCGAGCACCTCCTGGCAGGAACCGCGGACGAGACGATGCGCCGAGAGAACAGAGATCTCGTCGAACGGTGGGCATCCGTCGATCCCCACCTCGCCGGAATTCTCCAGGCCATGAGAGCGGAGCTTGCGGACGACTCCCCGGCCGGCCGGTTGTACGGCGAATCGCTCGCGACTGCCCTGGCCGTGTATGTCGCGGGGCGTTACGGGATGCGTCGCGCGGCTCGCAGGAGCCACAGAGGAGGAATGCCGGCTCGGCGCTTGAGGAGGGTCCTCGATTACATCGGCGGGAACTTGACGGGAGACCTGGGCGTCACGGAACTCGCGCGCGTCGCCGGGATGAGCCCTCACTACTTTTCGGAGCTCTTCCGAAAAAGCGTGGGCCGCCCTCCCCATCAATATGTCCTGCGGCAAAGGATCGAACGCGCCAAGGAGTCCCTTCGAAACCCGAAGCGCTCCGTTCTCGAGGCCGGCTTATCGGCGGGCTTCGAGAACCCCAGCCACTTCGCGCGCGCGTTTCGGCGACTCGTGGGGGCAACCCCGAGACAGTTCCGAGCCGGCTGACCGCTTCGGAGCGGAGGAGCGGATGGACAAGCCCCGTATCTTTCTGGGCTCTTCGGGCAAGCAGGCGAAGCTGCTCGAGGCGCTGACGCGCGGTCTCGAAGACGTCGCGAACGTCGATCCCTGGACGACCTCCTTCAATCCCGGGACGACGACACTCGAGCGCCTCGTCGAGCTCTCGCACGAGGTCGACTTCGCCGCCTTCGTCTTTGCCCAGGACGATTGGACGACCGCCAACACGTCCACGGCGCCCTCCTCCGAGTCCGGTCAGGCGTCCCCGCGCGACAACGTCGTCTTTGAAGCCGGCCTCTTCGGCGGGGTTCTGGGGATGCGCCGAACCTTCATCCTCCACGCAAGCGGCTCGAAGCTTCCGACCGATCTCCTCGGCCTGACGTCGATACGCTACGGCGAAGAAGCCGACGCGGCGGAGATCCAAGGCGTCTGCGAGAAGCTCAAGAGGGCCATCGAGACCTACGGACGCCTCGCCCGCATCGAGGGCCTGTGGTGGCAGTTCTCTCTTACGGAGCGTAGCGAGCGGGAGCCATCCGTGGTGAGCCTCCTCCGGATCAAGCGCGGCCGCGACCACGCCCTCGAGATCACCGGCCGCGCATGGCGGCAAGACGGAAAGCTGTCCGCCAGATACTGGAGCGAGGCGACGAGGGAGAAGAAAGAGCCTTCGGGCATCTTCTACTACCACAAGCTCGAACGGCCTCTGGACCCGGGTGCTCCCCTAATGGAGGGAACCGGGGAGATTCTCGTGGAGACCGCCGATCGCGCGTCCGGGTACTGGACGACTCGTTCCGACGGGCCCCCGAAGGTGAATACGCGGACAGTCGGCGTCTACCTGCGCGCCGATCCCAAGGATCTGGCCGTCCTCGACGGGCAAGACAATCGGCAGCGCGTGAAGTTGATCGCGGATCAGCTGAAGAACTGGAAGGCGATCAAAAGCGTTTGAGAAGAAGGCAGGGCGACGTTGACTTGCCTCTTCTTGCTGCGACCTTGCACTTCGTCGTGGCGGTCAGACCCCCTGCGCCGCCTTTTCGATCACCGATGCCACGGCCTGAGGCTCGGAAACGTAGATGGCATGGCTCCCCTTGGCGGCGGCGGGTCCTTGATCAGGGTGTTCACCGACTCGCCCCTGTCAGGCGCAAAGCCGCGATGTAAACCAGACGTGCGACCTTCGGATCGTTGCCCGCCTCCGTAATGACAGCGCCGCCGTAGGAATGCCCGACGAGGACCACAGGCCGTTTTGGGAGGCGATGGCCCTTACCTCGACTCCTGGCTGTTTTCGCCGCCTTCTCCCTGTGGAAGCTCCCATCCGCCGCCGAGGGCTCGATAGATCTGGACGAGGGACTCGAGCTCGCGAAGCTGGGCCTGGGCGAGAGACAGCTGCGCCGAGAAGGACCTCTCTTCACTGTCGAGGACCTCGAGGTAGCTCGTCGAGCCGCCCCGGTACCGCATGTTCGAGAGCTTGGTCGCCTCCTCCGCGGAGTTGGCCAGTTGTTCCAGCTGCGCCCGGAATTCCTGGCTCTTCCGGTAACCGACGAGCGCATCGGCGACGTCGCGGAACGCCTGCAGCACCGTCCGCCGGTAAGTCCACATCGCTTCTTCGGCCCGGGCCTCCGCGAGGCTGACACCGCTCCGGATCCTGCCGCCCTCGAAGACCGGCTGGAGCAGGCCGGCGCCAAGCGACCAGAACGCCGCGGGCCCGGTGAACAGCGCGTTCAAGGCGGAGCTCTGATAGCCGCCCGAGGCGGTCAGGGCGATCTGGGGAAAGTAATTGGCCCTGGCGACGCCGATCTGCGCGTTGGCGGCGACCAGCTGCTCCTCAGCCTGCCGGATGTCGGGCCGGCGCTCCAGGAGCGAAGACGGAAGCCCCGCCGGGACTTCGAGCGCATGCGGCTGGTCGATCAGGCTCCTGCCGCGCCCGATCGCTCGCGGGTTCTCTCCGAGCAGGAAGCTGATGAGATTCTCCTGCTGCTCGATGCGGCGCTCGAGATCCGGGATCGCCGCCCCGGCGGTGAACACGAGCTGCTCCGCCTGCCGGACGTCGAGCATCGAAATAGCGCCCCGCTCCTCGAGCAGCTGCGTCAGCCGGAGGGAGTCTCTTCGCGAGGCCAGCGTGTTGCGCGAGATCTCCAGCTCGTGATCCAGCTCGCGCAATCCGAAATAGGCGTCCGCCACGTCGCTGACGAGGGAGCTGATGACCTGACGACGCGCCCATTCCTGGGAGAGGAGGTTGGCGCGGGCCGATTCGGTGGCGCGGCGGAACTTCCCCCAGAAGTCCAGCTCCCATGCGAGGGACAGGCCGACCGTGAGCGTGCTGGATTTGAAACCGGGACCGAGGTGCGAGTCGGCCGTCTGGGACTTCGTGCCCGAGGCCTCAGCGGCCACCGAGGGCAACTGGTCCGCCCTCGTGATGCCGAGCTGCGCCCCCGCCTCCAGGATCCGCACCGCGGCGATGCGAACGTCGTAGTTGTCTTTGAGGGCGGTCCGGATGAGATCGCGAAGGGTCTCGTCCTGGAACGCGTCCCACCAAGTCTCGTCGCCGAAGGAAGCCGCTTCCGGCGGTACGCCCTGCTTCGGGGGAAGTCCCCGGTATTCGGGAGGCGCCGTGGACTCGGGCCTCTTGTAGTCGGGTCCAACTGTGCAGCGCGAGCACCCGATGACGAGCACGCCGGCGGCCGCGATCCGAACGGCGCGATTCACCGGTCCTCTCCTGGTGCCGGCGAGAGCGAAGCCGCGGGCTCGGCCGCGGCGCCGCGCCGGCGCTGCGACAGACGCTCCACCGTGACGAACAGCACGGGAATCAGGAAGATGGCGATCAGGGTCGCCGCCAGCATGCCGCCGATGACCGTCGTCCCCATGATCTGCCGGGCAACGGAGCCGGCCCCGCTCGCGGTCCAGAGCGGCACGCAGCCCAGCACGAAGGCGAACGACGTCATCAGGATGGGCCGGAGGCGCAGCCGCGCCGCGGCCAGCGCGGCGTCGGTCAGCGGCTGCCCCCCCTCGTAGGAGTCTTTCGCGAACTCGACGATCAGGATGGCGTTCTTCGCCGACAGCCCGATCAGCATGACCAGCCCAATCTGCGAGTACACGTCGTTCTCGAGCTGGACCGCGTAGGCCGGTTCGAGGAGCCCGAGAACGATCCGGCGAAGCCAGAGAACGAGAAACGCTCCGAACACGGCGACGGGGGTGCTCAGGAGGACGCTGAACGGAAGCGACCAGCTTTCGTAGAGCGCGGCGAGAATCAGAAAGACGACGAGAAGGGAGAAGCCGAAGATCACCGCCGGCGAGACGCCCTGCTGGGCCTTCTTCTCCTGAAACGAGATCCCCAGGTAGTCGAACCCCATCTCGGGAGGCATCGTCTCCGCGAAGACCTCCTCCAGCGCGGCGGTGGCCTGGGCCGAGCTGTACCCGGGCGCTGCGCTGCCGATGATCTGCGCCGACCGATAGAGGTTGTAGCGCATCGTGAACTCCGGGCCGACGCGCGACTCGAAGGCGGTCAGCGCGGAGAGCGGCACCATGTCGCCGTTCCGGTTCCGCACGTAGAACTGGCCGACGTTCTCCGCGCGATTGCGGTAAACGCCCTCGGCCTCGACGTACACCTGCCACTGCCGGCCGAATCGGTTGAAGAAGTTGACGAAGGTTCCGCCCATGAAGGCCTGGATCGTCTGGTAGACGCCGTGGATGTCGACGCCCTGCTTGAGGACTTTGTCCCGGTCCACCCGGATGAACTGCTGCGGCACGTGTGGCAGAAAGGTCGTCGTGACCGTCGCCAGCTCGGGGCGCTTACGGGCGGCCTCGAGGAACTTGCTCACGTTCGTCGCCAGGAACTCGACGTCCCCGCCGGACCGATCCTCGAGGATGAAGGTGAATCCTCCGGAGGTGCCTACGCCGGGAATCGCCGGAGGGGGAAACGAAAACGCAACCCCCTCGGGCAGGCCGGCGAGCCGCTGGTTCAGGCTGTGCCGGACGAACTGGTACTGCTCCTCCTTCTTCTTCCGGTCCTTCCACTCCTTGAGGGTCACGAAGAAGAACGCGTTGTAGCTCGACCTCGTCAGGCTCAGGAGACTGAAGCCGATGACGCTCGTCGTGGACTGGACTCCCGGGGTCTTCGCGAGGATCTCCTCAACCTGGCGAGCGGCGGCCTCCGTCCGTTGCAGGGAGGACGCGCTCGGAAGCTGCAGGTTGAGATACAGGTACCCCTGGTCCTCGTCCGGAAGGAAGCTCGAGGGCAACCGGCCGCTGAAGAATCCCGCGAGAAGTCCGCACCCGACGAGCACGGAAAACGCAACGACGCTCTTGCGGATGAGGCCGCCGGCCACCCGGACGTAAGCGTCCCGGCCGCGGGTGAAGATCCGGTTGAAGCCGTCGAAGAACCGCCGAAGGAGGCCGCCGCTCGGCTCCCTCCGGCGCAGGAGCAGCGAGGCGAGGGCCGGGCTCAGAGTCAAGGCGTTGAACGCGGAGAGGGCGACCGAGATGGCGATCGTCAGTGCGAACTGCTGATACAGGCGCCCGGTGATTCCCGGAATGGCCGCGGTGGGAATGAACACCGCGGAGAGCACGAGGGCGATGCCCACGACGGGACCCGAGATCTCCTCCATCGCCTTGAGGGTCGCCTCCTTCGGCTCCATGCCCTCCTCGATGTGGTGCTCCACGGCCTCGACGACCACGATGGCGTCGTCGACGACCAGGCCGATGGCGAGAACCAGCCCGAACAGCGAGAGCGTGTTGATCGAGAAGCCGAAGACCGGGAAGAGGATGAAGGTTCCGACGAGCGAGACGGGAACCGCCAGGAGCGGAATGAGCGTCGCGCGCCATCCCTGCAGGAAGACGTAGACCACGAGGATCACCAGGACGATCGCGATGAGGAGGGTCTGCAGGATCTCCTTGATTCCCTCCGAGACGGCGCGCGTCGTGTCGAGGGTGAGCGCGTAGTCGACGCCCTTCGGGAGCCGGGCCCGCTGATCCGCGAGGAGCTTCCTGACGCCGTCCGCCGCCTCCACGGCGTTGGACCCCGGCAGCTGGTACACGGCGATGACCGCGCTCGGCTTTCCGTTGAGGTGGCCGATGATGGAGTAGTCCTGCGCTCCCAGGTCGACCCGCGCGACGTCCTGGAGGCGAACGATCCCGCCGTCCTCCGTCGCCCGGACGACGATCTGACCGAACTCCTCCGGGGTGGTCAAACGGCCCTGGGCCCTCACGGAGTACGTGAAGTCCTGGCCCTTCGGGACGGGCTCGCCGCCGATCTGGCCGGCGGGGTTCACCGTGTTCTGCGATTGGATCGCGGAAACGATCTCGGGGACCGTGATCGAGAGCTTCGCGAGCTGGTCGGGCCGCACCCACAACCGCATGGCGTACCGGCCCGCGCCGAATACAAAAACGCTCCCGACCCCGGGGACGCGCGTGAGCTGATCGTTCAGGTTGATGTAGGCGTAGTTGGCGAGGAACTTCGAGTCGTAGACGCCGCTCGGCGAGTACAGGCTGATCAGCATCAGCGGCGCCGTCGTCGTCTTCTGCACGGTCACCCCGAAGGCCGTAACGTCGGGAGGCAGCTGCGAAGCGGCCTGCGATTCGCGCAGCTGGGCGAGGATCAGGTCCGTATTCGGGTCCGTCTTCACGTCGAAGTCGACGATCAGCCGGATCTCCCCGGTCGAGGAGTTGACGGAGTACATGTAGTTCATGTTGTCGACGCCGCTCATCTGCTGCTCGATTGGCGTCGCGACGGACTGTTCGACGGTCTGGGCGTCGGCCCCGACGAACGTCGTCTGGATCTGGACCTCGGGCGGAGCGATGCTGGGAAACAGCGAGATGGGAAGCTGGAGGAGCGCGATCGCTCCGGCGATCACCGTCAGGATCGAGATGACGATCGCGACGATCGGCCGGTTGATGAAGAACTTCGACACGCCTAACCGCCCGATTCGGCGGGTGCGGGAACCGGATTGACCACGATGCCCTCGCGTACCTTGAGCAATCCCTCGACCACGACGCGCTCACCCGGCTTCAGTCCCTCGGTGATGATCCACATCTTCCCGACGCGATCCCCGACCGTGACCTGTCGGATGCTCACCTTGTTTCCGTCGCCGACGACCGCGACCTGGTGGGCGCCCTGGAGCTCCGTGACGGCGCGCTGGGGAACCAGGAGAGCACCGAGCTGCGTCCTCGGCGAGAGCCGGACGCGTCCGTACCCGCCTGGCCGCAGGAGGTAGTTGGGGTTGGGGAAGATCCCGGCGATCCGGATGGCCCCCGTCGCGGGATTGACCTCACGGTCGGCGAACGAGATCCGGCCGGTTTGATCGTAGACGGTCCCGTCCGTGAGGATGAGCTGGAGCGGAATGTGTCGGCGAGCTTCTTGCACGCTCTCCTCGGTCGGAAAGCGGCGATGAAAGTCCAGGAACTCCTGCTCGCTGACCGTGATGTAGGCCTTGATCGGGTCGACCTGCGAGACGGACGTGAGGACCGACGTCGGGCTGACGAGGTTTCCGATCTGGACCCGGGCGATCCCGGCGATCCCGGTCACCAGCGATGCCACCTTCGTGAACTCGAGGTTCAACTGGGCCTGCTCGACGTTCGCCCTCGCTGCGAGAACCTGGGCCTGCGCTCCTAGCTTCGCCTGGATCTCGGTGTCGAGCTGGCTCTTCGCGATCGCTCGCGCCTCCGCCAGGGGCGTGTCCCTCTCGACGTCGAGGTTGGCTTTGCCGAGTTGCGCTTCCGACTGGGCCAGCTGCGCTTTGGCCTGGTCGAGCGCGGCCTTGAAGGGCCGCGGGTCGATCTCGAAGAGCACGTCGCCCTTCTTCACGACCGAGCCTTCCGTGTAATTCTGATTGATGACGTATCCCGCCACGCGAGGCTGGATCTGCGCGTTCACGAATCCATCGAGCGTCGCCACCCACTCGCCATAAATGGGCGTGTCCTGCTTCATGACGGTGGCCACGACGACGGCCGGCGGAGGAGGGGCGGGCGCCGCCTTCTTGCCGCCGCAGCCCTCGAGCGCCGGCAGAAGGAAACCGAGGAGCGCCGCTCGAATGGCGAGGGAACGACCTGATCGGATCCTCATCGGCGCAGCCGCGCCTCGAGCTGCCTGGCGCGGTTCTCCGCCTCGGCGAGCGCCTCCTCGGCCGGCGTATGCTCGCGGCGGCCGAACTCGGCGTTGGCGAAGGCGACCCAGTCCGGCATCTCGACGATGAAGGCCTCGACCTCTGACTCCGTGGGGAGCTCGATCGAGAAAGAGCGCCCGTTCCAGTGGAGGTCACGCGCGCGAACCGACTGGGTTCCGAACGGTGCGCTCCGCAGCAGCTCGACCCAGTGGGCCGGAGGCGTGGGGATGGGCTGCCACGCGACCAGGAAGCTCGTCACGAAATCGCTCTTCGTTAGCGGACCGGACTTCCCGGCGATCGGGACGACGTGGGGGCGGACCTGGGGCTGCCCCATGTGGACCGAGATCTCCGCCGGCTCTTCCGAGGAACGAAACGGCTTCTCATCCAGGGGGGCCATGGGTCCTCCCTCGCTTGACCATTCGCGCGGCGGCACGTCGCCGCCGGGCGTCTACGCGGTTCTCGTGGCCGGGCGCGGCGGCGCGGCGAGGCTCTTGATCCTGAAAGCGAGCGTCAGCATCATGATGCCGAAGAGGATCGCGTAAGAGCCGATCACCCAGACGATCGAGAGAGCCCCCGCTCCCGGAATGGCGAGGATCAGGACGCCGAAGAGCACCGACAGGACGCCGCTCAGGATCAGGAACCACTCGTTGCTCAACTCCTTGCGGAGACGGACGGCGGCCATGATCTCGAAGACTCCCGTGAAGATCGCCCAGAAGGCGATGATCCAGAGCAGCGACAGGGCCGTGATGCCGGGATACGCGAACGTCAGGATCCCGGCGGCGATGCCCAGCAGCGCCAGGAGGACGACGGTTCCCATGCCGGGCGTGCCTTTCGGGGCGCGGATCGCCAGACCCAGCGTGAAGATCCCGTTGATCAGGGCATAAGCGCCGAACAAAAGAACGAGGGTCACGAGGGTCACGCCGGGCCAGACGAACGTCAGGATCCCGAAGAGCACCGCGCAGACACCGCGAAGGACGAGGAGCCACCAGCCTCTCTTCAAGGCTTCGATCATGATTACCCCCCTTCGACCGCTTCCGGAATCGCGCCCGCGGCAGCGCAGGCGTTGGAGCAACTCCGGCCGCTGTTTCTCAAGCCTATGACATCTCTGTAAAGGCCCCTTTCAGGCTGCGGCGCCAGCCTTCGTCACGAGCACCATGCGGAACCGCGCCTTGCCCTCCATCATGCGGGCGTAGGCGTCGGCGGCCTTCTCGAGAGGAGCCGTCTCGATCATCGGGCGGATGTTCTCCTGGACGCTGAACGCGAGGCAGTCCTGGATCTCGATCGGGGTTCCGGTCAGAGACCCGTAGATCGAGCGGCCTCCGAAGATGAGCGGGATCGCGCTCAGCTGGAGCGGATCCGGCGGAGCGCCCACGATGATGAGTTTTCCGCGAGTCGCCAGGCCCGCCACGAGCGGTCCCATGGAGTCGCCCCGCGGCGCGGTGGCGAGGATCGCCCGCGCCCCGCCCAGGCGCCGGAGGGCCACGGCGACATCCTCGACGGCGGCGTCGATATAGGCGTGCGCCCCAAGGTCCTTCGCGAGCTTCTCTTTTCCGCTTCCGCGGCCGATCGCGACCGTGCGGAACCCGGACCGGCGCGCGTACTGGATCCCTAGGTGCCCGAGCCCGCCGATCCCCTGAACGGCGACGAGGTCTCCGGCTCGGAGGCCGGCGTTGCGAAGAGCGTTGTAGGTCGTGATCCCGGCGCAGAAGAGAGGGGCAGCCTCGGCCGAGCCAAGCTCTTCCGGAACCGGGGCGATGGCGCGCGCTTCGGCGATCACCACCTCGGCGTATCCCCCATCGACGGTGACTCCCAGAATCACGGGGTGCAGGCAATTCACGATGTCTCCGCGCCGGCACGGCTCGCAGACGCCGTCTTCGCCGGCGATCAGGCCGACGCCGACGCGCTGCCCGACCTTCCACTGGGACATGCCGTCGCCCAGCGCCTCGATCCGGCCGACCACTTCGTGCCCCGGAGTGCGAGGGAGGGTCAGCCCGGGATAGGTCCCGCTCACGGTCCCCGCATCGGTGTGGCACACTCCGCAGGCCTCCACCCGGATCCGCACCTGCCCCGGTCCCGGCTCGGGGACCGAACGCTCCACGACCTGAAAGACGTTGCGCTCGGCGACTTCGACGGCCTTGTACGTATTTCCCACGTCGGCATCCTCATCCCTAACACCGCCAGGCCGTACCTATGCGAAGGTATCGACCGGGCGGTTGCGATCACCGCGATAAAGTAGCGCCGCCCCGCGACGTTGGATTCGCCTCGGGGAACAAAGCGGGAAATGGCCGACTCCAATCCTGGGACACCTTCGCCTTCCGACAAGCCGGACGTGCGCGTCCCGCTTCTCTCCCCTGTCGAGCGCGTGTTCCCGACTCTGACGCCGGCCCAGATCGCCCGGGTCGTCCCCCGAGGCCGTGTCCGCTCGGTCGGCCGCGGAGAAGTTCTTCAGTCGGCCGGACACCAGGTCGAGTCCCTGTTCGTCATCCGGGAAGGCTCGATCGAGATCGTCCGGCGAAACCCCAACGGCGAGGAGACCATCGCGGTCCTGAGGGCGGGGCAGTTCACCGGAGAGACCAACATGCTGTCGGGGCGGCAGGCGTTCGTGGATCTGCGCGCAGCGGAGGCGGGAGAGGTGGTCGAAGTCAAGCGCGACGACCTGCGCTCCCTCGTCGCCACCGACAGCGAGCTCGGCGAGATCTTCCTGCGGGCTTTCCTGCTCCGGCGGCTCGAGCTCGTCACTCACGGTTACAGCGACGTTCTTCTCGTCGGTTCGAACTTCTGCCAGGCGACGCTCCGCGTCAAGGAGTTCCTGACCCGCAACGGGCATCCCTACAACTACGTGGACCTGGACCGCGATTCGGACGCGCAGGAGCTCCTCGACCGGTTCTCGATCCGCGAAGGGGACGTGCCGGTGCTGATCTGCCGCGGCACGGTGGTGCTTCGCAACCCGAGCAATCGCGAGATCGCCGACTGCCTGGGGTTCAACGAGGCGGTCGATCCAGTGCGGGTGCGGGACATCCTCATCGTCGGCGCCGGTCCGGCCGGTCTCGCAGCCGCGGTCTACGGGGCCTCCGAAGGGCTCGACGTCCTCATCCTGGAGTCCGAGGCGCCGGGCGGGCAGGCCGGCTCCAGTTCGAAGATCGAGAACTACCTGGGTTTTCCGACCGGCATCTCGGGCCAGGAGCTCGCGGCCCGCGCGCTGACGCAGGCGGAGAAGTTCGGAGCGGAGCTGATGATCGCGAAAGGAGCGAGACGGCTCTCCTGCGAACGCAGGCCGTACGCGATCGAGGTCGAGGACGGTCCGCCGATCAAGGCCCGCACGGTCGTCATCGCAACCGGCGCGCGGTACCGCAGGCTCACGGTCGCGAACCTGGAGCGGTTCGAGGGCGCCGGCGTCTACTACGGCGCGACGGCGATCGAGTCGCAGCTCTGCCGCGACGAGGAGGTGATCGTCGTCGGCGGCGGAAACTCCGCCGGCCAGGCGACCGTGTTTCTCTCCCAGACGGCCAAGCGGGTCTATCTCCTCGTCCGGGCCGAGGGCCTCGACCGGACCATGTCGCGCTACCTGATCCGGCGGATCGAGGACAACCCCACCGTGACGTTTCTGCCGCAGACGGAGATCGTGGCCCTCGAGGGAGGAACCCACCTCCAGCGCGTGAGCTGGCGTAATAAGACGACGGGCGAAGTAACGACGCACGACATCCGGCACATCTTCTCGATGACAGGAGCGGCTCCGAGCTCGGGATGGCTCGACCGATGTGTCGCGATGGACGACAAGGGTTTCATCAAGACGGGACCGGACCTTTCGCGCGAGGATCTCGAGGCGGCGCGCTGGCCGCTTGCCCGCCCTCCGCATCTCCTCGAAACGAGCCGGCCGGGAGTCTTCGCGGTCGGAGACGTCCGGGGAGGAAACGTCAAGCGCGTCGCCTCCGCCGTCGGCGAGGGGTCGATCGCCATCTCCTTCGCGCACCAGGTGATCCACGAGTAACGCCGCGGTCTGGATCGTGGCGGGGCTGCGGACGCCGTTCCTCCGAGTGGACGGGCCCTTCGCGGGGCGCGACGCGATCGGGCTCTCGGTCTCGGTCGCGCAGGCGATGGAGCGGCAGGCCTCCGGTCCCGTCGATTTCTGCGTCTGGGGCTCCGTGGTGCCGAACCTCGCCTACAGCAACCTCGCGCGCGAGGTATGGCTGGAGGCGGGGCTGGACCCTCACGTCCCGAGCTTCACCACGATCCTGCAGTGCAGCACGAGCATGATGGGCGCCTTCGAAGCCGCGGGGCTGCTGGGTCGCGGCGGGCACGCTCTCGCGATGGTTGGCGGCGCCGAGAGCATGAGCCGGGTCCAGGTCGGCCTCGGGCAGAGCCTCTCGGACTGGCTGCGCCGGTTCGGAGGCGCGAAAGGTGCGAAGAAGAAGCTGGCGGCCCTCGGCAGGCTCCGCCCGCGGGACATCCGCCTCGACATTCCCGAGGTCAAGAACCGGGCGACCGGCAAGAGCATGGGCGAGCACTGCGAGGAGATGGCCCGGGAGTGGAAGATCGGCCGCCACGAGCAGGATGAGTGGGCCCTCCGGAGCCACCGGAAGACCGTCGCGGCGCAGGACGCCGGTTTCTTCGACGACCTCATTACGCCGGTGGACGGCGTTTCGCGCGACGCCTTTCCACGCCGGGACACGTCGCTCGAGAAGCTCGCCGCGCTGAGACCCGCCTTCGATCGCACGCACGGCACGCTGACCGCCGGAAACAGCTCGCCGCTGACCGACGGCGCCGCGGCGCTCTGGGTCGCGACCGAGGAAGGACTCGCCCGTCTGCCGCCGGCGGTGCCCCGAGCGCGGCTCGTCGATTTCGAGATGACGGCCGTGGATCTCTTCCACGAGGGCTTGTTGATGGCCCCGGTCACCGCGATCCCGCGGATCCTGGCCCGGCAGGGACTGCGTTACTCCGATGTCCAGCTCTGGGAGCTCCACGAGGCATTCGCCGCCCAGGTGCTCTGCAACATCGCCGGCCTGGAGGACCCGGGGTTCCTCCAGGCCAAAGCCGGAGTCCCGCACACCTTCGGCCCGTTTCCGAGGGACCGCGTCAACCCTAACGGCGGCAGCGTCGCGATCGGCCACCCCTTCGGAGCGACCGGCGCCCGGATCCTGAGCCACTCGGTCAAGGAGCTGGCATCGATGCCCGCGGGGAGCCGCGCGATCGTCAGCGTCTGCGCCGACGGCGGAGAAGGGACTGTCGCCCTGCTCCAGGTGTGATGTGGCGGCCGGCTCGTTGAAGGGACCGCTGCGCGTCCCTGCGTTTCGCAATCTGCTCCTGGCGAACCTCGCCTCCGACATCGGGAACTTCATCCAGAACGTCGGCGCCGCGTGGCTCATGGTGTCGCTGAGTGCGGGACCGAAGTACGTCGCCCTGACGCAGACCGCAGCCTCTCTGCCGTTCTTTCTCCTGGCGCTGCCAGCGGGCTCGATCGGTGACATCGTGGACCGGCGCCGGCTGGTCCTGTTCACTGAGATCTGGATGGCGGTCTTCGCCGTCGGGCTCGCCGTCCTGACGCTGGCCGGCGCGGCCTCGCCCTGGATGCTCCTCGCCTTCACCTTCGCCATCTCCGCGGGCGACGCGTTCGAGGCGCCGACCTGGCGCGCTCTCCTTCCCGACCTGGTGTCCCGCGACGACCTCGCCGCGGGGTCCGCGTTGAACGGGATCGAGTTCAACCTCGCCAGGGCCGTGGGGCCCGCGCTCGGCGGAGCGATTATCGCGGCGGCCGGCGTCGGCGCGGCCTTCTCCGTCAACGCGCTCTCCTTTGCGGGGGTCATCCTGGTGATCGCGCGCTGGAAGCCACGGGTCAAGGAGAGGCTGGCGCCGGCGGAGACCGTCGCGGGCGCTACGGTCGCCGCGCTTCGCTACGTCCGCTATTCGCCGGGAATCCGGACGCTGACCCTCCGCTCCGGGCTCGTGATGTTCTTCGCGAGCGCCTCCCTCGCCCTCCTTCCCCTCGTGGCCCACCGGTCGAGCCAGAGCCCGCTCGGTTACGGGCTGCTGCTCGGATGCTTCGGGGTCGGCGCGATTCTCGGAGCGCTCCTGCTGCAGCCGGCCCGGGCCAGGTTCTCGATTGAGGCGGTGGTCTCGGCCGCGGTGGCCGTCTTCGGCGCGGTGATGATCGGAATCGCCGTCCTGCGTCCCCTGGCCGCGCTCGCGGCGATCCTGCTCATCGGAGGCGGCGTCTGGCTCCTCTTCATCTCGCTTCTCTCCGCGTGTGTCCAGAGCCTCGCCCCGGACTGGGTCCGCGCCCGCGTCCTCGCCATCTACCTGCTTGCCTTCCAGGGCGGCGTCGCCGGGGGAAGCGCCTTCTGGGGCGCCCTGGCGGAGCGATGGGGGATCCAGTCGGCGCTGGTCTGGGCCGGCGTCGGGACCGCCGCGGCCGCGGCCCTGGGCCTCATCTGGAAGCTGCCGCCGGCGACGGAGGACGTCGCGCCGTGGATCCACTGGCCGACACCGGTCCTTCCCGCCGGGCTCGAAGAGCAGGCGGAAGAGGGCCCGGTCCTGGTCACGACCGAGTACATCGTCGGCCCCGAGCAGAAGGACTCCTTCCTCGAAGCGCTCCGCGAATACGAGCGGGTGCGGCGCCGCGACGGCGCCTCCCGATGGGGCATCTACCAGGACACCGAGAACCCCGATCGGTACATCGAGGCGTACGTCGTTCCCTCCTGGGACGAGCACCTCCGGCAGCACGCCCGGCAGACGCAGGCCGACCGCACACTGGAGGATCGAGTCCGGGGCCTGGCGCAGGGGGACCCGAAGATTCAGCACCTGATCTACGCCCGCGCCCGAGCCGCCCGGGGATCCTGACGCGGGATTTCGGTCATGATCCCGGGATGAGAACTGCCCAGGCAGGAATCTTCGCTCTCGGGACGGCGTCTCACGCCTACCTCGAGTTCGACCTGCTCCCCGACCGTCAAGGAGAGGATCTCGTGCGAGTGATCTCGTCGTTGCGGGAGCCGAGAACGACGATGGGCGGCGTCAACCTGGTGGCAGGATTTCGGCCTGAGCTTTGGAAGAAGGTCGTCCCCGGGGAGGCGCCGGAACATCTCGAGGGCTTCAACCGCGACCTGGTCGGCCTCGAAGGCTTCGTGATGCCGGCTACGCAGCACGACGCGGTGCTC
The DNA here is from genome assembly GCA_035263845.1 of Thermoanaerobaculia bacterium. Lineage (GTDB taxonomy): Bacteria > Acidobacteriota > Thermoanaerobaculia > UBA5066 > Gp7-AA6 > JAWOLE01. The sequence continues at coordinate 18,835 of DATFQY010000162.1, read as the reverse complement.
TGGATCTCGGGCAGCGCCTACGACGTCGTCTTCGAGGTATCCCGCGCGGTGATCGGCACGCTCGCGAAACTGGCCTCGGTGGCCGATGAGACCTCGAGCTGGCCATATCTCCACGATCGCGACCTGACCGGGTTCATCGACGGTACCGAGAACCCGACCCTCGTCGACGCGCCGGACGTGGCCCTGGTCCCGCAGGGAAGCCCCGGCGCCGCCGGCACCGTTCTCCTACTCCAGAAGTGGCCCCACGACGCCGCCGCCTGGGAGGCGCTTCCTGTCGGACAGCAGGAAAAGGTCATCGGGCGGAAGAAGCTCGACAGCGAGGAGATCGAGGACAAGGCGGCGGACTCGCACGTCGCCTCGACGGACCAGGATCGCTTTGGCAAGATCTTCCGGCGGAACATGCCCTACGGAACGGTTACCGACCACGGGACGATGTTCGTCGGCTTCAGCGCGGAGCAGCGGCGCCTCACCCGGATGCTGGAGAGCATGGCGGGACTCGCAGGCGGGGCGCGCGACGCGCTCACGCGCTACACCCGGCCCGTCACGGGCGCCTACTACTTCGTCCCTTCTACTGAGAGCCTGCGCCTCCCCACGACCGGCACCCCGCATCCCTCCTAAAGCGCATCAGCTCTTCGCCGCCTCGTAATATTTCCCGTTGACCTCGCTGCCCATGACGGCGAAGTCGCTCTTCGAAGCCTCCAGCGGATCGGTCTTGAAGGTGAAATCGATCGAAGGCACGCGGAACGTAGCCTCCAATTGCGCGCTCGCTTTGAGGCCCTCGAAACGATACTGCCGTGCCGGGTCTTCGTACCGGACGGCTTCCTCGCCGGCCTTCAGGACCAGCCGGAAGTCCATGAAAGCGGGAGTGCTCTCGGCATCCATGGCAGGCCACCGCGGTTGATCGATGATCGGCACGTTCGTCATCTGGAGAGTGGCGACCTTGCCGTCGGGGCTGAAGGTAAGTCCGCCCGCCGGCACCGGGGTCACCCAGTACAGGCCCTCCGGAGAGATGGGAGGGTGAAAGTCCTGGACTTGATTTTCGGGGACCGCCGGTCCCTTGAAGATCGTGAATCAGGTGTGGGTGAAGACGCCCTGGCGGGCTTGTCGCCCCGCCCAGTACTCGCCGGCCATGTAGCTGTAGTCCGTGGTCCCGGTGCCCCAGGCGAGGCGGTTGCCCTTGTTGTCCGTGCCCATGCCGTGAAAGCCGTTGCAGCGCGCTAGCTTCCCCTTGAAGTGATAGATGTTCGAGAGCTCGACATTGGGCCCCGGGCTCTGGTTGTGATTCCCGTTCTTGTCGAGCCATGGAATCGGGTAGGGGCACGGCCCGCCGTTGGACGGGGCGTGGTCGCCCGGGATCGGAGGGCCGCAGGCCTGTGGGGCGGACTGCGCGCGCAGGATCGCGCTCGGCAGAGATGCCCCGGCGGCGGCCGCGATCCCGAGCCGGAACCAGCGCCGCCGGTCCCACCCGAAGCTGGAGCGAGTCTCGATCACCATGACGTCTCCTTTCGAAAAGGCCGTCCATGGGAAAAGCGCATCCGGGTCACCACAGAGCGGCCGTCACGCAGGCCAGGACCGCGGGCAGCGACCAGGCCCAGTCCTTGAGCGTCAAGACCGCGACGGCCGCGACCGCGCAGCCGGCCAGAAACCCGAAGAGAAGGTTGAGAGACGTCCTCATCCGTTCCGCGTCGTCCTTCAAAAGGGGGCGGCGCCGCGAGAGGTGGTCGACAAACGCCAGCGTTGCATTGGTCAGGTTGCCGGTCATCGAAGCGGTCGTGACCTCTTCCGGTATGGCCAGCCGAAAAAGAGCGTACTGACACGCCATCGCGGAGATGGCCAGCATGGCGGTAATGCCGGCCGTCAGGCCGTGAGGGTTGGCGGACGGTTTCGTAATGACGCTGAACACGAACACCGTGAAGATCAGCAGGAACTGCAGCCAGAGGAACACCCGGGCCAGGCTGAGGCCGTTCTTCCGCGAGGTCCAGGCGATGAGCCACAGCGCCGTCAGCGCCAGGACGAAGACGGGAATGGCAAGGACCTGCGCCGCGTAAAGTGGCTCGCGCCGCACCAGCGACGCGGACACGATCACGAGGTTGCCCGTGATGTGAGCCGTGAGGATGTTGCCGAGCGTGTAGAAGCCTGTGACGTCCACGAGCCCGGCGATGACGCTCAGGAGCCTCGGGATGCGCCTGTCCCAATGCTCCAGGGCCTTTGCGTCGTCGGCGTCAGCCTGCAAAGCCGTCCACGTCCACAACGGCTTTCGCGAAGGCCTCCGGGGCTTCCTGGGGCAGGTTGTGGCCGATGCCGCCGGAGATGTTGCGGTGCTCGTACTTGCCCGTGAACTTCGACGCGTAGGCGCTCGGCTCCGGATGCGGCGCGCCGTTGGCGTCTCCTTCCATGGTGATGGTGGGCACCGTGATGGCCGGGGCGGCGGCGAGCCGTTTCTCGAGGTCGTCGAACTTCCGCTCGCCGTCGGCAAGGCCTAGTCTCCAGCGGTAGTTGTGGATCGCGATGGCGACGTGGTCCGGGTTGTCGAAGGCGGCGGCGCTCCGGTCGAACGTCGCGTCGTCGAAGTTCCATTTCGGCGAGGCGATCTGCCAGATCAGCTTCGAGAAGTCGTGCCGATACTTGTCGTAGCCGGCACGGCCCCGCTCCGTCGCGAAATAGAACTGGTACCACCACTGGAGCTCCGCCTTCGGCGGCAGCGGCTGCTTGCCGGCTTCCTGGCTTCCTATCAGGTAGCCGCTGACGGAGACGAGGCCCTTGCAGCGCTCGGGCCAGAGCGCCGCGATGATGTCGCCTGTCCGCCCGCCCCAGTCGAAGCCGGCGAGGATGGCCTTCCGGATCTTGAGAGCATCCATCAGGTCGGTGATGTCGACCGCGAGAGCGGCCGGCTGACCGTTGCGGAAGGTGTCGCTCGAGAGAAAGCGCGTCGGACCGTAGCCCCGCAGATACGGGACGATCACCCTGTAGCCCTTCGCCGCGAGCAGCGGCGCGACATCCACGAAGCTGTAGATGTCGTAGGGCCAGCCGTGAAGAAGAAGGACGGGCTTGCCCGTCGCTGGCCCGGCTTCGGCGTAGCTGACGTTCAAGGGGCCGGCATTGACCTGCTTGAGAGGTCCGAACGACGTGTGCTTCCCCGGCCCCGCCTGTGCGGCCGTCGAGCTGAGCATGCCGAGGCGGGCGGCGGCGATGGAGAAAGCCGCCGCGCCGAAGAAATGGCGGCGATCGTAGCTGTCGTCCATCATGCCACCGCCCTTTTGCCCTCCTTGATGAAGGCGAGCAGGTCCGCGTTGATGTCCATGTCGTTGCCGTCCCAGGGCTGGCTCGAGCGGCCATGCCCGAGGCGCTCGTGCGCGATGCAGCGGTAGCCCTTCGAGGCCAGGAAGAACATCTGGTCCTCGAAGGCGTCGGAAGAGAGCGGCCAGCCGTGGCTGAAGACCACCGGCTGCCCCGATCCCCTGTCCTTGTAGTAGATCTTCGTTCCGTCTTTGGTCGTGACGTAACTCATGGGCTCTCCCCTCTGAACATCAGCCGAACGTGAAGCAGAACGCCTCGGCGCCGGGATCGAGGAACTCGATCTCGACCGTCCGATCGACGATCGGCTTGGATTGCCGGATCAGCTGGTAGAGCCGCGGCTCCGCCAGAGTGCCGTTGCCCTGGGCATCGACGTCGGTCCCGTGAGCGGATTCCGGCGCGTGCCCGTCGAGGAGGATCCGGAAACGCACCGGCTGCCCTCCCTTGCCGGAGCCCATGACCAGGTTGGCGTCGCGAGCGTGGAAGCGGAAAGCGATCCGCGCCTTCGGCTTTCCCGCGACCGCGATCTCCTCGCCCACCGACCACTCACCCGCGAGCCCCCACTGGTTCAGGCGAAGCGAGGCCGGAACGGTGTAGCCGTGCGGCTTGCCGGACGGCCCTCGCGGCGACGCGAAGTTCTCCCTCTTTTCGGTCCCGACGTAAGTCTCCCCTGTCTTCAGGTTGCTCCAGTCGGCGGCGACCTCGGTCCCCCGGGGCTCCACGGACACCAGGTCGGAGCTGACCCCCGCGGCTCCCGCCTCGGTCAGCAGCTGCTGGATCACTCTCTCCGTCTCTTCGTACGCCTCTTCGCCGAAATGGTGGTAGCGGATCCGCCCCTGAGCGTCGGCGATATAGACGGCGGGCCAGTAATTGTTGTTGAAGGCGCGCCAGACCCCGTAGTCGCTGTCGACTGCGACCGGGTAATCCACCCGCATCGCCTGCGCCGCGCGGCGGACGTTGGCGAGATCGTGCTCGACGGAGAACTCGGGCGTATGGACGCCGACCACGACGAGCCCCTTGTCCTTGTACTTCGCCGCCCAGGCGCGGACGTACGGCAGGGTCCTCAGCCAGTTGACGCACGTGAACGTCCAGAAGTCGACGAGAACGACCTTTCCGCGGAGACCCTCCGGAGTCAGGGGCGCCGAGTTGATCCAGGAAGTCGCGCCGGTGAAGGGCGCGAGCTGCCCCTCGACGGGCAGCCGGCTGGTCGAAGGGCCCATCGACATCACCTCCGAGGCGAGCGCGAGGACCACGCCCGCGGCAACGAGAGTGCGATTCGGTGTCGGATTCACACAAGCCGCCTTCTCGCGCCGGCTACCGCAGGGACTTGAACGCGGCGCGCAGATCGGAGACCAGGAGCGTCGGCTGTTCCCAGGCCGCGAAGTGGCCGCCTTTGTCGTGTTTCTTGTAGTAGAGAAGCTTGGGATAGGCCTTCTCGGCCCAGCTTCGCGGGGCGCAATAGATCTCGTCGGGAAAGGCGCTCACCGCGACCGGGATCTGGACGCCCCGGACGTCGAAGAAGCCTCCCGTCGCGGGAAGCTGAGCAGTGTCCCAGTACAGGCGCCCGGAGGAGATTCCGGTGTTCGTCAGCCAGTAGAGCGTGACGTTGTCGAGGATGTCGTCCCTCGAGAGCCCCTCGGTCTTCCCGGCGAAGACGCGATCGATCAGCTCCTGGCTGCGCGCGTCGTGGTCGAGCATCCAGGCCGCGAGCCCGACCGGGGAATCGGCGATCCCGTAGAGAGTCTGCGGACGGTTGTTCATCTCGAGGGCGTAGCCCAGGCCCTTCGAGTAGAAGAAGGTCAGCTGGTCCCACGCGTTCTTCTCGTCGGCCGTGAGATCGGTGGGTGGCTGGTTCGACGCCATCGCCTTCGAGATGCTGGCGGGGACCGTCGCCGGCATGTTGGTGTGGATGCCGAGCAATCCCGGCGGCTGCTGGAGAGCCATGATTTCCGAGACGGCGTTGCCCCAGTCGCCGCCCTGCGCCACGTACTTCTTGTAGCCGAGGCGCTGCATCAGGGTCGCCCACGCCTTGGCGATCGTGACGGGAGTCCACCCGGGCGCCGTCGGCTTGCCGGAGAAGCCGTACCCCGGTAGCGACGGGATCACGACGTGAAACGCGTCCGCCGCGGTCCCGCCGTGCGCCGTGGGATTGGTGAGCGGCTCGATGATCTTGAGCTGCTCGATGACCGAGCCCGGCCACCCGTGCGTGATGATGATCGGCAGCGCGTTCTCGTGCTTGGAACGCACGTGAATGAAGTGAATGTCGAGCCCATCGATCTTCGTGAGGAACTGCGGAAGAGCGGCGAGCCTTTTCTCGCACTTGCGCCAGTCGTACTCCCCCGTCCAGTAACGCGCCAGCCTCTGAACGGTCGCGAGAGGCACGCCTTGCGACGTATCTCCGACTGTTTCCTTATCCGGCCATCGCGTGGCCGCGACACGGCGCTTCAAGTCGGCGAGCGCCTCGTCCGGAAAGTTGACGCGGAACGGGCGGATGGCGTCGGCGCCGCCCTCGGGCCTGGTCTGTGCCGGTGCCTGCTCCGACGAAGTTGATGACATAGCAATGATCCCTCCCATGAGAATTGCGACTCGTGCCCAAGCGCGCGTCATGGATTTCCTCCTCTCGGACTCTCTCCGTTGCAGGACAGCTGCGGCCGCTCTCAACGGAGGGACCGGAACGCCGCCCGGACCTCCTGCGCGAAGAGCTGCGGCTGCTCCCACGCCGCGAAATGGCCGCCCTTGCCGACCTGGTTGTAATAGATGAGCTTGGGATAGGCCTTCTCAGCCCAGGTCCGCGGGGCCTGGTACTGCTCGCCGGGGAAGACGCTCACGGCCACCGGAATTGTGACGCCTTTGACATTGAAAAAGCCGCCCTTGTATTCCCAGTAGAGACGAGAAGCGGAGACCCCCGTGTTCGTCAGCCAATAGAGCGTGATGTTGTCGAGGATCTCGTCACGAGTCAGTTCGCCTGTGGCGCTCGAGGTGCGCTGCAGGGCGGCAACGACTGCGGCCGCCGGCTGGCCATCACCGTCACCATGGTCCAGCATATAGGCCGCGAGGCCGACGGGTGAATCCGCGAGTCCGTACAAGGTCTGAGGCCGACTCGCCATCAGCTGATAGATGGCGATGTGCTTGTACGTATAGAGGAGGTGCTCGTAGGCGCGTCTTTCTTCGGCAGAGAGACCGGACGGCGGCGCCTCGCCGGCGTGGGTTGCTTTGTCGATGTCCGCTGGAACGGTGCCGGGCATGTTGGTGTGGATGCCGAGCAATCCCGGTGGGGCCTGCAAGCCCATGTAATCGACGACGAACGCACCCCAGTCTCCGCCTTGGGCCACGTAGCGGGTGTAACCGAGCCGTTTCATGAGCTCCGCCCAGGCTCGGCCCATGCGTTCCGGGCCCCAGCCCGTGCCGGTCGGCTTGCCGGAGAACCCGTACCCGGGCATCGACGGGATGACGACATCGAAGGCGTCCGAAGCTTTTCCGCCGTGCGCCGTGGGGTTCGTCAGCGGATCGATGATCTTGAGCTGTTCGATGATCGAGCCCGGCCATCCGTGGTTGATGACGACCGGCAACGCGTTTGGGTGCTTCGAGCGCACGTGGATGAAGTGGATGTCCAGGCCGTCGATCGTGGTGACGAACTGAGGGAGTGCTTTCAGTCTCGCCTCACACCTGCGCCAGTCGTAGTCCGTCGCCCAGTAGCGAGCGACCTCACGCATCGTCGCAAGCGGGACGCCCTGCGACGTGTCCGCGACCGTCTCCTTTTCGGGCCACTGCGTCGCGGCGATGCGGCGCTTCAGGTCGGCGAGCGCCTGATCGGACGCGTGGAAGGTGAAGGGGCGAATGGCGGCGGCTCCCTCGGACGGCGCGGCGCCGGGTTCGGTCGAGGCGTGGCGTTGGCTCATGGCGATTTCCATTCGCGTGGGTTGGTCGGGACCGCCGGCCTGGACCTGGCCGGAAGCGGCGATGAGATAGAGGCCGAGTCCCGCTGTCAGGGAGAGTCGGATCATCGCGACTCCTTTCCGCCGAAGGTCCCCCGCCACGACCCGTCGACGGGGACATTCCAGGCAGGACGCGATAACAGCAGAGACTCGGAGGCGGATCTATTGCACGAAGGTATCGATCGACCGAACGGATCGATCGAGATGTTCAGCCTATGCGTAGGACCCACCGACCCCCGGCGGTCGCGAGGATGACCAGGTTCATGGCCAGGTACGTCAGGTCGTAGTGCCAGCCGTCGGTCCCCTTGCCCCAGATACCCGTCTTCCACTGGAAAGCCTTCTTCTGGATCGCTCCCAGGCCGACGAGGATCAGGCCGAGGGCTGCCGGCTGGATGAGGATGCCGGTCACCAGTGCGAGGCTCGCCAGAACCTCCGCGGCTCCCAACCCGATGGTTCCGGCCCGGGAGACCCCGAAGCCCTTCCCCCGGCCGGCCGGATCCCTCAGGCTGTAGTAGCCGCTCGCCCCGAAGACAAGGGCGACGACGAGGCGCAGGAGGAAGAGCGAAAAATCTCCCAGGGCGAGGAGGAAAGGGAAGGTAACGTTCATCGTCCGATCACTCGGGCGGTTTTGCCCCGGATTGCTCGGCAACCATGTAAGCGGCGTACCAGTCCGGCCAGTTGGAGTCGGCCGCGCCGATGCGCTTCTCGTGTTCACCGTGGGCTGTCGCCGCGCGCCGCATCGCGCCAGCCAGGTCCGAGGCGTCCGCGTAGGTCGTCGCGCCGGGGTCGAGGCGCCCCGGGAGGCGAGCCGTGATTTCCTGAAAGAGCCACTGGTTGCCGTCCGGATCGCGGAACGACGCGAACGAGCGATACGTGCGGCGCTGGGGATCCACTCCTTCGGCCGGGCCGGCGTCCCCGAAGTGCCAGACCTTGTCCGCCGAGCCGCCCGCGGCGTGCAGCTTGACCAGGGCGGCCTGGATGTCGGAGACGATCAGCCAGAGGCCCTGCGCTGAGCCGGGCGCGGCCGTCGTTCGGTTCCCGCCGAACTGGACCGAGCACCCGGACCCCGGCGGCGTCAGCTGGACGATGCCGGACCCGGGCGGCGTGACATCCTGCCTCCAGCCGAGGCTAACGTAGAACTTTTTCGCGCGCTCGACATCCGAGACCGGAATGACGACGACTTCGAGCTTCATGTCGATCTTCGTGGCGTTCGCTTCGGTGGCGCTCATCGCCGTTACTCGGGAATGGGGATGGCGGCGAGAGGCCTGGCGGCCGGACCATGGATGACCTCTCCGGTGGCGGTGAACCGGGAGCCGTGGCAGGGGCAATCCCAGGTCTTGTCCACGTCGTTCCAGCCGACGTCGCACCCCATGTGCGTGCAGATGCTCGTGACCGCGTGGAGCGAACCCTGCGCGTCTCTGGAGAGCGCGACGTGTTGATCGAGCAGGACCCGACCCTCCCCTCTTTCCAGATCCTCGTGCGGCATGGATCCATTCCTCCTTCTCTTCGAAAGGCTACCCGGACCTCTCAATGCAGCATTGAGGCGCTCGCGGCCTGGGCATTCGCCGCCGCGTCCATGATGACCGCGGCGACCGCTTTCGGCTGCGAGAGCATCGAGACGTGGCTCGCCTTCACCTCCGTGCTCTTTGCCTTCATCCGTTTGGCGAAGAAGCGCTCTTCCTCGGGCGCGATCGCCTGGTCGAGCGCCGAGACGATGTACCACGACGGCTTGGTCTTCCACGCCGCGCCGGACACCTTGGCCTCGAAGGCCGAAGCGTGGATCGGACCCTGCGTGGCGGCGGCCACGCGGCCCTCGCTCGCCGGCAGGTCTGCCGCGAAATTCTTCACTACCGCTTCCGCGGGCACCTTGATGAAGCCCAGCTTGTCGACGACCGGCGCCGCGAGCGCGGGAGGGGGCGGATACGCTTTCCCGAGCTCGGCGACCGCCTCGCCCTCGTCCGGTCCGAAAGCCGCGACGTAGACCAGTCCGACGACCTTGGGATCCAGGCCCGCTTGCGTGATCACCACGCCTCCCCAGGAATGGCCAACCAGGATCACAGGACCATCCTGCCTCGCCAGCTCGCGCTGCGTCGTCGCGACGTCGTCCGCAAGCGATGTCAGGGGAATCTGCACAGCCGTGACGTTGTAGCCCGCGGCCTGCAGGATCGGAATCACCCTGAACCAGCTCGAGCCATCCACGAAAGCCCCGTGGACCAGGACGATGTTCTTGACTCCCTGCGGCGGGGCGGCGCCGACGGCGGAGGCCAACAGGGCTATCGAGACAAACGCTGCGACCCGGCTCCGAGAGACCTTCATGGGCATGCCTCCTCTCTTCTAGAACCTCATTTCTTCTGGGATTCGCTGCCCCTCGCGCGCCAGGGCAAGCGGCGGAGCTCCTCGGCGAGAGCACGGACACCGGGCTCTTAATAGCGATGCGCCCAACGGTTCAGCCACTCCTCGTTGTCCAGAAAGAACTTCAAACGGCGCGAAGCGCGGAGAGATCACTGTTGGCCAGGCGCGCCGTCCTGCTTTTGTCCTCCAGATCCTGGAGAAGGTAGAAATTGACGGTCTCCGATGCCATGGAAGCCTCCCTCGCTATCGATTTGAGCAAAGAGGACGGCTTCATCCGTGCGAATTGTTAGCGACTCGATATCCCCGTGGCGCTGCCAAGGTAAAGACCGTGGCTCACGGCGAGTCGCGATTCAATTAGACGAAGGTATCGGACGAAATGAGACGAACGATCATTGAGTCCGGTCTCGTCAGGAAAACTCGAGCTTCCGGACCCTCACCTCTACTTCCAGGCTCCCGGGGGTCAATGTCTCCGGCTGGTCGGAATCGACGAGGACCTGTCCTTTTATGAAGGAGCCGGAGAAGGATCGGACGTGGGAAAGGTCAAAGAAGCCCTCTCCCGGGAGGCATCCGTCGGCTAGGCCGGCTTCGCAACACGACCCTGCCTTCTCGCAGGAGCCCTAAGCCGGGGAGGGCAGTACCTCGTCCGCACTCGCGGGCTCGGTCTGCGGCTGGTGATTGATCGTCCGGCGCATCCTGACTGACGCGCTGTAGATCCGTCGCGTCTGCATGATTTCGCCGAGCGGCCTGTGCTCCTCGGTGACCCGCCACGCGTTGAACGCGAGCGCATCCGCCCTTTCGGAAGTCAAGGTCCCGGAAATGTCCTGTCGCGGGACATGGACCCGTCCGACAGTCACGAAGGGAGAAAGCTTTTCCGGCCACTCGACCGTCGTCTCATTGACCGGCATCGCCCCGAGATCGGTGCACAGCTGGACCTGCAGGTCGAAATCGAAGGCGTTGGCTTGCAGTTCGTCCGCCAGGGTCGGATAGAAGACGTCTGGCCGGTCGCGCAGGTCGAGCTCCTGATGGATCACCCGCGCAGTGTTCTCCATGGCGGGCGCGAGGCGGATCTTAGCGACGTAGTCACCATGACGAACCGCACCCATGCTCCAGTACGTGGACAACATCGGGTTGCGGACCGGCGTCTGCGACAGTTTGAGGAACGCGAGCAACTCGTCCCATGCCCAGTCGGACTGCTCGAACGTGCCCTTGCCGGTGAGGAAATCCGTGAGCAGCTCGTGCAATCCCGTCTTGCCGCGCGCCAAGTACTTGGGCAGGTCGTTGCCGACTTCCTGGATCATCAGATAGTGCCTCGCCGTATTGGCCACGAATATGGGATTGCTCTTGAGCACGAGGTCGAAGGTGGACGAGTCCGGCTCGTCATCCATAAGCTTCGATCCCGAAACATCGAAGATCTTCATGGCACATCCCACGACGCCTCCGAGGGTGGCGTCCGCCCCCAGATGTGTGGAGGAGCTGGAGAACCGGAGCAACGCGGAGTGGCGGCCTGGCCGGGCGTAGATCCCCTGCGCGTATGCCGGCGGCACGATGCGCAGTATCTGGAGCTCCGCTCTGGCCACGCCGAACGTCTTCGCGTGTGCGCCGCGAAGGGCTCGTCCACTGCCCTCGGCCACCGGAGATTCGCGGACCTTCTCTTCCCAGAAGCCGATGATCCTTTCCAGGAGCCGATCGAGATCCGGATCGATGTTCTCGATCTGAGGCGTATAGCGGACGAAATCCTGTGGCATCGGTCAGCGCTCCTTCTGCTCGATCGAGCCTCTTTCCTCGAGATTCCCGATCCACTTCAAGGCCGACAAGCTCGGCATGAAGAAATACTCGCCGCCGCGCAGCACATGGAATGTCTCGATCCCGTGGATGCGGTGCCTCACGGGGTCCCTTGGGATGGTGAATGTCGCGTCTTTTTCTTGCAGCCCGATGATCGGGTCGCGCTCGTCGCCCGCCCCGATGAAATTGCCGTCGTTGATCCACTCCTGTTGCAGGAACTCGATCGTGGCCATCGCCTTCGCGCTGATGAAAAGGAAGATGGCGCCGCGCGGGACTTCGTCGTCCGCTTCCGAGACCGCGTTCGCATCGTAGGGTGGTCCATACGTGGTCCCGCGCCGGATGAGCCGGTGGATGTTCACGTCGGTGAGACGGGTGAGCTTCGTGTCCCGCGGATTCATGCGCCGGATGTGGCACCCGAGCGGCGCCTGACGGCCGAACGGGTCCTTCGCGTAATCAAAGTCGTTGTTCCGCCGCGGGTCCTTGCCCAGGGCGGGATCGTCGACGTCCGGCGCCAGAATCAGCGGAGCGCCGCTGCGCCAACGACCGACGAGCTTCGCCGCGAGCAGCTCCCGTTCTTCCTCGGTGCTTGCGTGCGCCCGGAGGAAGCGATTGAACGCGCCGACCCGGGACTGGTACTTGCGATACCCGACGTAGGTGCCGTTGCGGCCGAGCACGTCGGGCTGCGGCATCGGCAACGGAACGCCGGCCTCGCCCGGGTATCCGAGAATGAGCTCCCCGGCCTTGATGAGAGGCCCCTGGCCGGGCAGGGAGTCGACGCCGCTCCCCTCGATAGCCGGTTGGTCGATGCCGTCCTTGTAGCCCAGCGAGTTCAGATCGCCCGGCTGGAAACCGAAGTCCTGGACGGCCAGAAGGTGAACGCCCGGCATCCGCTCGTATTGCTCGCGGGCGAAAGCGAGGACGCGCCCCCACTTTTCCTCGGAGTCGCTGAATGCACTCAATCCGATGTGGACCTGCCCCGTGCCGAACGGTGCCTCCCAATTGCTGGGTGCGTTGACGCCTTCATCCCCAAGCTGGCGGGCCCGCGCCGCCATCCCGACACGGAAAGCCTCGGAAAAGCTCTGCAAAGAATCGTCCGGGACCCCGAGCGCCCGGAGGCCTGCATAGCTGATAGCGACCGACAGCCAGGCATTGGCGGGTCTCCACCAGCTCGCGGCGGAGTCGACATGAGGCATGAGCCTGCGGACCAATTCGCGGCCGGCCCGAGCATCGTCGATGCGTAAGAGCACATGAGCGCCGAAGTACGGAGCCGGCCGGTGCCGGAGGACGGTCGCCTGGATCTCGTGCAGTTCCAACGCGAGCGCTTGCGCCGGGGGCGCGCCGGCCGCGGTTTCCTCGAGAGTCGACATGGCGCGAGCGCTAGCCGACCTTGTCGAGAAACTCGTCGACGGCCTTGCCGATCTTTTCGAGCCTTCGGGTCTCCGCGACGGTCAGGTTCGGATTGGCGACATACCAGCCATCCGCCTGGACCTGGTGGCTCAGGAGATACTCCCCCACCTTCGGACTGTGCATGCCCGGATAGCCCTCACAATCGCAGAACAACACGTCGAGCGGATCCGGAATCTTCGTGGAGAAGTCCGCGATATAGGGATCCCAGTCCCCGTCAAACGCCGTAGCGAACAGGAGCTTGGTATCGTTGTCGAGGAGCACGAAGCGCATGTCGTGCACCGTGCCGACGGCGTCCGCGCCCTGGAAGTTGCCGCCCAGGACGCCGAGGAGAGCCCGGAGCCGATCCGCCCCGCCTGGCCTGAGCTTGAAGATCAAGAGGAATTCAGAGACTTTGCCCTGGCGGATGCCAATTCGGCCGGCGGTAGTAGCTTTCGGCGCCAACCGCACGGCCGTTTCCAGCTCCGGCATCATCCTTTCGAGCGCAACGCGACCTAACTCTGGTGCGCCGGCGTAGATTTCCCGCAGCTTCTGAAGCTTCTCCTCGACGTTCTGAATCGGCTTTGGTGCGGCGGTCGTCCCCTTTTGCGTCTGCATCGTCATGGTCTCCTTTCTCCTTTCAACCAGTGGTGCTCCGTCGTTACAACTCATCGGTCACACTGACGCCCCGGCAGACACCGCTGCGCGGCGTGAGGTTATCGGCTCGCGGTCGGCATCCTTTGATGCTCCGGGGATGAGCACGGCGCGACCGACCAGACGTCCGTGCTCGAAATCGTCGTATGCCTTCTTCGCGTCCCGGAGGGGATAGCGGTCGACGAGGACTCTGAGTCTCCCGAAAGCAGCCATCGCGACGACCTCCATCAACGCGATGCTGCCTCCGTTGAAACTCGTTGCGAGCTGCGAGCCGGGCGGGACCTTGAAGAAGTCGAACGGAACGGATCCGCCACCGGCACCGACCATCACCAAACGTCCGCCCCACGAGAGGGCGCCGACCCCGGTCACGAGAGTCGGGTTGATCCCCACGCAGTCCAGGACGAACGACGCCCCGATCCCGTTAGTGAGGTCACGAATTCGGGCGGCGGCTTCCGGACCGCTCGAGACGACGTCGTCGGCGCCGTACTCGCGAGCCAGATTCAGCCGGGCTTCCGTCGAGTCGACGGCAATCACTCGCGCGCCGGTCAGCAGCCGGAGGAACTGGACGGCATAGAGGCCCAGGCCACCGACTCCGATCACGACCACGGCGCTCCCCGGCCAGATGTGAGGAAGCGCCGGCTTGATGGCGGTGTACGTCGTGATGCCAGCGTCCGTGAGCGGCGCGGCCAGAACCGGATCGAGGTCACCGATGGGAACGAGAAACCTCTCCTCGGGTACGAAAACGTAGGGCGCGTGTCCTCCGTCGTAACCGACACCGGGAGCGCGAATCGCCTTCTGGTACAGACAATGGTTCTCTTCCCCGGAACGGCACATGTGGCAGCGCCCGCAGCTCCCCCACGACGGATTGACTGCGACCGCGTCACCGGGATGGAACTTGGTCACTCCGGTTCCAACCTCTTCCACCCATCCGGCGATCTCGTGCCCGAGCGTGAAAGGCGGCGGCTGGTCCTTCCAGTAGCTCTGCTCGCGCGAGATGACCGTGAAGTCCGTATGGCACAGGCCGGAGCCGGCGACCCTGACCACGACCTGGCCAGGCCCCGCGTGCGGGTCGGGGACCTGCTGAAACCCCGGCGCCGCCTGCGCCTTCGAGAGTCGATATGCGAGCACTTGGCCTGCTTTCGAGTTCCTCAGGAGTGCCGGGCGCCCATCGCCGCGGGCGTGATCCCGTAGCCTGCGATCGCGATTCGATGCCGGCTCATGCCGTCTCCGCTTCTCGCGTCATCCATGACCGGATGAACGGCGGACAGTTGCGAAGCTCGATGCCGTCGCGTTCGCACGTTTGAAGGAACCGGACGATGTCCCGATCCACGAGAACCACGTCCTTCAAGTCCAGCGCAACGGGACGGCCCGTTCGCTCTCCCTCGAGCAGGTCGGAGAGCTCGCGGAGGTTGTCCTTGCCGAGGCGACCGCTCACGGTCAACACGACGTCGCCATTCGCGGTTCGCCGGATCTTCAACATCGGGACCGAAGTGAAGAGCAATCGCGACGCCAGCGCGAAGATGCTGGATCTAAAGCGCCAGGGGGTCGTATTGACTGGCCGACATTTCGCCAATTGGTGAAGCGCCGGACGGCGGAGGGACGACTACCGGTTCGTCGGTCGCGGGCGAAAACGATTCTTGTCGATGCCGAGGCCTCGGATCTTCGATTCGAGCGTCGACCGCGCTATGCCGAGCCGCGACGCCGCTCCCGATGGGCCGAAGACGCGCCCACCGCTCGCGCGCAGGGCGCCTTCGATGATCGCTTTCTCGTGATGGGCGAGGGTATTGGACAGCCGACGACACGCCGTATCGGGAGTGGTCGACAACCAGCTCTCATCGACGATGAATTCGTCCGAGTCACAAACGATCATGGACCGCTCGATCACGTTCTGCAGTTCCCGGACGTTGCCCGGCCACGGGTAGGAAATCAGATGATCGAGCGTCCGTTTCTGGACCCGCCGGAACGTTCGGCCTGATTTCCGTGCGTAGCGATCGATGAAGTACTCGACCAGCAGCGGAATATCGTCGGCCCGCTCACGAAGGGCCGGCACCGTAATCGGAAACACGTTCAGACGGTAGAAGAGGTCGCTGCGGAACGTACCCGCCTCGACCGCGGCCTGCGGGTCGCGGTTCGTCGCGGCGATCACGCGCACATCGACCCGAACCGATGCGGTCCCTCCAACTCGCTCGAACTCGCGCTCCTGCAGGACCCGGAGCAACGCGACCTGAGTCTCCATGGGAAGGTCACCGATTTCGTCAAGAAAGATGGTCCCGCCGTGCGCGAGCTCGAAGCGGCCGAGGCGCCGCTGCGTCGCCCCGGTGAATGCCCCTTTCTCGTGCCCGAAGAGCTCCGACGCGATGAGCTCGCGAGGAATCGCCGCGCAGTTCACGCTCACGAAGGTGCGGGCGGCGCGCGCCGACCGCCGATGGATCGCGCGCGCAACGAGCTCCTTGCCCGTGCCGGTCTCGCCGGTAATCAGGACGGTGGAGTCGGTGCGGGCAACTTTCGACACGCGCGCGAGCACTGGCTGAAGCGCCTGCGACGTTCCAACGATCTCCTCGAACATCGAGGTTCGATCCACCTCGTCTCGCAGCACGAGATTCTCTTTATAGAGCTGCTCCTTCAGCGCCCTGATCTCAGCTTCAGCCCGCTTTTGCTCGCTCAGATCGAGTACGAATGCGACACCTTCTTTCCCTCCTTCTTCAAATAGCGCACCGCCGGCCAGTACGGGGACGCGGCTACCATCCTTCCGGAAGAACTCCTTTTCGTACGGCTGAACGGTCGACGTGGCCTCGATCTCGGCCATCGCGCTTTCGTCGCGCTCGCGCCATTCCGTCGGCGTCAATTCTGTCCAGCGCACCGTGCCCGAGAGGAGATCTTCGCGGCCGTACTGGATCACGCGGAGAAACGCATCATTGGCCTCGAGAATCCGCCCCTCGAGATCCCAGAAGCAGATTCCGACGACGTTGGCGTCGACCAACCGCCGGATCTTCGCTTCACGACCCTGAAGCTGACGGTACAGGCGGCTCGTCTCGACCAGCAGCTCCTCGCTCGCACGCAGCTTCGCGCGCTCGAGCTCCGCTTCCATGCGAAGTCGCTCTTCGCGTTCCCCCATGTCGCGGCGGAGAGTCGCCATTTTCAAGTGCGTTTCGACACGCGCCAGAAGCTCCCGCGACGTAAACGGCTTCACAAGATAATCGTCAGCGCCTGCATGAAGTCCCTCGAGGCGGGACTCTTCGCCCGCCCGCGCGGAGAGCAGGATGACCGGCATGCCGGCGAGTGCTGTGTCATCGCGTACAGCTCGCAGCACGCCGAATCCATCCAGGCGCGGCATCATCACGTCGACCAGCAGCAGCGCGGGCCTCAATCGCCGTGCCACTTCCAGCGCCTGGCTGCCGTCCGAGACCGCGTGCACCTCATAGGCGCCGCCCAGCAGGCGCCTGAGGTATTGCCGCATGTCGGCGTTGTCGTCGGCCACGATAATCAATTCGCGTTTCCCTGTCGGTTGCGACTCCGGCGAAAACGGCGGCGGCGTCCCCGGCTCGGCAATCATCGTTCCATTGGCCGTACCCCGGTCGTCGCTCAACCACCGCTGTGCCTCCTCGGCATACGCGTCGGCTCCGATTCCTGTCCGCTCGAGGAACCGGGGGGCCTGAACGCGCTCCGCCGGCAAATGCGCCGTGCCGAGCGGCAACGTGACCGTGAACGTGCTGCCTTGACCGACCCCGCTCTGCACTCGCACGTGGCCGCCATTTAGTCTTACCAGTTCCTGAACAAACGCGAGTCCGATCCCCGAGCCTTCGTACGTCCGCGCCTGCGCGCCCTCGATCCGGTGAAAGCGATCAAACACGCGCTCCTGCTGGTCCTCGGGAATGCCGACGCCTGTATCGCGAACCTGCAGTTCGACCATGCCGTTCTCGGATTTCAACGTGATCGTGACGCCGCCCTCGAATGTGAACTTGAACGCGTTCGAGAGAAGGTTCGAGATGACCTTCTCCCACATGTCACGGTCGACGTAGACGGGTTCGACGATCGGCTCGCATTCGACCGAGAACCGCAGGCCGCCATTCTCCATTGCCGAACGGAATACGCTCGCGATCTCCGCGGTGACGCGCGCGAGGTCTGTCGGCTCGTACACGGCTTGCGCACGGCCTGCCTCAATACGCGAGAAATCCAGAAGCGTATTCACGAGCTTGAGCAACCGGAGCGCGTTCCGGCGCACCGTGGCCAGCTGCTCGTGACGCTCGGGACTCAGTCGCTCGCGCGCGTCCGGCAATACTTCCTCGAGTGGACCGAGCATCAGCGCGAGAGGGGTCCGAAACTCGTGGCTGACGTTGCTGAAGAACGCGGTCTTGGCGCGATCGATTTCCGCCAGCGCGTCTGCCCGCTGCCGCTCCTGCTCGTACGCCCGAGCGCTGGCCAGCCCGATGGCAATCTGTTCGGCGATCCGATGCAGGAATTGGCGGTAGGTCTCGTCGAACGGCCGGCCCGGATGGATTCCAAGGACCGCGAATCCCACCGCATTGCTGTCCTCACGGAATCGAATCGGCAGAACCGCGGCGTTTTTCAGAGGCACCGGCGAATCGGTGGTCGAGAGTAGCGATGCCCGCTCGCCGACTTCGACCACGAGACCTTCTTTGGGCAATGCAACGTCGAATCCCCAGAGGTTCTGCCGGGTGCAGTCGATCACCGGAGGATCCAGCGTATCGGGTGCAACGACGGGGCCTACCCGAGATGCGTTCCCTTCTCCGGGCCGGCAGGCATAAAGGAATGCGAACGGGACGGCGAGGCGATGTTCCCCGAGAGTTGCCGCGCCGGCGCGCCAGACCTCGTCCTCGTATCGGGCTTCTGCTGTTCTGGATGCGAGGTCGCGGATCACCTGCAGGCGTCGTTCTTCGATCACGCGTCGCGTCGTCTCCATCCCGGTGACGAACACCCCGCCAATGTGACCGCTGTCATCCGGAATGGGGCTGCACGACAGCGCGAAGTAGCACTCTTCGAGGAAGTCATGCCGATTAAGCCAGGCTGGATGGTCACCGAGAGTGGTGAAGGCCTGACCTTCCCTCAGGACCCTGTCGTAGATCGGTGCCATGGAATCCCACGCTTCGGGCCAGATGTCCCGAATCCTGCTACCCAACGCGGTGGCAAACTTTGCTCCGTACATTTCCCGTTGCGCATCGTTGTACAGATTGATGTAGTCGGGCCCCCACAAGATGGAGAAGGGATACCCGGCGGCCAACATGATGCGTACACAGATTCTCAGCGATTGCGGCCACTGCTCCACTGCGCCGAGCGCGGTCGTCGACCAGTCGAACGCGCGCATGCGAGCGCCCATCTCGCCGCCTCCGGCGAACACCGATTCGATCAATGACGACCGCTTGTTCAGATCCATGGTCGTACCTCCTCAACTCAGGATCCGCCGGTCACATGCCCAT
>DATFQY010000161.1:0-2006 GCA_035263845.1 Thermoanaerobaculia bacterium | reverse complement strand
AGGCACCGGAGGTCAAGGCACGCTTCGCCGCGATCGGGATCGACGTGACGACCACCTCGCCGGAGGCGTTCGCCGAGCTCGTCCGCGAGGACTACGCGCGCTGGGGCAAGATCATCCGCGAAGCAGGAATCAAGGCCGAGTAGGCGGGCAGCGCGCCCTCCTCGCGGGAGGGACGCGCGCTAGTAGACCAACCTGCCCGAGCCCCCGATCACCGAGAGATCGACGTGCCTGGACCCTTGGTGGTTCGTGGGCGAGAAGTCGACGATGTATCCGCCGAGGTCGAAGCCGCGCAGCTGCTCCAGCCCGCGCCGGACGCCATCGGGGGAAGCGTCCTTGGTCTTGCGAATCGCCTCGACGATGACCCTGGCCGCGATGTAGCCCTCGATGTGGAAGTACGTCGGCGCGTCCTTGGTCTTGGCGTACTTCGACCAGTCCTCGTGGAACGCCTTGACGAGCGGCATGGTGCGGGTGCTCAGGTTGGGCATCACTTGCGAGATCGCGACGCCGTGCGCGAGCTTGAGCCCGGCCGCCTCGATGACGTATTTCGAATCCGCGTAGGACAGCGCGTACAGCAGGGCGGTATCGCCGCTCTTTTTCACCGCTGCGATCCCGGTGGCGACCGACTTGGGCGGCCCGAAGAAGATGAGCGCCTGATAGGTCTTGCCCTCGAGCGCCTTCAGCCCGGGAGCGACGTCGGCCTTCGGCCCGGCGAGGAGGTACACGGCGTTCACCGCGAGCTTCAAGCCGCGGCTCACGAGGTAGGCCTCGACCTGCTTGGTCGCCTGCTCGCCGAACGGATTGTTGGGCACGAAGATGCCGATGTTCGTCATGCCGACGGTGATCAGCTGCTCGAGGATCTTCTCGGTCTGCTGGGTGTCGCTCGCCCGGATGTGGAAGATGTTCTTGTTGATCGGACTCCGGAACAGATCGGGGCTCGGGATCGTCCCGACGAGCGGGATCTCGAGGACGTTCGCCTTGATGAGCGCCGCGCCGTTGGCGCTGCCGGTCGTGGGAAGCAGCGCGACGGCCTTGCCCTTCATCTCCCCGATCAGCTTGACCGTGTTATCGGGCTTGAAGTTGTCGTCCACCCGGAGGAGGCGCACCTTCCGGCCGTCGAGGCCGCCCCGATCGTTGAGGGCGTCGAAGTACAGCTCCCCGCCCTGGCCGATCTCGATCGCGTCCGACGCGACCGGACCGGTGTAGCCCGATACGTGGCCGACGATGATGTCGGTCGGCGACGTCCCGACCAGCGGGAGGAGCTGCGTCGGAACCGCCGGCTGAGCCGGAGCCTGTCCTGCTGTCGGGGCCGGAGCCTGAGCTGCGGTCTGCACCGGACCCTGCGCCTGCGCCGGGGCCTTGACCGGCCCCTGTGCCTGCGCCGGGGCCTTGGCCGGCCCCTGTGCCTGCACCGGCGCGAAAACGAGACCGAGCGCCGCTAGCCCGATCCGCAATAGATGCGTCCCTTGTTTGGATGCCATTGGCTGCCTCCTGTGGCAAAAGGCCTGGACTTTCTTGGACCTACAACTCTAATCGAGTCCGGCCCCGAGCGGCCAGGTCCCGGGGGCGAACAGTGAGCTTCGTCACGTCGGTGGGGTATCGGCCGCATCGGTCCTATGAACTGTGTCGCGTCTTTGGCGGTGCAACGAGGGCGCCTATCGCGATCCTCCCGGAATCCGGGAGCGCGCAAGCCCGGGCCCGTCGCCCTACTTCTTACCTTCGAGCAGGACGGTGGAGCGCACGACCGGGTCCCCGATCACTTCCTTGACCCGGCCCTTGTCGTCCCACACGACGAGAAAGGTGCCAACCCGCGTCAGCCAGAATTTCCATTGCGGAGCGTCGAGCGAGGGCGTCTGGTGAAGGGGCGGGTAGCCGAGGGAGACGATAACCTGCTCCTTGGTCATCCCGAGCATCACTTTCCCCGCCTTCACCGCCTCCCTTACCCCGGCGGGCCAGGTTGTGATCTTCGCCTTAGGGTCCTGCGCGACGACGAATTTGCGCGCGAACTG